>JAIPJX010000072.1 GCA_021733945.1 Verrucomicrobiota bacterium | reverse complement strand
GCCCCCCCGGGGGGGGGGGGGGGCTCAGCGGGACGCTTCGCCCTCCGAATAGCTTAAACGAATGGCAGTGGCGCGAACCGCACCGGCATCCGTTTCAGGTGGAGATGTCCTCGTTGTGGATTCCTCGCTCCCTGCAGCAAAGCTGATTGAGAGGGAGTGGGTTTCCCTCCAGGGGTTCCCGTGTCAAAATGCAGGCGCTCCCGATTCCGTCTCCACACCGCGCCAAGACCCCAAGGAATGTTGAGGGAATCACAACCGCTGTGTAGGGCGATGGCGAAACAACGGAGATATTGAGGGGTTATTTGCAGGGGAAACAACAGTCGTCCAGGAGGCAACCGTTATGAGCACCAAACCTGCCACCGTCCGCGAAGGCGGTTCCGTCGCCGAACAAAACGCCGGTGCCGCACTCAAACACACCGCCTTTCACCTGAAGAAACTGCTCGTCCCGATCGACTTCTCGGATTGCTCCAAGAAGGCGCTTCAATACGCCATCCCGCTGGCACGGGAGTATGGCTCGGAGATCCTGCTGCTGCACGTGGTTCCCATCAACTACGCCTCAAGCGAATTTACCAGCGCCGGTTACACCTCGATCGAGTCGGGCATGAGGGAGGTTGGCGAGGAGAAACTCTCGCAACTGATCTCATCGGAGCTTCGGGAAACAGTGACCATCGAGAGCGCGGTTCACATCGGCATGCCTGCTCCCGAGATCATAGAGACCGCCAGGAAACTGCCCGCCGATCTCATCATCATCTCGACCCATGGCCACACCGGACTGAAACATGTGTTGCTGGGCAGCGTTGCGGAGCATGTGGTGCGCCAGGCACCCTGCCCTGTCCTGGTCGTCCGCGAACGTGAACACGAATTTGTGAATTCCTAACCATCAACCTGCACGAGGGTTTATGCTTCCCAAATACTCAATCGAATACACCACCCGGGACACCAGGCACACTCGCACGGAACGTTTCTGCACCGACGATCCGGTGGCGTGCGAGGAGTTTGTCGAGCAACTGCTGGAATCCGAGGGGAAACTCCGGACCATCAAACACGACGGACTGGATCTGCCGCCCACCGATTTTGACCGGATCGTGAAGACCGCCGCCGCCATGATGGCTTCCAAGCGGATCTGCGCCTCTCTGGGCATCAAGCCGGAGGAGGAACATTACCGATTTGGTTTCACAGCCTGAATCCGGCGGCGACCCCGAACAACCGTTCCATCGTACAGAGTTGCTCGTTGCTTGCCGTGAGCTGATTGAAGTCTCGATGGCGGGAGTGAGAGGATCCGGGTTCCGAAAAGCCGGAAACATCTGAGGGGGTGCATGCAGCGATCTCCGCCCCGGGAGGCAACGGGGCTCGTCTTGAAACGTCTTGATCTCAGTGAACCTGCCGCGCGAAGTTCTTCGGAGGCAGCAACACATCCTTCATACTCCTGCGTGGCGAGGGACTGACATCGAATCCAAATCCCAGTCGCATGATGACCTGGGGAAAACCGGGCTGCTGCATGCGATCCGCGATCTGCGAACGCAATTCCGGGATCTCCAGCGGCTGGTTCAAAAACGACGCCCACACATCCTCAGCTCTCGCACGCAGCAAAACCTTGGACACCGCCCGCCCGGCCGCAATCCAGTCGGATTCTGAATCCCCATCACTGCCCAGCACCGCCAGAACCGGCGCATGCCACGCAACGTCCCGATCATGCGCCGCACGTCTTCGGCCCAGATCAACCCTGCGAACGATCAACGGAGCGGCCCTGGAAACAAATTCACCCATGCCCAAGGCCGCCCCCGATACTCCGTCTACGGCCCGCTTCCGGTTCGGATGCACCCACCGAGCCAGCTCCCTCCGGAATCCCGGATCGGCCCATTGAACCCGATCCGCCTGTTCGATCAATCCCACAATTGCCGCCCGTGTGGCATCGCCCGACACAAACCGCAACCACACACCCTCCCGCTGCACCGTTTCTGCCAGCAATTCCAAAAGCTCCTCAGGAATGGGATTTTCAAAAAACTCCAAAAGATTATTCCTCCGCTTCGTGATTGCCCCAAACATCAACGTCACATCAATGTCTGGATCGACCGGACGCCCCAGCTCCACATGCGCCAGCAGGTCCGGCTCGGATCGATCCGGGAACAGGGTCACCTGCAAACCAAAACCAAAATGCGCGGCGGCCACATCCAGATTCCCCAGCGCCGAACCACAACCGATGATCACCTCACGGTCTTCCGGATCAATCGATTCCAGACCGCGCGATCGATCCGCCAGAAGATCAACGCCATTGCGGGAAAATCGGAAATGCCACGGCTGCGTGTTATACGAGGAGGGAGCCAGAATGGAATAATGCAGCAGGAACTCCAGCAGATCAGCGCGGGACGCATTCTCGGGGAGCCACTCCTCCCGAATCTCCCATGGATTCGATAAATCCTTCATAACACCCTCCGGTCAACCGCCGGAACCCGGGAATCCCACAGCAGCAACCACCCCCGGTCCAGCTCGTTCATTTTAAGTAACTTACGACAAAACCGCAGAAAGGCTCCACCCGGCTTGCGATTCACTTCTCGTGAATTGACTCCCGCCAACCAAACTCACTTCCCCACCACCAACGACAACCTTTTGTTGCAGGTGCAACAAAAGGTTGTCGTCCCCCGGGAGGCCGCGCGGCACTGCCATTCGTTTAAGAACTGAAATGGTAGCAGGGCGAATCCGTCCTCGCTGAGCCGCTCAACCGCTTGCGGCCCCACGGGGACGGATTCACCCTCCGAATAGCTTAAACGAATGGCAGTGGGCCGCGCGGGACCCGCATTTCTGGAACCAGGCTCCAGACTCGTGTCCCGTTTTGATCGGACAGGGTGAGATTTCATATTGCATCGACTGGCGTGTGCATTAGAATCCGCCTCTGAACCCGGAATTTGATCATCCAGCATGGCTCATGCGCGTCAGCTTCAGATTTCGAATAACGAGTTCCCAGGCTCCATGAGCCAACATACCGTGTCGGAAAACCCAAAGTCACCTTGATGAATTCCGTGCGAAGCTCAATTCCAGTTCAAACCCCAGCGCCCCCGCTTATGAGCACCCCTCCCCCCTCGATTCGTCTTAAGAGATTTCGTTCAGCCGGTTCCCCGGCTTTCACCCTGATCGAACTGCTGGTCGTCATCGCCATCATCGCCATCCTGGCGGGCATGCTGCTCCCCGCATTGTCACGCGCCAAGACCAAGGCAATCAAGGTAAAATGCCTGAGCAATCTCAAGCAGCTCGGCATCGCGTCCCACATGTATGCAGGGGACAACAACGACCAATTCCCCCTCCTTCAGGATCCGGCCACAAAATCAGTTGGGAACTGGCCATGGGATATTCCGGCCTTCGTCGCGAATCGTTTGACCGAGAACGGCGGGCAGCGGCACATCCTCTACTGCCCGGGTTTCCCCAAGCAGGACAACGATGACCTATGGAAATTCACCACCGATTCGTTGGGAGACACGACGATTCGCGATCAGGGCTATCGCGTGGCGGGCTATCAGTTTGCCTGGAAATATGCTGCCCGAGTGCGCCCAACCAACATCACCGAGAGCCTCAACCCCCAGGCCTGGATCCTGCGCGATGGCACACGCCTCAACCCCGGGGCCTCCGAACGTGTGATCATCGCCGACGCGGTGCTCTCCACGGGCGACAACGAAACCGACCGCAAACGCAACCAATACACCAAGGTCAACGGCGGCTGGGAAGGCCACCAATCCCCGCACCTGATCAACGGAAACTATCCCGAAGGAGGAAACCTCCTGTTCGCCGATGCGCATGTGTCCTGGAGAAAATTCGATGGCATGAGGGTCCGGACGGACGGAGGCCCGACCTTCTGGTGGTAACCCAGGCACCGGGACACCGCTGATCCTGGTTGCAATTGCACCAAAGTGGCCTATATAGAGATCAACCGTCCGAGATCGGCCGACGCCCCGAAATTCCGCGAGTTCCGATCAAACTGCCGTCACGAATGATCCGGCCCAAGCCAAATTCCAGATTCCTGTTATGAACCGTCTACTCACACTTGTCACCATCGCCATCGGAGTCATCGTGACTCAAGGATCCGCCCAGGACATTGTCACCGGCCCTCCCGTCGGCACCGCTCTCACCCCGGTCATGGCATACGGAGCCGGGGGCCCACACTCCGGCCCCTTCGATGGACGGGAACTCGACGTCGCGGCGGAGATCGGCGAGGGCCCGGGCGCACTTCTGTTTGTTCACGAAATCACGCGCAACATCCTGCCGGTGGTGCGCGGTCTGGACATCACGGCCAACCGGTATGCCATCAAGTCCTTCAAATCGTTCACATTGCTCCTGCACGCAGACCGTTCCGCAGCCGAGTCGCGGCTCAAGGCGGTCAACGGCTCCCTTAAACTCCGCAACCCCATGCTCCTGAGTCTGAACGGTGCCGAAGGCCCCGGAAACTACGCCCTGAACCGCAAGGCAACTCTGTCCCTCATCCTGGTGAACCACGGGAAGGTTGTCCGATCGGTCGCCCTGACGGATGTCAATCAGGAGGATGCAGGCAAACTGTCCGAGTGGGTCGAAGAACTCACCGGCCCCATCCCGAGCAATCCGGCGGAGCTCCGAGGTCTCGTGGAAGCCCGCCTTCCGAAAGATACCGAATCGCTCAGAAAACTGGCGCTCGATCAGGGAGTGGAGATTCAGGAGCTGTATGCCCAACTCCAGCGCGTACATAACCGGACCGCAGGAATGCAGCCCAACCAAATGGCACAGGAACGGCGCGACACCCCTCGGGCGCGTGCCGCACGCCCCGGAGCGCCGGGCAGAAGGGTCGAATCTCCTGAAACCACCCAGGAGCCTTCGGCGAATGCAGGCACCCCGCCGCCCGTCCAGGTGCGCCAGGGCAAACCTCCGGAGGACCCGGAACTGAACTCCCTGCTTCGTTCGTTCATCCGCAAGACCCACGAAGCGGCACAGGTGGATGCGATCTTCGCGGATATCGAAAAACGCGCAGGTGTAAACGACGATCTCAAGACCGAGGCCGTGGAGATGTTTAAACTGATGCTGAGCTTCCGGGATCGATACGGATCGGACCACGCCCAGGAGCTTGCGGAGGGATTTCTGAAAGCCCACGGCACATCCCGGTGAATCATCGAATCCTGAACTCCATCGTGTCACCGAAGTGAAACCACACGGGACCTCGTTCCCACGGATGGCCTTGATCGCCGCAACGCTCTGTGCGGTTTTCGGCGTTGCGGGAGCGTATTGCCAGCCGTCCAGCGGCACCCCTGCGGAGCGGCCCTTTGATTTCGCCTACGAAATTTCTCCGATCCTGGCCAGGCACGGTTGCGCGGCTGCGGAGTGCCACGGGAGTGCGACCGGCCGGGGAGGCTTTAAACTTTCGCTCTTCGCGGGCGATCCGATGGCCGACTATGAAGCCATTCGAAACGAGGTGACCGGCCGCCGGCTCGATTTTGCGACGCCCCTCCAAAGCCTCCTCCTTCAGAAACCAACCCGCCAGATCAAACATGGAGGCGGACGCCTTTTTCGTGAAACCGACGCGCCCGCGCAGACGCTCGTCAACTGGATCAAACAGGGTGCCCCGTACACAACCGGCCTCAAACAGACCCTCTCTGAGATTCGGTTGACGACGGAAGGCGATCAGGTCCGCGTCACGGCTCTGTTTGATTCAGATCTCGGAATCGAAGAACGGAATGTCACCGACCTGGCCGTGCTCGAAAGCACCAACGAACAGGTGGCTCGGCTTGGCGACTCCGGCCGGATCGAACCGGTTGGCCCGGGAGAAACCTGGATCCTGGCGCGATTCGGTCATTTGAACACTCGAACCCCGATTCGGCGCCCGTTCTCCCAGCCCCTCACCCTGGCATCTCCTTCGGGTTCCGAAAACCCGCTGGATGTCGCGTGGTTGCGGCGCCTGAACGAACTCGGATTGGACCCCGCACCTGCGGCGGACCCGCATACGGTTGCACGGCGACTGTATCTGGACCTGGCTGGTCGGCCGCCCGGCCCGACCGAGTTGAGACATTTTGAGGCGCTGCCTCCACAAGAACGAATACCGGCAACGGTCGACCGACTTCTCTCAACCCCGGGATTCAGCGAAGTATTCGCAGCACATCTGGCCGACTGGCTTGAAATCCCGCCATCAGGTCAGGAGGAACGGAACCCGGCTGGCAGGGATGCAGCGTTGAGGGAATCGATGGTGGATTGGATTGCCGAAGGATCCTCCCTTGGCGAAATCACACGGCGCATCCTCACCGAACGGGGCCCCGACCGCGCCTGGAAACGATTCACCGATCCGCGCGACCGGGCCGAATACGTCGGCCGTTCGATGCTTGGATTGGGCATCGGTTGCGCGCGGTGCCACAACCACCCCATGGACCGATGGCGTCAAGCCGAACACCTCCGGTTCTCGGCATTCTTTTCGGACCCGCGGCCCGCCGGTGACGGGGCCATGATGACCGGCCTGTTCTTCCTTCCCGGGGAAGGAACTCCGGTCGAACCCGCCCTGCTCCCCCTCGGAACGGGGGATGCGCCCCGGGGTGCTTCCCCCGAAGAAACGGTGGCGTGGTTTGTACTTCAGCGTGCCCGGGATCAGTTCTCACGAAATTTTGCAAACCGGATCTTCGGAGTTTTGGTCGGGAAACCACTTGTGAGCGCTCCCGACGATCATCGGATCAGCAACCCGGCCATTCATGAACCGGTGCTGCGTTTGCTCGCAGATTTCTTCGAGACACACGACACCGATCTCCGCCCCCTGGTAAGGCTCATCGCGACGTCCCGTCTCTACGCGCTCTCCTCGCAACCGCCAGGTCCCGACCAACTGTCGGGAGATCCGGAGTCCCTGTTTCTGGCCCGCCGCCAGGCAAGGCCGCTGTCGGGAAAACAATTCAAGGAGGCCGTCGACTTCGTGCTCGGCATCGCAACCCATCGTTCACCCCCTCCCGATTCCCCCCTGGCGCGTCAACTCCACATCCTCAACAGCGGTCTCCTCCAGGAGGGCCTCAACCAAGCCGGCAACCAGATCGCGGCGATCTTCGATTTCGAACCCGAGCCCAGGCGTCAGTTGGAGGAACTGTTTATACTGATTCTCGCGAGGCCACCGGCTTCCAACGAAATCGACACGTTCCTTCCCGGTCTAATATCCGCACGCGATTCGCTTGCCGCAGGTCGGGACCTTGCCTTCGCCCTGCTCGCCAGCCGCGAGTTCGGTTCCCTGCGATGAACAACAGGCGTCATTCCAGGATTAAAAAACAGCCCTCGACAACATCGAGGCCTTTGTTCAAATAGAACCGCCATGAATCGCCGCGCATTTCTCACTTCGATGGGAGCCCTCCCGTTTTTGCCGCGCCTCATCTCCGGCAATCCGTTTCTTGCCGACTCCAAACGCTCACTCATCCTGGTCTGGATGGACGGCGGAATGTCGCACATCGACACCTTCGACGGAAAACCCGAAGCGCCGCCCGATATACGGGGAGATCTCGTCGCCACCGAATCCAGTCTCGAAGGCGTCTTTGTGAGCGAACACCTGCCCAGACTGTCCGCCCTGATGAACCGGTGCGCCCTGATTCGTTCCATCACCAGCCCCGAAGGCAACCACGATCGCGGCTCGTGCTACATGCTGACCGGCCGACGGCCAAATCCAGTCCTCACCTACCCAACCTTTGGCTCGATCTTCGGGCACGAACCGGTCCACGACTCAAACCTCGTCCCCGCCTACGTGGCGATTCCGGACGCGCACGAATACGCGCGACAGGGGTTCCTCCCGATCACGCGCGGACCGTTCGAAGTGGGAGGCAGCCCGGGAGACAGGGATTTCTCCGTCAAGGACCTCGTCCCGCCGTCGCCTTTGGAACAGGCAATGCGCCTGCTTCAGAAGGTCGATCAACTCGATGGCGGTCCGAAATCCGAATCCGAACTCGGTCGCGACCGCTTCCTCGATCAGGCACGGTTCCTCTCGTTCAATCCCCGGGTAAGATCCATGTTTGACACCAGTCAGGAGGACGAACCAACCAGAACCCGCTACGGCCACCATTTCCTGGGACAATCCTGTCTGCTCGCCAGACGTCTGGTTGAAAACGGGGTGCGCACCGTATTTGTCCGGTTCACGGGATGGGACCACCATCAGGGCATCGCCAGCGCCCTGACCTTCGGTTACCCCCCGAAATTGACCGCTCTGGACCAGGCCGTCTCCGCCCTTCACGAAGATCTCGACCGGCGGGACATGCTGGGCAACACCACCGTGATGGTCGCGAGCGAATTCGGCAGAACGCCCCGGATCAACCCCGCCGCCGGAAGGGATCACTGGTCTCGCGCAAGCTCCGCCCTCCTGTTCGGTGCCGGACTGAAGCAGGGAGTGGTCGTCGGCAAAACGGATCCGCGAGGGGAAGCCCCCGTCGAACGTCCGATCTCACCCGCCGACCTTTTTTACACTCTGCTCTCCGCGCTGGGAGCGGATCTCGATCAGAAACTGCACACCGCAACCGGTCGCCCCATTCGCATCGTCGAGGAACAGACGTCCCTCATCCATGAAGCATTGGCTTGACCCGCCCCCATGCCAGGATGCACCGATTCCGAATACACTTGGCGCTCCGTCCCCTGCCCCGGGTCCGGCGACTTCTGCCAGCTCTTCTTGCGCTTTGCTGCCTGAGTCACCACCTGCCTTCGGCACCCGCGCAGGACGATGGTGAAAGGCACCTCGGTCCAATCGTCGGTCTGGCCAGCATCGGCGAAACCGTCTACTCAGCCTCCCAGGGCGGAATCTTCGAACATTCAGAAGGCCACGCGCGCTGGATCCTGCAACCTCCTTTCCGAGTGTTCACCCTGGCAGGCCGCACGCATCCACAGACAAAAAAAACGATCCTGATCCTCGGTGGCGGAACGCCCGGGATTTCGGGAGAGATCGCAATGCTCGACCCGGCGTCGGGCAGTCTGGTGACGTGCCGGGTGTCCGACGACCTCGTCTACGGCGTTGCCATTCATCCGAACGGAACGGAAGTGGCCCTGGCGTGCGCCGACCAGCGTGTGCTGACCATGGGGCTGCCCGCGCTCGATTCGTCCTCGATTCGCCTCCGTCACAAACATACGGCCGAAGCCCGCGCAGTGGCGTATTCAGCGGATGGTCGACACGTGGCGTCCGGAGGACTGGACGGGGTGTTGTTGATCTCAACCACCGACTCGGACAGCGAACCGATCGTGCTTCAGGAACACACCGCCGGAGTCGAATGCCTGCAATTCTCCCCCGATTCGCGTTTGCTGGCTTCGGGGTCCCGCGATGCCCGGGTGCGAATGCATTCGGCAGACGGACGCTTTCTGCGAACATATTCCCGGATCGGGCCGGAAGCGCCGGACTCGGGACTTGGAAAGAAACCCTGCGTCTGGGCTCTGGCGTGGACCAGGGACTCCTCCGCCCTGTTCGCAGGTACATCCCGTGGATCGCTGCATCAACTTTCGCTGACCGACGACAGTTCCAGTCAGATCCACTGGGAGGCCCGCGGACCGATTTTCAGCCTGCAATTCAACGCCCGCGGTCAGCTCATGATTGGAACCGAGAAGATCTCCACCCTGCCCCCTCCGTTCTGAGGCGCAGGCAGGGCCTATCGATAGTCGAACGCAACGGCAGCCAGAAGTCCGATCACGGCGATGACATAGAGTTTCACCAGGAGCGGGACCATGAACCGCAGCCATCGCGTATAGGGAATCCGGCCCATGAAGAGCATGCCCATGAGCACGGCGTTGGTGGGAATGATCATGTTCGTGAACCCATCCCCCATCTGATAGGCCAGTACCGCCGTCTGCCGGCTGACGCCGGTGAGATCGGCCAGCGGTGCCATGATCGGCATCGTGACGTAAGCCTGACCGGACCCGGAGGGAATGAAGAAATTCACCATCGTCTGCACGACGAGCATGCCGACGGCCGACACCGAAGCCCCAAACGGCTCCAGCACACCCGAAATGCTGTTGATCACCGTATGGGTGATCTGCGCGTCATCCAAAACCACCTGAATCGTTCGGGCGAAACCAATCAGCAACGCCGTGGTCGTCATTTCACCCGCGCCCTTGCAGAATTCCTCCGCCGTCCGGTTTGGATTCAACCCGCTCACCACCGCGCTCAGGACTCCAATTGCCAGGAAGATCGCGCCCATTTCGGTGAGATACCATCCCCGGGCCCCCACCCCCCACAAGAACAGTCCGATCCCCGCCACAAACGCCCCGATCACCACTCCGTGCCGCCAGGAAAACCGCAAATCCTGGGGCAGTTCAACTCCCGAATAGTCGACATCGCAGACCAGGCTCCGGGAGGGGTCCTCCTGAATCCGACGCGCGTATCGCATGAGGTGGTGGATGCCCACCACGAGGCAGATGCACCAAAGCAGCCAGCGGTACCATTGCCCGGAATAGATCTCTATTCCTGAAATATTCTGTCCAATCAGCACCGTGAAGGGGTTTAAAGCCGCGCAGCCGTATCCCACCCCGTAGCCCACATATACAATTCCCAACGCCAGGATCGCGTCCATTCGCATCGCCAATCCGATCGACAGAAGGATGGGAACAAACGGAAGGTATTCCTCCGCCATGCCAATCGTGGAGGAACCCAGGGCAAAGAGCGTGCACATCCCGCCCACCAGCAAAACCGGCCTGCCACCCAACCGCCGCAGGGTCTCTCCGATCAGGGCATCCAGAGCCCCGGTAGCTCGAATGACCGAAATCACCCCGCCGATGAGGAATACAAAAAAAATCACATCCTGCGCCTCCTCAAGCCCCTTGGGAATGGACAACAAGGCTGCGTACCACGGCAGTGGTTCGGCGTCTTTGACAGCGCGATAGGTGCCAGGAACCACACGAGTCCGTCCCGTTTGAGCCGCTTTCCACGCATTCAGGGCAGGCTCTCCGGGTGCCTTCCCATCCACCAACCACCGTTCGATCAACGCGCCAATCCCGGTTTCGATGGAAGTCCCGGAATGCCAGGCTTTGGCAGGATCTGGGGGACCCAGCTCCCAACTTTCGACCGTGCTCTCGGAAACCCCAAACATTTCTCCCAGGTCTTTGCGCCCAAGCCCCCTCGCTTCGCGGGTCGCACTCAATCGTTCCCGGAGCAATCCTTGACCCTCCTGCTCCACGTAGGGCTCCCCATCATCGGGTCTCGGTTCCATTTCAAACCGACCCGCCGGCAGGAGGTATCCGGCGAATTGCGCCAGGAGAATCATCCCGAAGATCAGGAGGAGGGTGTGGGGAAAACGAGTCGGCTTCATCGGCTTTGTCCAAATTGACTCAAACAGGTACACGACCGGACTGGTTTACCATGCCGGTCGCGGCACACGGCAGGCGTTTCCGCTCCGAATACCGAACCAAGAGGAACTCAGAAGGAGCCCCCATGCAACGGCAAAATGGAACGTTTTGTTCTGCATAAATTCACAAACAGAGAGCCTGTCCCTTTATCCACCGGCGAACGTGACTGTGAGCCTGTCCCTTTATCCACTACCCGCATTCCATACTTGCATTGAATCCCCATCCTGCGGGACAAATGATGGCATGAAATCCAGCGTAGACCGTATGATCCAATGGTTTGGCATCCTGCTGCTCGGAGTTGGCACCGGTTCCGCCTCCACTCCATCCCTCCGGGTGGTGGTGGATGCCACCGATCTGCCCCGAGGCCTGCTGACAGCGACGATGACCGTACCGGTCGTGTCGGGGCGCATGGATCTGTTTTACCCTGAATGGATCGAAGGCGTGCATGGTCCGAACAACCCGATTCAGAATCTCGCAGGCCTGGAGGTCAAGGATCCGGATGGGGCGATCATTCCCTGGAAAAGGCATCCGGACGACCTGTTCCGGTTCCAGGCGGAGGCCAAAAACCTGCCGAATCTGGAGGTCCAAACCACCTATGTCTGCAACTCCGGTGGCGAGACCTCCACGGGAATCGATTCCTACGGCACCTCCCAACTCGGAATCGTTTGCTGGAACACCTGCCTGCTTTATCCCGTCGGTTCTTCCATCTACGATCTCACCGTCGATCTCACGCTCAAACTGCCACCGGGATGGTCCTGGGCTTCCGCGCTCGAGGCCCGGAACCAAGCGAACAACGAGGTCACGTTTCAGACCGTCTCCTTCCAGCAACTCATGGACAGCCCGCTCATCTGCGGCGAGAACGTGCGAATCATCGACATCACCCCCCCCGGACGCCCCAACCATAAACTGGCCCTGGTGTCGGAATCCAAACAAGCCCTTCGGCTCGAAGACGAAATGCGGAGGAAGCTGACCCATCTGGTGGAGGAATCGTGTCAATTGTTCGGAGCCGATCACGACTATCCCTACACCTTCCTGCTCGCCCTGAGCGACCATCTGCCGTTCATAGGCCTCGAACACACCCGCTCCTCACTCAACGCCGTCGCCGAGAACGGCCTGGAAGACGAGGAAACGGCATTAAAAACCGGCCAGCTGATCGCCCATGAATTTGCGCATCGGTGGTCGGGCAAATACCACCGACCCGCGGGCATGGCGCGCGACAACTACAACACGCCAAAAGACACGCGCCTGCTCTGGGTCTACGAAGGCTTGGATCAATACCTCGGCGTCGTACTGGCCGCCCGGTCGGGGCTGTTCGCAACCAAGAAACAAAGCGCGTTTGAAGGTGCCCTCAAAGGTTCCTGGATGGGAATCGGCCCGACCACCGTGCGATTGATGCGCCAAAAGGGCCGTCGGTTCATGAACCTTGAGGACACCGCCGCCTCCTCCTATGTTCGCCGAGGCGCGGGACAACACTGGACGGCACTGCGCCGCTCTCAGGATTATTATCAGGAGGGCGGATTGTTGTGGTTTGAGATCGACGCCATTCTCCGATCCGAGAGCGACGGACGGATCTCGCTGGACACCTTCATTCGGAAATTCCTCGGACCTTATGACCCCGAAAAACCGCTGATCCCATTCGAGGAATCGGACATTCTGAGAATCCTGGACGAACTGCACCCTTTCGACTGGAAGAGCCTGATCGATCAACGGGTCCGGGGATACGAGAAGGAACTTTCCCTGCACGCACTGAGCCGCCTGGGTTATCGGCTTGAGTATTCCCCCAAACCCACCGATTTCGACAAGGACGTCTCGACCACCTCGCTTGGCATGCGGGTGAACGAAAAGGGATCGATCCAAACCATCATCCCGGGGGGAGCTGCCGATCTGGCGCAACTCGCAGAGGGAGACGAAATCGTCGGGGTCAACAACAAGAAATTCAGCCGGAACCGTCTCCGCGACGCAATTGCCGAAAGCCCTGTCGATCGGCGAATTGAGCTGCTCCTGTTGAAGGGGGATCTCTTCAAGACCGTCGACCTGCCCTACGATGGCGGACCGAAGTATATCGACCTGATCCGAAAAGAATCCGAGCCCAATTTATTGAAGGACATTCTCAAACCGAAACGGCCGGATGCGCAATCGAATCCGAGCCCGATCGTCCCCGAGTAAAGGACCCGGCGGTCAACCTTTCGAAGACAGGGCTTTCGACGCGACTTCAGTCTCCCGAAAGCCCACGGCGAAGCAACTCCAGGGCCTGCTGCGAGGTCGCTTGTTTGAAACTTTCCCGATCGAAAGGGTTCAACAACCGCAGGGTCACCGTCGGTTTGGGGCCTGCCAGCCCCACAAATGCGGTGCCGACCGGTTTCTCGGCTGTCCCTCCGCCGGGGCCCGCAATGCCGGTCACCGACAATCCGTAGGTCGCGCCGGACCGATCCCGGACACCTTCGGCCATTTCGCGCGCCGTCTCCTGGCTTACGGCGCCATGTTCGGCGAGCGTCTGCTCACGCACCCCCAGGAAAGTCTGTTTGGCTTCGTTGCTGTAGGTCACCAGACCCGCCAAAAAAACAGCGGAAGCCCCGGGGACATTGGTGATCCGGTGCGATACAAATCCACCCGTGCACGATTCCGCAATCGACAGCGTGCCCTGACGCTCTTTCAACAATCGAAGCACCACGGACTCCAGCTCCTCGCCCTCCACCCCGAAGATCCATTTGCCGATGGTTGCGCGAACGATCCCCTCCGCCTCGTCCACGAGGGCATCGCCCTCGGGGCCACGCACTGCCAAACGCACATCCACAGCCCCGAGCCGGGCACAATATCCGACCTCCAGCCCGCGCTCGATCAACTCCCGGAGCAGCGGTCCAACCCGTTCCTCAACGTGGGATTCACCCAGGC
Source organism: Verrucomicrobiota bacterium (assembly GCA_021733945.1). GTDB lineage: Bacteria > Verrucomicrobiota > Verrucomicrobiia > Limisphaerales > SIBE01 > JAIPJX01. The sequence goes on along the minus strand of JAIPJX010000072.1, from coordinate 11,996 downwards.
CGGTGCTTCTGAGCACCCGGCACTGAAAGGCGGACAACTCCGCGAATCTCGTGCGCAAGAGCGGTGCCACCGAGTCCCGGAACATTGGACGCAGCTCGCGCGGGGGTCCGGGAAGCATGATCAAAACAGAGCCCCCGCTGTCGCGAAATTTTCCAGCCGGCACATCAATCGCCAGGCCCGGCGCTGTGCCATGGTTGTTCTGAATCACGAACGCCCCGTCGGGCACCAGAGCCTGAATGCGCGTGCTGGCTGGCATCGGGCGGTTCCGCGCCGCGAAAAACGATTCTATTCGTTCTACCACCAAGGGATCCTCGCGGAGTCCGCATCCCAGCAGGGACGCCACACGATCTCGCGTCAAATCATCCGATGTCGGTCCGAGACCACCCGTGACCACCACCACATCGGCGCGACCCAACGATTCGCGCACCGCCTGTTCAATGGCCTCGGCTGTGTCGGCAACGGAAACCTGCCGTTCGATCCGGGATCCGAGCAGTGCAAACTGCTGCCCCAACCACTGGTGGTGTGTATTCAGTGTGGAGCCGATCATCAGCTCGCTGCCCGTGTTAATGAGTTCAACGATCATTGGAAAAAATTCAGAACCGAAGTCATTCTTGCGTTCGAATGGCGGAAAGAATGTGGAGCAACCACGAAGCGGACACCGGCATCACCACAAAAAGGATTTCAATTCGGTCAAAACAACTCCCTCGCCCAAAAGGACGGCCCGCCAGGCGGTCATCCGGCCCAAACCCTTAAACTCTTCTCCGTCCAAGGTCAGCGCCGACCATCGGGAAAACCACCGTGACGGTTTCACGACCTTCTCCAACACTCTGGGTTTTCCTTCGTCCGAACCAAGGAACCGAAGCTCCAGCCGAAGCGTCAGGTTCCCCGCCGACGCCCCCCGCGCCTTCCACTGAACATCAAAACGTATTCCGGACTGCTGTGCGGGGTGAGCGCGTAAAAACGCCTGGTAGGCATCACGTTCATACAGGCTTGGATAGAGCGAGTGCCGTCCGTCCTGATCCAGAAAATGCGGCAGGACCTTGATGACCCGCGCACCGCGCAGCTCGGCGGCATCGGCAGCATAACCACTCAGGAGCGCAAATATCAGCAGCGTCAGTTTCTTGACCATGGCGGAGCTTGCACCCTCACTCTCCAAAGTTCAATCCTGATCCTGCCTCCCCAAAGCCGGCGATGGATCGAAGGCGGCGGCGGCCGGTGTGCGCCTCACTGCCATCCGTTCAAGGGGCGGATTTGTATCTCGGGTGCCTAGGCGGCTCAGCGGGGACGCTTCGCCCTACCGACCTTGGAACGGGAGATGGGGAACGGTGGCGCGAACCGTCCCGGTGAGCGAGGGGCCGCAAAACACCGTCGTTCTTCCGACGCCATGCCCTGGAGTCCATACCCATCGCAGACACGAATCCCCTGGTTCGCCCAAATGGCAGTGCGCCTTCGATGGGGACCCGGGCACGAAAAAGGCGGGGGGGCTTGCGCTCCGCCCCCCTGCCACCCCTTCCATCCCTATGCTTACAGAGCCTCTTCTCCTGTTTCGTCAGTTCGAATCCTCACTGCGGAATCGACTGGCAGCACGAAGATCTTGCCATCTCCGATCTTGCCCGTCTTGGAGGCCTTCGTGATTGCGGCAACCGCCTGGTCTGTAGTTTTATCCGGAACGACCAGTTCGATCTTGATCTTGGGAAGGAAATCGACCGTGTATTCGCTGCCGCGGTAGATCTCCGTATGGCCTTTCTGACGCCCAAATCCCTTCACTTCACTCACGGTCATACCGGTTACACCGATCTCGGCAAGGGCATCCTTGACCTCCTCCAGTTTGAACGGCTTGATAATCGCTTCGATTTTTTTCATGCGCTGATTGCTTTCTCAATTGAGTTTTGACAAATGTTCCAACCTCAGTGAGGCGAGACGGTTGTGAAATCCGGGTAAGCCTCCATGCCGTGCTCTCCCAGATCCAGTCCCTCGGTCTCTTCCTCGGGGCTCACACGCAGTCCCATCACCGCATTCAGAACCAGGAACAGGACGAGTGCGAACGCGAACGTGAAGACCCCAATGCTGACGATCCCCTTGAGTTGGGAGATGATTTGAGCCGTGCCGGCCAGGTTTCCAAAGATCCCCACGGCCAGGGTACCCCATATCCCGCAAACCAGATGAACGGAGATCGCTCCCACCGGATCATCAATCTTGATCTTGTCGAAGAAAATCACCGACACAACCACAATCACACCGGCGATCAATCCAATCAGGCTGGCGGACATGGCCGACATCTGATCCGCCCCGGCCGTGATCCCCACCAGACCCGCCAGAATACCATTCAACGCCATCGAAAGGTCGGGCTTCTTCAGCAGGATCCACGACGTAACGGCCGCGCCCACACCGCCAGCCGCAGCCGCCAGACACGTTGTCATCAGGGTCAGGGATGTGAGGGCCGGATCTGCGGAAAGTACGGACCCACCGTTAAACCCGAACCAGCCGAGCCAGAGAAGAAACACGCCGATGACGGCCAGAGGCATGCTGTGCCCCGGGATCGGCTTGACCCTGCCACCAACAAACTTGCCCAGGCGCGGTCCCAGAACGATCACTCCGGCCAGAGCGCCCCAACCACCCACCGAATGCACCAACGTCGATCCGGCGAAATCGTAGAACGGCGTGTCGAGAGCCTGAAGCCAGCCACCGCCCCATTTCCACATTCCGGTGATGGGATAACAGACGGCCACAAAGATCGTCGAGAAGATGAGGAACGTTCCGAGTTTGACCCGTTCGGCAACCGCACCCGAAACGATGGTTGCCGCTGTTGCGGCGAACATTCCCTGAAACAGGAAATCAGTCCAATAGGTGTACCCGGCATTGTAGGCGCTGGTCAGATTGGCCACCTGAGAGGCGGGATCCGCCCCGACCGAGACACCGAATCCGGCGAACCCAAACCATTTCCCTGCAAAATCGCCCCCGGGATACATCAGATTAAACCCGCAGATTGCATAGGTCAGGAGTCCGATGCAGGGAATCAGTGTGTTCTTAAAAAGAATGTTGACCGTGTTTTTCGAACGGGTCAACCCCGACTCCACCGAAGCAAATCCCAGGTGCATGATAAACACAAGCCCCGCCGACAACATCATCCAAATGTTATTGGCCGTAAACGTGGCATACCCCGGCGAACCGGCGAACCCCTCCAGATCAGTGAAGGCTGGGGCTTCTGCGGGGGCCGCCGCTTCGATCACCGCCGTCACAGCCGAAGCCGCTTCGGCGGCCGGATCCGCGGCACTTGCCACCTGCAGGGCAAATGGAGCCAGCGCGAAGGCTCCTATCAACGCATATCGTATCAGTCGTTTCATTTGAGTTATTCCTGTTTGAGTTCTTCAGCTATCGGTTTTCATAGGTTGGCTAACTGCGTCGCACGCATTCGCGGACGACACCGAAATGGCGGACACCCATATGCTTTCCTGAATCAACCTCCTCAAGGGAGACACGAGACAGACCATGTTCCATCCATTCACGAACCTCCCTTAAGCAACCTCCCTGCCAAGACCCGCACAACTCCGCCGCACTCAATACGCATCACACTGCGCATGAACGGGTTAAGATCGAATTATTTTCAAACAAAAACAGTCTGACCACGCCGAAGCAATCCGCTCCAAAATGAACTGCAGCTTTTTGACCACGGATTCTGGTTACATATGCGCGGACGGAACGATTCGGTTTCCCGACTCCTCGCTCGACACCCGGGGGACGCGATCCAAGTAGGATCAAGAAGGAACCGAGGCCTTGTGCGCCTGCTCCGCGGCCAACTGCCGGACGGCCCGGCGTTTGACCGCGTAGCGTTTGACAAGTTCGTCGGTGATGACGCCGGCCAGAATGACGGCACCGATGATGGCAAACTCCAGGTGTGTGGGAATCCGGAGGATATTGATCGCGTTGTAAAGCACGCGCAACACGGCGGCACCGATGATCACGCCGGTGATGGTGCCTTCGCCACCCCGGAGGCTGCAACCGCCGAGAACGGCCGCGGCGATGGCGTAGAGCTCATAGAATTCGCCGAGACCGGAGGGTTGGATGGAATTGACGTCCAGGGCAAAAAGAACACCTCCCACACCGGCCGAGACCGAACAGATCACGTAGGCGATGATCTTCACACGGTCCGTGTGAATCCCACTGTATCGCGCTGCCGTTTCGTTCCTCCCAAGAGCCAGGAGATACCGGCCGTAAATCGTCCGGTTCAAAAACACCGCCGCAATCACGGCGATGACCATCAGGATGAGAAACGGCACCGGCAGGGCAAACGAATCCGCCGCCAGGCCGGGAATCGGGATTTTACCGATCGCCAGTCTGCGCAGGCCTTCGTAGGCCGTGCCAAAGCCAAGGCTTTGATCGTCGGTGATGTACCGGGCTGCCCCGCGATAGAGCAGCAGGCCGCACAGAGTGACGACAAACGGCTGCAATCGCAGTTTGGTGATCAGCAACCCGTGAAGCACTCCGATCCCGAGGGAAACGAGCAGGACCATGGCCACCGCCGCCGGTGCGCTCCAGCCCTTTTGAGTGAGCAACCAGGCCAGCAACGATCCGACCAACCCCACGACCGATCCGATCGACAGGTCGATGCCTCCGGTGATGATGACAAACGCCACGCCCACGCTGATCACGCCAAAGAGGGAGGTCCAGCGGAGGGTGTTCTGCAGATTGTACACACTCACAAAATCCGGGTTCAGCACCCCCGTCAGCACACACACAAAAACCAGTAGTCCACCAATCCCAAGTATTTTCTTCATGAATCGTATCTCCGGACCATCGTCCCATCGGCTATTGGCTGACTCCGGCCGGGTTCCGGCCTCCACCGGTGGCCAGATTCATCACAGCCTCCTCCGAAAGCTCCTCCCGTTGCAGCTCGCCCGTGATCCGGCCCTCGTGCATCACCAGGGCGCGGTCGGACATTCCAAGGATCTCCTCCATTTCACTCGACACAAACAGAACCGCCACTCCCTTGTCGGCGAGTTCCTCCATCAACCGGTAAATTTCCCGTTTGGCACCCACGTCGATCCCGCGGGTCGGCTCGTCCAGCAGGAGAACCTTGGGATTCATGGCGAGCCATTTCCCGAGCACGACCTTCTGCTGATTTCCACCGGACAGGAACTGAACGATCTGTTCGGGCCCGGGCGTCTTGATCCTCAGATCACCGATCATTTGCCTGGTAATATCGGCTTCGCGCTCGCGATTGAGAAATCCCCGCGTCTGATCCCGGCGAAGACTGGGCAGGCTCAGGTTCTCACGAACCGCCATCTCGAGCACCAGCCCCTGCTCCTTGCGATCCTCGGGCACCAGGCCGATGCCCGCCTGAATGGCGTCCCGGGGATGGCTCACCCGGACCGATTGCCCCGCGACGCGGATCTCCCCCCCGAGCATCGGGTCCACCCCGAAAATCGCGCGCAACAATTCCGTTCTTCCGGCACCCACCAAACCGGCGAGCCCGACGATTTCCCCGGCGTGCACCTGCAGATCAATGGAGTGGCGGGCATGAGCCAGGGTGCGCACACCCCGCACTTCCAGAGCCAACGGTCCCGGGGCATGCAGTTGATGTTGATAGAACTGGGACACGTCACGCCCCACCATGAGCTTTACCATCTGATCGTGACAGATCTCTTCCCGGGCCAGTTCGCCGGCGTTTTCACCGTCACGCAACACCACCACGCGATCCGCCAGCTCCCTCACTTCTCCGAGGCGGTGGGAGATGTAGACGATGCTCACGCCGTTGGAACGAAGCTGATGCACCACGCGAAAAAGCTGCTCGGCCTCGTGTTGGGAAAGGCTCGAGGTCGGTTCATCCATGATCAACACCCGCGCCTGCGAGGAGAGCGCCTTGGCGATCTCCACCATCTGCTGCTGGCCGATCGCCAGCTGATTGACCAGCGTGCGCGGTGATTGTTCCAGCCCGATCCGGGCAAGCAACGGTTGGGACTCCCGGAAGATCCGCTGTTTGTCGATCAGACCGCATCGGCGCGGCTCGCGTCCCAGAAAGATGTTCGCCCCGATGTCGAGGTTGTCCGAGAGGTTTAATTCCTGATGGATCAACACAATCCCCAGACCAATGGCCTCGCGGACCGAATTGATCTCCACCGGACGCCCATCCAGCAGGACCTCGCCGGTGTCCGGCTTCTGAACGCCGGCCAGGATCTTCATGAGGGTGCTCTTGCCCGCGCCATTCTCGCCGATCACCGCGAGCACTTCCCCGGGAAGCACCCGGAGGCTGACGGACCGGAGCGCAAGCACTCCGGGAAATCGTTTGGACAACTGCCGAACCTCAAGCAGGGGTGCTGCGGATGCGTCAACCATGCAGGGTGGGCAGGTTCAAGGGATGTACGGGTGCGTCAAACCGCGGGGCTATTCCTCGCCCTTTTGAAGCTTCTTGAGCTCGGTCCAGAATTCCTGAACGTTCGCCTTGCGCACTTCCTGAATGGCGACTTCGTAGAATCCGTTCGGCGGCAGAACCGATTCATCCCCGCGTTTGAGCGCCGCCAGGATTCGGACCGAATGATAGCCGTACATGTACGGCTGCTGGCTGACCGTGCCGTAGACATCGCCGTCGATGATTCCCTGGAGCGTGCTGTCCTGCTCATCGAAACTGACGATCTGGATCGACTTCAACTTGCCAGCTTCCTTCACGGCTTCCTTGCACATGGGCGCGTTGTAGGCAAACAGGCCGATCATGCAGGCCAGATCGGGATGCGCCGTGATGGCGTCCTCGGCGTTTGCCTTGGCACGCGCGTAATCGAAGTTGTCGGTGCGAGTATCGAGCACGACGAACCGGGCACCTTCGATGACCCTGCCCGGCGGATCATACTGAATGGTCTCGAGTGATTGCGCAGCACGGTCCATCAATTCGTCAATCACGCCCTGCCGGCGCTGCTGGGCGTTGAGCTGTTCGAGGCGCCCCACGAAGATCATCACCTTGCCCCCGTTGGGGAGCGCTTCCTTGACGAGTTTGCCCGCGGCACGACCGGCGCTGTAATTGTTCATCCCCACGAAACAGAGCCGCTTGGAATCCGGCGCATCGGAATCCTGCGTAATGATCCGGGTCCGGGCCGCCGCTTCGTTGATCACTCCCACCTGATTGGCGGCGTCGATCGGGCTGATCGCAATCCCATCGACCCCGCGGGCCAGAAGGGTCTCGATCATTCGGTTCTGATCAACAATCCCCTTGGCGGGCATCAGCACCTCGCATTCGGCGTCAAACTCCTTCGCTGCGGCGCGCACACCGGCTGAGGCCGTGTTCCAGAACGGATCAATTCCGTTGGTGACGTACGCAAGCTTCGGTTTGGAGGTTCCTCCCTCCGTCGCACCGGACGGTTTGGATGTCGAGGCCCCGGCAGGTTCACCTGGTTTGCCGCAGCCCGCCAGGGCCAATGACAGACTCAGAACGCAGAGAAGAGATCGGTATTGGTTGTTCATAAAAATCGTTTTCAAGCCACTGTCAGACCACCATTCACACAGATGTTTTGTCCGGTCACGAAGCCGGCAGCGGGGCTGGCCAGATAAACCACCGCACCGGCGACATCCTGCGGCACACCCCAGCGCCCGGCCGGCACCTGGGCAATGTAACCGTCCTTGGCCTCCTGCGGATCGTTCTCATGCCGTTCGACGGGAATCCATCCCGGAGAGATCATATTGACCGTGATGCCAAACCGGGCCAGTTCGCTGGACATGCTGCGGGACCACCCGTTCTGCCCCCCTTTGGCGGCCACATACGCGCTGAAATTGGGAACACCCCGCTGAAACACCTCCGAACCGATATTGACGATGCGGCCCCAGCCCTGCTGTTTCATGTGAGCCAGGCACGCCTTGGTCAGGAGAAACGGGCTTTTGATGAAAAAATCGAGCATCTTTTGATAGAACGCCCAATCGTATTCCTCAATTGGCAACTGCGGCTGATCGCACGTGGCATTGAGCACCAGAATATCGACAGGCCCCAACCCGGCTGCCACCTGCCCTACCATGGTCTGAACCGCGCCCGCATCCGTCACATCGCCCCGCACGAGCATGCCCTCCAGGCCCTCGGCCTGAAACTCGGAAAATGTCTGTTCGGCTTTGCCCTCATTGTTGGCGTAGTTGATGGCGACCTTCGAACCCGCCCGGCCCAGCGCCATCGCAATGCCCTTCCCCAACCCCTTGGAGCTGCCGGTCACGAGCGCGACTCGTCCGGACAAAGAAAACGGATTTCCCAAAAGCCCCGGGGCTGCGTCTTGCGCTGAAGTGGATGTCATGTTCGGAGTCTTTATAGTCGAGGGCGAACCTCGGAACAACCGATAAAACACCAAAAACGAGGCGGCCGGGGGAGCTCCAGGACGGCAATCCCTCCCACCCAAAGCACGACCATCGGTCTCACCCCTTGCCCCGCATTACTTCGGATCCTGATCCGTCACGACCCCGGAGACGACCACACCCACGCAATGCGAGGTGTATTCAAACGGATCCCCATCGTACAGGGCGATGTCCGCGTCCTTGCCAACCTCCAGAGAACCAACCCGGTGGGCCACCCCGAGCAACGTTGCCGCATCGATGGTGATGGAAGCGAGTGCATCGTGAAAACTCAGGCCGTTGGCCGCCGCCGCCGCGGCTTCGAACAGCACAACCCGTGTTTTTGGCACATACCCTTCAAAGCTGCTCTGGAGCGCGAACGGAATGCCGGCTTCCTTCAACCTCGCAGCCGTTTCCCAACTCAGGTTCTCCCGCTGCGCCGAAGCGCGGGCCATGGTCGGATGCACGATCACGGGAAACCCGCTGGCCTTAATCGCCTCCAGGACCAGCACGGCGTCGGCGACGCCGTCCAGGACAACCTTCAGTTTAAACTCAGCCGCCACCCTCAACGCCGCCAGGATATCCTGATGCCGGTCCACGCTGATCAACAACGGCTGTGTGCCGTCCAGCACCCGGGTCAACGCCTCAAGCTTCAGATCGCGCGCGGGGCGTTTGTCCGGATCCGCACCCGCCCTTTTCCGGGCGTATTCGGAGGCCTTGATCAACTCGGCCCGCACCATGGCCACCGCCTTGGCGACCGTTCCGGGAGACTTGCCCCCTTCACCGGCCAGCGCACCGGGCCCGAGGGTCGAAGCGATCATCGCCGCGGGATTCACAATCGCACGGTCCACATTGGCCGGATGAGTCTTCACAATCATTGTCTGTCCCGACACCAGTGCCCCCGGCGCATGCCCCGTGTGGAGGGTCGTGACGCCCAGGCTCCGCACCCAGTCGATGAGCGGATCCCGCGCATTATAACCATCAAACGCACGCAGCTCCGGTTGAACCGGTGCCGAACGTTCAAGCTGTTCCTGGTCGTGGGACTGATTGAGCATGCCCGAAAGACCCACCGCCGAATGCGCGTCGATCAGGCCCGGCGTCGCCACCCTCGCCCGAATAACGCGATACCCTTCGGGGATGACCAGCGATCCGGCTTTTCCCACGGCTTCGATCGTGCGTCCCCGCACCAGAACCACGCCGTCCGGGATCGGTTCGCCCGCCATGGTGTGAAGCACCCCGGCACGGATTGCCAATTGCGCCCGCAGTTCCCGGGTTTCAGAAAATGCGACCATCATCACCAAGGCGAGCCACATTCCCCGCCGGACCGATTCGCGATCCAATTTAAAAATCTTCATCGATCCTCCTCGAATTCATTAAAACAACAGAGCTGCGCGGCTCGCGGGCGGCCCGCGCCATATCCGCCGGTCGCCCACAAATGATCCTTGTCGCGGTTCCGGTCAAACACCAGCACCCCCTCCACCCAGGTCTCCAGGACCTTCGTGTAAACGCTCAGCGGATCACCCGACAAAACGATGAAATCCGCATCCTTGCCCACCTCCAACGATCCCAGGCGATCCTCCAGATCGAGCATCCGGGCCGGCACCAGGGTCAGGCCCTCCAGCGCCGCCTTGCGCGACATGCCCGCACGCACGGCAAATGCCGCGGATCGAAGAAAAAGCCGCGAATCCGTGACCGGATCATCCGTATGAAACGCCGTCGGCACTCCGGCCCGTTCCAACACACCACCCGTCTTCCAGTCCACATCACGCGCCTCCAATTTGCCTCCGGGACTATCCAGCAGGATGATCGAACACGGCACATTGGCCTCGGCAATCTCGTCCGCCACCTTCCAGCCTTCGCTCACATGCTGCAGGACGACACGGAAACCAAATTCCCTCTGAAGCCGCAGCACCGTGAGGATGTCGTCGTGGCGGTGCGTGTGATGATGCACGACCCGTTCGCGATTGAGAACTTCGACCAACGATTCCAGGAGCAGATCCCGGGCTGGCATTTTCTCAGGATTGCCACCCGCCCGCTCGATCTTGTCCCGATACTCGCGAGCGGCGATGAATTTTTCGCGGACCAACGCGGCGGATTTCGCACGGGTTCCCGGAAAGGGAGGATCGCGCCGGGAATTGGTGCCGTTGGCCATCTTCAGTCCGCCGGCAATCCGCCCGAAGCGGTTGGTCACCATCAACTGCTCCACGGAATTGGCGTCCCTGAGTTTGATGTACAAGGTCTGACCGCTGATCAGGTGTCCTGAGCCAGGCATGATATTGGCCGTGGTAATGCCGCCCGCCTGCGCCTGCTGCATGCCGGAACCCCGGACATTGATCGCATCCAGAATACGCACCCCCGCCTGGATCGGCCCCGAACGATCAGCCCCCCCGTCGATATCGACATGACTGTGCGTGTCGATCAGACCTGGCATGATGAGCTTGCCCCGGGCATCATGAACCTCGGCATCGCCGGGAATTGCCGTGCCGGGCCCGCCAACAGACTGAATCCTTCCGGCTCGCACCACAATGACTCCGTCTTCAATCACAGGGCCCGTGATCGGTACAATCGTGGCACCCCTGAAGGCGACGGCACGCTCCTGCCCCGTCGCCGCCAACGTCATCCAACACGCCGCAAGGGCGACCAATGACGGGACGACGCCCCGCCGGCACACGGGTGGATGGGATTGAGAATCTCCCGGGCACCGCCGGGAAGTTCGACCCGGAAAAACAATAGTCCGCCAGTTCCTTACAATTCGCATGGTGGACCGAAGTGTAACGCCTCCGGAGCCAGCCACAAGAATTCTTCCATTCCCGACTCCCCGCTGGAAAAACATTAAAAACGCATGCCTGCCTTCAGGACGAAGGTGCCAATCCTCCGATACCGGGCCACGGCACTTTACAGTGTCCGATGACAATCCGCTTAGGTCACCCATCCTCCTTTGTGCGTCACCTTGACATCAGTCCATCGGAAGGATCATGCTGGGGATTCGTGCCCTTCCGAACGACAAGTGGAGGGGCCGGATGCCTCCCACCCCGCGGGAGGAATCCGGTTACCTCGCACGGCTGGTTCGGTGATTGCTCGATGAGCCTGCCTGCCTGCCAAGTGCTCTCTGTGGCCCTCTGTGGTTGAACAGAACTGCAAGATTATCCAGCGCCTGAATCCCGGCCGATGCTCTGGGATGCTACCTGTTGAGAAGTCCGGTCCGCCACCGCGCTGCGGATACCTGTTGCCCCGCATTTTTTACACGGAGCGCACAGAGAACACAGAGGGCCACGGAGAACATTATGGTTCAGATTCTGGTTTTCACAGAACGCGGAGATGACCGATGAGCGGCTCTCCCGAAACGTTCGAACTTCCGGTTTGTATATCGCACGCCCAAATCCTATTACTTTCTGTGTCCCCGCGTCACAGGCCCGGCTCGTAATCCATCAGCAACGGGCCGGACTGCGCCTCCGCTTCAAAAACCTGCAGGGCACGTTCGATCACAGCATGCTGCCGGGTTGGGTCATTGGGAACATCGAGCGGATAACCGTGTTTGAACGGCACAAACAGTGCCCGAGGGGGCCTCACCTTCTCGGCCACCGAACGAAGCAGCTGGATCACCACCGTTGCGACCCCCTGACTCTCCAACTCCGCTGCGACCAGACACACGGCCTGGTTGCACATGGGTCAGACGGGCACCAGGAGCGCGACATCCACCC
>JAIPJX010000071.1 GCA_021733945.1 Verrucomicrobiota bacterium | reverse complement strand
CTGAACCTCGTGCGGGAGCACCTGCGCGACCTGCTCAAGCGACGCGGAAGGGTTCGGATCCTCACCGGCGATTACCTCGACATTACCGACCCCCAGGCACTGCTCGAACTCATGGACCTGGCGGACCTCGTCGACGAGGGAGTCGGCGGTGGCCTCGAGCTCCGTGTATTTGAAACCCGGACCAACAGTTTCCATCCAAAAAGTTACCTGTTCCATTTCGCCGACGGCACGGCCACCGCCCTGGTTGGGAGCTCGAACCTGACGGCATCGGCACTGCGCCACGGCATCGAATGGAACTACCGCGTGGTCACCCCGACCGACGCCGGCGGGATCCGCGAGGTTCAGTCGGCTTTCGAGCGGCTTTTTGCGCATCCGGCCACCAGGCCGCTCACGCATGCCTGGATCAGGGATTACACGGCGCGCCGGCGACCGATGTCGCAACCCGAGGCCGACATCACCGTCGAACCCACATCCAAGCCCCCTGCTCCGCATCTCCTGCAGGACGAAGCATTGACGGCCCTGGAACAAACCCGACGCGACGGCAACTCGGCCGGACTGGTGGTGCTGGCCACGGGCCTCGGAAAAACCTGGCTGAGCGCCTTTGACAGCAGTCGCCCGGAATTCGAAAATATCCTGTTTGTCGCGCACCGGGAAGAAATCCTGAGCCAGGCTTTCGGCACGTTCCGTCGCATCCGGCCCGACGCCTCGATGGGACGCTACACCGGAACCGAGAAGATCCCCGATGCCGACATTCTCTTCGCATCCATCCAGACCCTGGGGCGACAACGCCATCTGCGCACCTTCGCGCCCGACCGGTTTGATTACATCGTGATCGACGAGTTCCACCATGCCGCAGCCGCCACCTACCGGAATCTGATCTCGCATTTTACGCCGAAATTCCTGCTCGGCCTCACCGCCACACCCGAGCGCACCGACGGCGGTGACCTGCTCGCGCTATGCCAGGAGAACCTCGTCTACCGCTGCGACGTCGGCCGCGGCATCACGGAGAACCTGCTCGCACCCTTCCACTACTTCGGAGTTCCGGACGAAGTGGACTACCAGAACATCCCCTGGCGGAACAACCGTTTCGATGAGCAGGAACTCACCCGCGCGGTGGCAACCCAAAACCGGGCAGCCAATGCCCTGGACCATTACCGGCAGCACGGAGGCACACGAACCCTCGCGTTCTGCTGCTCGCAGAGGCACTGCGATTTCATGGCCGACTTTTTCTCCCGGAACGGTCTGCGCTCCGCCGCCGTTCATTCAGGGGAAAAATCCGCCCCACGCGCAGCATCCCTGGAAGCCCTGGAGGCGGGCACCCTCGACATCCTCTGCGCTGTGGACATGTTCAACGAAGGCGTCGATCTGCCCGCCGTGGACACGGTGCTCATGCTGCGTCCCACCGAATCCACCATTCTCTGGATGCAACAGTTCGGCCGGGGCCTGCGCAAAACCGAGGGCAAACAACACCTCACCGTCATTGACTACATTGGCAACCACCGGATCTTCCTGAACAAACCGCGGACCCTGCTCGCGCTGTCTGCCGGCGACCATATCCTCGGCACCGCGCTGGATCAGTTGATCGCCGGTGACTTCGCCCTGCCGCCGGGCTGCGAAGTGACCTACGACCTTCGGGCCATCGAAATCCTGACATCCCTGCTCAAACGTCCGGCCCACCACGACGCACTTCAGGCCCGTTACATCGATTTCCGGGAACAACACGGTCAGCGCCCCACCGCCACGGAACTTTTTCACGAGGGATTCACGCTGGATTCGCTCCGCCAATCCCACGGTTCCTGGCTGCACTTCGTGCGCGCCATGGGCGACCTCACACCGGTGCAGCAGAAGGTGCTGGACCAGGCCGGAACCTTCCTCAGCGAACTTGAAACCACTTCGATGACCCGGAGCTACAAGATGCCGACGCTCCTGGCCATGCTCGACGCCGACGCATTCCCGGGCTCGATCGCAATCGACGACCTGGCAACAGGCTTCGCACGACTCGTCGGCCGATCGGCCATCCTGCGCAGGGACGTCAGTGTGCCCCTGGACAACACCAGGGCGCTCAGACAGCTACTCAAGAACAACCCGGTGAAGGCATGGACCGGGGATGAAAAGGCAAAACGCCCCGCCTTCTTCACATATGAGGACGGCCGATTCAGCACCCGGTTCACAATCGCCCCGGAACTGCGGACATCCCTCCAGGAACTCACCCGGGAACTGGCCGACTGGCGTCTGGCCAAATACCTCAACCGCACAGGTCCGGAGGATGCCCCGACAGGATCCTTCACATGCAAAGATTCCAACCCCGTCACGGATCCCTCCGCACCGCGGACTGCCAAACCCTGGAGAACCTACATGCGCGCAGAAATCCCGCCCTTGTTCGGACTGAAATTCTCGACCGCTATTTGGAATACGGGGTTAATTGCGACAGGGGGAAGCCTTTTCCTTCTCGTAACCTTAAAAAAGGGCGACCTCCCGGAAAACCACGCTTACGAAGACAAATTCCATTCGCCGGATCAATTCGAATGGAAAAGCCAGAACCGAACGACGCAAAGCTCCAAGCACGGTCGAATGCTGCGTTACCACCGGGACCAGAACATCCCGGTCCACCTATTCGTTCGCCAATCGAAATCGATCGAAAGCAAGTCCGCCCCGTTCTATTATTGCGGCCCGGTGAACTTCGAACGTTGGGAGGGAGAAAAACCGATCACGATCCACTGGCAACTGACCTCCCCAGTGCCCGAGCATCTACGAACCCTGTTCCTGATCTCCGGAGCCTAGGAATTCCGTCCACAGACTAAACTCAGCACGAGCAATCCCGCCGCGCAGCGCCCGGTTTGGGGGAGTCAAGAACACAGGGCAGAACAATCGCTCAGCCCAGTGATTGGAAACCCCAGAGATTCCCGAATGCGTCGTCGTGCCCCTGAACCCCAAAATCGCCTGCGGGACCTGCGACTTTCTTCAACTGCGGCGATGATTGCAGTTTGTGTCGATCTTCATACTCACTGTTCTATCTCGTTGGGTAAGAATTTGTTTGCGAAAGGGGGCCCTTGAATTAGTCTCTGCTGAGATCAGAAGTATAAGGAGCGAGACGATTCGCATTTGGGAAGGCTTTAGACACACCAGCTGTATTTCATCATGGCCCGCGCGAAATCCACCCACACGAAAGACTCCACCTACGTCGAAGCCAAGGATACCCGCGAGGTCGTGGACATTGATGCCATCGTCGCGGAGATTGAACAGTAAAGGAACCACGAATGGACACTAATAAACACGAATTATTGTTGAAAGAGGAAGTCTTCCAAATTGTTGGCTGTGCTATGGAAGTTTTGAATACGCTTGGGCATGGGTTGTTGGAAAAACCGTATGAGAATGCCCTAGTGGTCGAGTTCAAGCTGCGAGGCATTCCATGGGCACAACAGCCGCGATTTCCTGTAATCTACAAGTTAGTCAACGTCGGTGAATATATCCCCGATCTAATCGCGTTTGACACGATCATTGTGGACACCAAAACGATTGAAAAAATCGGCAACAACGAACGAGCACAGATCATCAATTACCTAACAATCACCGGGCTGCGTGTAGGGGTCATCCTAAATTTCAAGCACGCCAAACTAGAATGGGAGCGTATTGTCTTATGAAACCCATTCGTGAAAATTCGTGTCCATTCGTGGTTAAAATTGAAGGTGGGGAGGTGCAGCCATGAGCAAAAGGAAAAGCCACGAGGTTACCATCCGCTCATCCGCTGCCGAATACCTCACCTTTGTAGCGGCTGGGGGCGGCTCTGAGGCTAGCGTGGAAATGCGCTACGAAGATGAAAACGTCTGGCTCACGCAGAAGCTGATGGCCACGCTTTACGACGTCTCCGTCCCCGCCATAAACCAGCACTTGAAGCGAATTTTCAGCGACAGCGAGCTGGAGGAAAGCGCAGTTGTTAAGCAATACTTAATAACTGCCGCCGACGGCAAGAATTACCTCACGAAGCACTACAGCCTGCAAGCGATCATAGCCGTAGGCTTCAAGATCGAGAACGAGCGCGCTGTCCAGTTCCGCAAGTGGGCCAACCAGATCGTGAAGGAATACACCATCCAAGGGTGGACGATGGATGCCGAACGCCTCAAAAAGGGTGGAACGTTCACCGATGAGTTCTTTGAGCGTCAGCTCGAACAAATCCGCGAAATCCGACTCTCAGAGCGCAAGTTCTACCAGAAGATCACGGACATTTATGCCACCGCGCTGGACTACGACCCGTCTGCCACGGCCACGAAGCGTTTCTTTGCCGCAGTGCAAAACAAGATGCACTACGCCGTGCATGGTCAAACCGCGGCAGAGGTAATCGTAAACCGTGCCGACCATCAGAAACAAAACATGGGGCTGACGACTTGGGAGGCTGCGCCGCAAGGCAAGATCCAGCGATACGACGTCTCCATCGCCAAGAACTACCTCTCGGAAACCGAGATGGGTCAAATGCAGCGCATCATCTCCGCTTACCTCGATATGGCTGAGATGCAGGCAATGCGGAAAATCCCAATGACCATGGAAGATTGGGAAAAACGTCTCAGCGGCTTCCTTCAGCTCTGGGATCGTGAAATCCTTCAAGACGCAGGCCGCGTATCCGCCGAACTCGCCAAAGCCCACGCCGAATCCGAATTCGAGAAATACCGTATCGTCCAAGACCGCCTCTACGTGTCCGACTTCGATAAACAACTCAAGGCTCTGGAAAACCTGGAGAAGCCGCTAGAAGAAAACGGAGGCGATGCATGAAGAAATTGGAACCACGAATGGACACGAATTTACACGAATGCGGTTTCTTGGAAAAACTGCTGGATGGCGTGGAGGTGGAGTGGAAGCCGCTGGGGGAGGTGGCGATAAAAATTTCCTCTGGTGGAACCCCGAAAACTGGAGTGGCAGAGTATTATTATGGTGATATTCCTTGGTTGAGAAGACAAGAAGTTGATTTTAATGATATTTGGGAAACTGGCGTGACGATCACGGAAGCTGGTTTTGAAAAACTCACCACCTCAGGCAGCAGAGGGGTGGTAGCATTGTTGTCCAAAAAAATTCGCGATCCGGTCACTTTTCAGTCAGAAATGGCGGTTTCCCTGTCCTGATCGAAGAGCGAAGGCTGATTTCTCTCCTCAAGATAGCGTCTCGCCTCGCCTAGAAACCACTGTTTCAAGTTCATTCCGTCACGGGTCAACGTAGCGTAGAATTCCCGTTTGAACTCCGGGTCGATTTCCAAAACAACTCGTCCAGATTCACCAATAGCCATATGTAACATCATATAGATCACATTACATGGAAAACAAGGATCTTCGGAGAGAAACATGATTCAAGTTAAAACGATCCTTTCGCGCTATGTCCGAAAACCGGCTCCGACGAGGGCATTCAAATCTACTGAGCAACTCCCCGGTTGTTGCAGAATACATCGACAAGAACTAGGGAAACCAAAGGCAATTATTCGAAATGCCAGCGCTCAGGAGATTCTGGAGGAATCCTCGCGCACCCCAGCAAAGGCAGTCTCGCTTTCGACTCGACCTTAGTCGGCCGTTGGGTGTATGCATCTCGGAGCCGCTCAACATGCCACACGACAAACCTAAATCCGCGATATGGCTATCCAGCGAAGAGGCCCGAAAGCGACTCCAAGTCTCCAGTTGTGAATTGATGCACTTGCGTGAAGCTGGTGATCTGAACTTCGAGAAACACGGCAACGCGTTCCTGTATTCTTCAAAAGATGTCGAACAGCGATGCCAACCCGATTCACCAAAATCACGAGATCGTAGCAAGGAACCTAGTAGAATTGAGAACCCATAAGCCCGAAAAGAGGTTCTGGGCGGCCTGCAAAAGAGGCTGATGAGGTTCATCTTATTTTGCGAGCCCGCCTGCGCAGATGCCATCGAGGGCTGTCGATGATCTGCGCCATCCATCGCACCCGGGAGATTGCCATTTTCTGAAGATTGCATCCGTTTATGCGCTTGGGGATCAGTCCCGCGTGGCTTCCCAGTTCCCGAGGACTTCGCCCATGACGACGGTGAAGGTGAGGTTTCCGCTCTTCAGGTCGACATCCGGGAGCAGCTCTTCGTCAATCGATCGCAGCAATGCCGGGATTTCCTGTTCGCACCAACCTGCCTCCTTGAACAACGTGACCGTGCCGCTGACGGCACCGTCGGGCAAATAATGCAGATCCACTGCCGCGATATCCCTGCCCTCCCGCGTCGCAAGAAATCGTTCAGATGAACCGGTTCGAATGGTGCGTTTCCAAATCATAACATTCCTCCCTTCATCAAAACCATGGTGATCACGAACAGCTCCGTGATCTTTTGCAGCCAGTTTTTTTCGGGCTTCCCGCCTGTGCTCGTCCGGTAACTCAGCCCGGTTCCGGGCAAACCGACGGAGGTGTACTTCCGGCCGCGACTGCTGACCCCAGTACGAAACCCGCTCCCGCCAACGGAAAACCCAATGCCGGATTTGCTCAGGTTTACCCGGAACGGTCCAAGATTCAGCGATTTGCGATAGATAAAACCCATGACATTATGACCGACTCACCCGGAATTCCGACTGCTTCGGATCCTTGCAGACGCGACATCCTGCAGGATGAGGGAGGACAAATACGGTCCAACCCCAGACCGACGCGGATAAAAATACGTGCCATCAACCCTATAAACTGGCCAAGTCGGGAATCCTTACAAAAAAAGCACAAAATCTGGAAATTTTCCTGACTCACGGAACGACCTGATGCACGTGCCCCCCTGCGTCTTTGGGGACCAAAGAAGAATCAGAGTCTCCTGACGTCGCCTCCTACGAAGAGTTTCCGGGGCAAACATTTCGAACTCCGTGTCTTTGCCAATTCCGTCGTGACCAACCCAGAACTCCGCGAAGCCGCCACTGACTCCCGTGCAGGGGACTTTGTTAACCGCAGATAGGGGAAAGGTGGCGCGAACCGCACTGCCATTTGTTTAAGGGATTCGGAAAGCGGGAGGTGTCCGTTTGGAACGGATGTCTGCCTCGCGGCTGGAGCAGTGGATACCGAATCGGGATCACCTCATTTTGTCACCGGAACGTACGGGAAGGACCGTGTTGTTTCGGCATCGGCAAAGCGGCGTCGGCGCTGCGCTCCGCCGCACTCCACAGGGCGGCGGGTTTGGTCGAACCAGGGGATTCCTATCTGCAATGGGGGTACATTCCAAGTCATGGCGTCGGAAGAACGACGGTGTTTTGGAGTGCGCGCGGCAGAGCGCAGCGCCGACGCCGCTTTGGTCCTGCCCGAAGAGGCAAACCCACTCACTCCCATCAGCTTCACACGCGACCTGATCCGAGCCGGTCAATGAGCCTCTTTCCAGGGCGAAATCGCAGAGGCCAGGAGCCACCAACGCAAGCTCCGACACGAGATTATTGAGATTAAAGACCACAGCACGGCCGAGCGCGACCGCCTCGTCGCCGGCATCCGCGGCAAGCTCGACCCAACCTTCAGAAAAAATCCTTGTTCACCATCCGCCGGCGGCTGAATTGACAACACAGCCGTATAACTCTATTTAGCGCACGTAAAGACGACCATTGATTTACCCGCCCACCTGCTTACCCAAGCCAAGGTCATGCCCGACGGCAAGACCACACAAAACGCGTGTCGGTGTCACGGTTGATCGAGACCCTCGAGTGCGCGGATGAGTTTTGCTGTCCGCAACCGGGCCCCCGTCCGGGTCAGGTGGTATCCCGTGTCAAAGAAATGTTGATCCTCATAAACATGCTCTTCCGGGCGATCCAGAATCCGCAGGTTCGGCACCTGTTCCAGGGCCTCGAGAATCGCCCCCACGGTCGC
Organism: Verrucomicrobiota bacterium; assembly: GCA_021733945.1. Taxonomy (GTDB): domain Bacteria; phylum Verrucomicrobiota; class Verrucomicrobiia; order Limisphaerales; family SIBE01; genus JAIPJX01. The sequence goes on along the minus strand of JAIPJX010000071.1, from coordinate 18,524 downwards.
CCGGTTTGATTCAAGAATGTCCCGCAGCTGCGGCGGACAGGTATAAATAAACTCCACACCGGATCGCCCGCAAAGTTCTCCAAAACTTCGCAACGCATCCAGCGCTCGCCCGGTCGGCACCCAGTCCGCATGCTCCGCGCGCCCCACAGCTGAAGTCCCGGCACCGAAAGTCCCCGGCATGGAATGATGCGCCACCAAATCGCCCCACCGGTTAAATCCGGATCGCGTATACGCCGACAACTCAACCGCATCCCCGCCCGGGACCGTCTGCCATCCGAGGGCACGCCGACCAATGCCTCCGATCATGGCCCATCCTCCACGCAACAGCACCCGGTTCCATTGATGGCCCTCCAGATACCGCACGCTGGCGGGGCGAACCTCCAAAATCTGCCGGATGTTGAGAGGATTGTAACCGCCCGAAAACCGGTCGTATTCCAGACTCAAAAGCACCCTGTCGCCGGGGCGCAATGCAGGCTTCACTTCGTTGAGCATAAACTCGATGCCCAGGCCCGCAGCCAGGCCCATATTGACCACACTCCGTCCGAGAGCCCGTTCCAGCTCGGCGGCATCGGTTCCGAAAGCCAGGTTGGAACCGCCCACCAGAATCAATCGCGGCCCCTTCGTTTCACTCAGACGATCATGTTTATCGATCGTGGCAGCCAGGTAGTTGCTTTCCCTGCCAGGATCGTACCATGCCATCAGGACAAAAAAAATCAGCCCCTGCAGGATCATGAACAGCGCGCATTTCAGACCGAACTTGCGCATCGAACCGCCGTCACCCGAGGTCTTGATGCTGGAAGGTCTTCGAATCATCCCGTTCAAAATTGAAAGTAGATGAAATCACTCGTGCGACCTGTGCCGAACAGAATCACAGACCAGACCAGCAACGTGTAAACGGTCCAACGCACCGCCGTGGATCCCCTCACCTGCGGCATTGGATTCCAGCGCTCCACCCACTCCAGCACCACGAACCCTGCCAGAGCACCCAAAACCACGGCGTGCTCGCGGATCAATCGGGCCAGTTCGTGATAAAACGCCAGATCGACCACACCACCCGGAATGCGGAGCAGGATCGTCATTGCGTCGCCCACGGTGTCCGCACGAAACAAGATCCAGCCCACGCAGACCAGACCGAACGTTCCAAACACGGAAACCCAGGCGCTCAATCCATGTTCCGGTCGCGTCCCGGTTTCACCGGCGGGTCGTTCCCACCCCAGACGATGCCTCCGGTTCGCGACACACAGGCAGGCCCCGTGAAACCCGCCCCACAGGACAAACTTCCACGCCGCACCGTGCCACAGGCCACTCAGCAAAAACGTCACAAGCAGGTTGCGCGTGGTTCGGCCTGTTCCCTCGCGACTGCCTCCGAGCGGGATGTAGACATAATCCCGAAACCAAGCCGAGAGCGAACAATGCCACCGCCGCCAGAATTCGCCCATCGATCGGGAAAAGTACGGGTAACGAAAATTCCGGGACAACCGAATGCCAAGCAGCAACCCCGCTCCCATGGCGATGTCCGAATACCCGGAAAAGTCGCAGTAGATCTGAAACGCGAACCCGATCGTTCCAAGAAACAAAGCCGCCGCCGAAGCCTGATCCGGAACCGCATACGGCCCGTTGACCAGCACAGCCAGATTGTCGGCCAGCACGGCTTTCTTGAACAAGCCCCAAAGGATCCATCGGCAGCCTTCGACGGCATCCGGCATTGAGAACGTCCGGGCCTGCTGAAACTGCGGCATCAGTTTGGAAGCCCGTTCGATCGGCCCCGCCACCAATTGGGGGAAAAACGACACAAACGCCAGGTAATCGACCAGGTTCCTCTGCACCGGAGCGGTCCCGCGGTACACATCGAGCGTATAACTCATCGTCTGGAACGTGTAGAAACTGATGCCCACCGGAAGAATGATCGAGAGTGTGCTGGTATTCCAATCGATGCCCACCGCCACCAGCGCCACCACCAGACTGTCCACGAAGAAATTAAAATACTTGAAGAATCCCAGCAGCAGCAGATTCACCGTGAGCGTTCCCGCAAGGATCCAGTACTTCACACGAGGTCCGCGCGCGGCGGCAATTCCCATTCCCCCGAAATAGTCGACCAACGAAGAGGCCAGCATCAGGAAGCAGAACCGGTGGTCCCACCATCCGTAAAAGAAATAACTCGAGACCACCAGCAGTCCGTTCTGCCAGCGCTTCTTCGGTGCGAGGTAATACGCCTGGAAGACCAGGGCCAGAAAAATAAAAAATTCCAGTGAGGCAAACGACATCGCTCGAGCCAGTCCATTGGACCATCACTGGCGGTCGAACGCCAAAACAATCTGCGCCTGGCCCCTTCGAGGGGATTTGCTCAACATCTACTGGCTTGAAGTGTGCGCAGGGATCATGTTGAATCATTTGAAATGAGTCTAGCTGTTTTGGAATTATGCGCCGGGGGGGGAGGTCAGGCACTCGGTCTCGAAATGGCTGGCTTCCGTCACGCGGGTGCCGTAGAGTACGAGCCACAGTTCTGCACAACTCTGCGCAGAAACCGACCCCACTGGAACGTTGTTCAGCAGGACATCCGCCACCTGCGTGCGCAGGATTTCTCCGGTGTGGATCTTCTTGCCGCCGGAGTTCCCTGTCCCCCGTTCAGCATTGCGAGCAAGCAGCTCGGAGCCGACGACGAACGCGACATGTTTCCAGCAGCGCTCGATCTGGTGGCTAGAATCAAGCCTCGCGCTGTCCTCTTCGAGAACGTACCCGGTTTTGCATCAGCACGATTCCAGCAATACCGGAAAAATCTGCTGATGAGTCTGGGCAAACTGGGTTTTCAGGCGGAATGGAAGATCCTTCAAGCGGCTGATTTTGGTGTTCCGCAGCTACGGCCACGGTTTGTCCTCGTTGCTCTCGCCCCGAAGGATGCGGAGTTCTTTTCGTGGCCTGTGGAAACCGGGCCGAACGGAACCGTGGGAAGTACGCTCGTGGACCTGATGGGTGCCAACGGTTGGAGCGGTGCCCAGTCCTGGGCTCGGAAGGCGGACGGCATCGCTCCGACGGTGGTTGGTGGGTCGAAGAAACATGGAGGGCCCGACCTTGGCCCCACCCGAGCGCGTGTTCAGTGGCACCGCCTTGGCGTTGATGGGCTCGGCATCGCCGATTCCGCACCCGATGCCTCAACTCCTGACGACAAAATCCCGCGACTGACAACAAGAATGGTTGCGAGAATTCAGAGCTTTCCCGACGACTGGGAGTTCACCGGCGGCAAAACTTCGGCATACCGTCAGGTTGGCAATGCATTTCCCCCTCAAGTTGCGAGTCTTGTTGGGGCCTCGTTAGTCCGAGCCCTCCAACGGCGTCGCTCGACATCCAATGGACGATACGTCGAAATGAAGCTGCTCGACGCATCGAGACCGTTGCACCGCAATCCGCCGCTCTACAAACCCAGAGTACGCTGACCGCACACTGTTCCGGATCTTCTGATTCTCCACATCCTCCGCCTTTCACGCCGTATCAATTCAACCGCCCCCACGACAGCGGAAAAATGAGTTCCCAGGCTGTCAACGATCCTGAGCTCGAGAAAACAGTTGCCGAGTTTCATGCCATCGATCCTGGCGGAACCCGGACGGCGCGGGTCCTGAGGGACACTTTGGACCAGTTGTACGACGGACAACGAACCGGTCGATATGCTTGGAATCAGCTTTTCAAGACTGAGAAAACCCACTGCGGAACACTCGTGGAAATCAACCTGCATCGAGAGTTCAAGTTCGAGGATGGCGAAAGCATGGACTACAAGATCGCCGGAGTGGATGTCGACTGCAAATACTCCCAGCGAATTGGCGGATGGATGATACCTCCAGAGGCAATTGGTCATTTGTGCCTCGTCATTTCGGCGGAAGATACGAAAGACCCCAAATGGAGCATGGGTCTCGTGCGAACAACCCCCAGCCTGCTGAATTTGGGCAACAATCGGGACCGCAAGGCCACTCTCAACGAAGAGGGGCGAAATACGATTACCTGGCTGTTCAAGGAAATGCCCCTCCCTCCCAACGCCCTTCTTCAACTCGACGTGAAGGCGGTGGACCGGATCATGTCGATGACCTCCGGTCAAAAGCGCGTCAACGAACTGTTTCGCACAGCTCTCGCGATGAGAATCAGCAGGGCTGTGGTAGCCACCGTCGCGCAGCAGGACGATTATATGAAGCGGGTTCGATCCAACGGGGGAGCCCGAACCTGTCTGAAAGCGGAGGGAATAATCATCCTCGGCCAATACAAATCGCACGCTGCTGTGGCAAGGGCCCTCGGGGCACCGGAACCCGGCCCCGGCGAATCCGTTTCTGTTCGCGTCGCTCTGGTCAAGGCATCAGGAGACGGAGTTGCCAGAATCGACGGTCGGCTTTGGAAGATTGCGGACGCCAGCGATCCTGTTGTTGCTGCACCAAACCTTCCAAGAATCTAACGTCGGCTCTCTTCTCCATCCCGATTCCATAGTCGCGCGATTTTGTTCCCACGGGATACGATTAAGTCCTTCCGGATCCGAACGGGTGGAGCCGGTATCTCCATTTCCAATCCGCCTGGGCGGTCGCTCCCATCGGCCTGTGGTACATCCTTTACGGACTTCGGTCCGGACATTTGCGTAGGAACCTCCTGCCCTCCGGTCCCGATCGTTCCTTCCGCACGCTCGCCCGGCTCCTCGCCGACCGTTTGCCATTCGAACCCGTCAGCAGTGAACCCACCTACAATGCGCTCCAGCGAATCACGTATCTCGCGGTGATCTTCGGTGCGTTTCCGCCCTACGCGGGACACCGGTTGTTCACCCGCCACACCCTGGCCCGCGAGTTCCAGCGCCACCAGATCTCCCTGGCACCCTTTGCCAAGCCCACGTCGATGGACGACGTCGCCCCGGATACGGCCTCCAAGCGCCTTCAGTCAAAGTTCCTCGTGTACCACACCATCCAGTTCGACGACACAGACAGCATCGACCTGGATGAAGCTTTCCATCCGCAAACCCTCCTCGCCTACGGCTTCAATGGCGGGGATCTCCCCGTTGGTTTTGGCGGCCCCTTGCGGATGCGCATACCGCGGCAGCTGGCTTACAAAAGCATCAAATACATCAATCGTCTGACTGTCACCGACAACCTCGAGTCGACCGGGATGATGTTCCCAAATTGGGGATACTCGTGGTATGGGGGGATCTGATCTGCGGCCCCAACAAAATCGCGGATCGCCGCAGCGGCATTTTGCTTTCCATCCGGGAATGATGTTGAGAAGCTCCCACGAACCAAAATCCAGGAAGGCGAAGTGATATGAACCGACGTGAGATGATGAAGGGTCTGGGTGTTTCCGCGGCGGCGGGCGCATTCGGATTTCTCGGATCAAAAAACGAGGCAATGGCGCAGACCTACTCCAAGGCGACCAATGGTCTTGCTCCTTTGAAGATCACGAAGGTGCGGGCGATCCCGACCAATCCCCAAGGCCAGCGACTCATCGTGGTGAAGGTGGAGACCAGCGAACCCGGGCTCTATGGCCTGGGATGCGCCACGTTCAACCAACGGGCCACCACCGTGATCAACGCTGTGGACGAATTTCTGGACCCATTCGCCCGGGGCCGCGATGTCGACACGATTGAAGACATCTGGCAGACGGCTTACACCAGCTCCTACTGGCGGAACGGCCCCGTTTTGAACAATGCTCTCAGCGGCCTGGATCAGGCGCTTTGGGATATCAAGGGCAAACGGGCGAACATGCCGGTGTACCAGTTGTTGGGAGGCAAATGCCGGTTCGCCGCCGATTGTTACTCCCATTCGAGTGGACGGGATCTGCAGGAGCTCGAAGACAGTGTGGAGAAGAATATGGCGCGCGGCTTCCGGCACATCCGGATTCAGCTGGGCGGTTATGGATCGTCGCACCTGTCCGAAAGCGCGGATTTCAAGGAACAGGGCTTCGGCCTGCCATCCGATACGCTGATGGACGCGCGGCCCTACCTGAAAGCGACTCCGAAGATGTTCGAGCACATCCGGAACAAGTTCGGGGACGACCTTGAACTGCTGCACGATGTGCACGAGCGGATCGAACCGATCGACGCCATCCGCCTGCTTAAGGAACTGGAAAAATACCGGCCGTTCTTTATTGAAGACCCGGTTTCACCCGAGCAGATCGGTTATTTCCGAATGCTCCGCCAGCAGACTTCGGTTCCCATCGCCATGGGCGAACTGTTCAACAGCCCGCATGAGTGGGTGGGACTGATGAGCGAACGGTTGATTGATTTTATCCGCGTTCACATCTCGCAGGTGGGGGGACTGACCGTGGCTCGGAAAATCGCCACCCTCGGAGAGTGGTTTAATGTGCGGAGTGCCTGGCACGGACCCGGTGATGTTTCCCCGGTGGGACATGCGGCCAATGTGCATCTCGACCTGGCGATTCCCAATTTCGGCATTCAGGAATCCATCGTGTTCAGGGATTCCACGCAGGAGGTATTCCCCGGATGTCCGGTTGTGAAAAACGGTTATTTTCACTTACACGAAGGTCCCGGCTGGGGTGTCGAGATCAATGAGGAAGCGGCCAGGAAATTTCCATTCCCCTCGGACCCTGGTTTCTGGAGACCTGTGCGGAGACGGGACGGCACCTCGGTGCGGCCCTGAGGAACCGGACGCGGAGGCCCCTCATTCGAACGGCTCAACTGGAATAATCTATGGCGACACTCTTCATTGCATTGCTGGCGGGCATCGGATTCATCGTTGCGTATCACACCTATGGCCGGTGGCTGGGCAGCAAGATTTTCTCGCTGTCGGCGGATGTCGTCTGCCCCTCCACACGTCTCAACGACGGGGTGGATTATGTTCCCACCCCGAAATCGGTTGTCTTCGGCCATCATTTCACATCGATCGCCGGCACCGGGCCAATCGTCGGACCGGCAATTGCGATCATGTGGGGTTGGCTGCCGGCTCTGATCTGGGTGGTGTTCGGCTCCATCTTCATCGGAGCCGTGCATGATTTCGGAGCGCTGGTGGTCAGTCTCCGAAACAACGGACAGACGGTGGGCGACATCGCGGGACGGGTTTTGAATCAGCGGGTGCGCCTGTTGTTCCTGTTCATTCTGGTGATGGCGCTGACCATTGTGCTCGCGATTTTCGGCCTGGTGATCGCCAGTGTGTTCCGGCAATACCCCGCTTCGATTTTTCCCTGCGTGATCCAGATCCCGATCGCGGTTGCGATCGGCTTCCTTCTCCACCGAAAGGGAGCCGGGCTTTTTTGGCCCTCCCTGGTCACTCTCGCCATCATGTATGGAACGGTGGTGATGGGGGATTCCTGGGGATTGCACGAGATCAATCTGGCGATGGCGCAGTGGTCTTCCTGGACCTGGGTCCTGCTGCTTCTGGGGTATTCCTATGTGGCGTCCGTGCTGCCGGTCTGGGCCCTGCTGCAGCCTCGTGACTACATCAATTCCCTGCAGTTGATCTCGGCTCTGGGGCTCATCGTGCTCGGCCTGGCATGCGCTGCATTTTTCGGAGGAGCCCCCCTGGCGGACGGCACCCGTCCGGAGCTGGCACTGTCGGCACCCCTGTTTAATCCACACCCAAAGGGCGCGCCTTTCATTTTCCCGTTTCTGTTCATCACGATCGCCTGCGGCGCGATCAGCGGATTCCATTGTCTGGTGAGCAGCGGCACAAGCAGCAAACAGATTCAATCCGAGCCTGATGCCCGATTCGTCGGGTACGGCAGCATGCTCACGGAAGGATTTCTGGCCACCTTGGTGATCCTGGCCTGCGCAGCCGGACTTGGCCTGGGGATCGCCGGAGCCGATGGAACCGTGCTGATCGGCCAGGAAGCCTGGGTCTCGCGGTATGGAGTGTGGTCCGCCAAACTCGGCCCCCTCGTGGCGGCGTATGTGGACGGTTCGGCCAACTTTCTCAAATCGATCGGCATTCCCTCCAGCGTGGCGGTGGCCCTGATGGGAGTTTTGGTGGCTTCCTTCGCGGGAACGACCCTGGACACAGCGTGCCGCCTGCAGCGCTATGTGGTTCAGGAACTGGCGGGCACGCTGGCGGGCGGTTCCGCGGCGGGAACGGCAGGCCAGCGGGCTCCCGGTGGGGCGTTCGCCTGGCTGCAGAATCGGCACGGCGCGACCCTTTTTGCCGTAGGTACCGCGGCACTGCTTGCCGCCGTTCCTCCTCCGGGAAAGGCGTGGGCGTTGGAAAACGCGGGCCAGGGCGGGTTGATCCTGTGGCCGCTCTTCGGGGCAACCAACCAACTTCTTGGGGGCCTGTCCTTCCTGGTCATCACCTTCTATCTGTGGCGTCGCAGCAAACCCGTCTGGTTTCTGGTGCTGCCGACCCTGTTCATGTTGATCATGCCGATGTGGGCAATGATCTGGCAATTGTTCATCGGGGACGCCGAGACGGGCAGCTGGTTCAGTCGCGGGGAATGGATCCTCGTGGGAATCGGGGTTGCAACGATCGCGTTGGAAATCTGGATGGTGATCGAGGCGGTGTTGATGTTTCCGAGAGTGAAGGGCGTGATGGAACGGGGTGGGGAGGCCATTCCGCAGGAGCAACCGGCCGGAGCCTGATACCGGGTCCAGGAACATGAAACGTATCGGCGTCTTTGGGGGGTCGTTCAACCCGGTTCACCTCGGTCACCTGCTGGTGGCACAGGCGGCTCTGGAGGAGTTGCAGCTGGACCGCGTCTTTTTCACCCCCGCTTCCGAATCGCCCTTCAAACCTGGAATCACCCTGGCGCCTGCCGAACAACGGCTCCGCCTGCTCCGGGCAGCCCTGGCGGGTCAGCCTCAGTTCGAGATCGATGCCCAGGAACTAGGGCGGGGGGGGGTCTCCTATTCCATCGAAACGGTGCGCGCCTACGCCGGACGGCACCCCGCCGCGAAGCTCTTCTACCTGATCGGAGCCGATCATGCGCAGCAGTTGCCGGCCTGGCGGGATGCCCCGAACCTTGCGGAACTGACGGAGTTCGTCGTGATTCCCAGACCCGGCCAACCGCTCGCGCCCCCTCCGCCGCCGTTCCAATGCCGTGCCCTGCAGGGGTTTCCGCTTGGGCTCTCCGCATCCCAGATTCGGGATCGTATCCGGAACGGCCAGCCCATCGACTGGTTGGTGCCTCCGGCAGTGGCCGAATTGATTCGCAACAATCGCCTTTATCTTTGAAAACGAATGGGTCACTCTCCGATTAATGGATTCAAGGCAATTGGCTCAACGGTGCCGGGAGTTGGCGGACGATAAGAAGGCCGAAGACATCGTCATTCTTGACGTTCGCAAGATCTCCGGGATCACCGATTATTTCGTGATCGCAAGCGGTTCAAGCGAACCTCACCTGCGTGCGGTGGTGGAAGAGATCCGGGACTCGATCAAAACCGAGTGCGGGGTCGCCCCTGGCGCCATGGACGGGGCGCTGCAGACCGCCTGGGTCGTTCTCGATTATTTCGATGTGATCGTACACGTCATGCGCGCTGACGAACGCAAGCGCTACGATCTGGAGGCCCTGTGGAAAGACGCACCACGCGTGCGCCCTGAAGAGGCAAAGGCTCCCGAGCCCAAAAAAGCTGCGGCGAAGAAAGCGGCCAAGGCACCCGCGACCCCGAAGAAGGCGGTGGCAAGCAAAGCCAAGGCAGTGAAAACCGCCAAACCAAAGGCCGCACCGAAGAAGAAAACTGCCGGGTCAACCGGAGCCCCCAAGGCCAGCGCCGCCAAGACAACCCGCAAAAAAGCGGTTGCCCAGCCTCGCGCCTAATCCGACGAAGACTTTGCAGCGCCGTGCGGCTACCTCCAGTTTTCTTGCTTCACCCAGCACCAACGCAACGGAGTCTTCCTTGCCGGCTCCTTCAGTGTTCTGAATCGGGGTCGTCGGACTTGGGCTGCCTCGAGTTCGAGACTTCCAGCATTTCGTCGAATATTTTCTTAAACTCCTCCAAGCCCGTGGAGGGGATGATGATGGTATCACGGCGTCCGTTTACATCCTCGGTGATTCTCAGGAACCGGCCCCGAGGATTCTCCTTGAGTGTAAAAACGAACGACTTCCGTTCGATTTGAATCTTGTCCGTCTTGAGTGTCTCCTCGGCTACTGCTGGTTTGGGAGCACCATGAGATTGCGGACGATACCCATACGGTGAGGGACGTTCGTTCGAGATCATACAGCGTTCTTCCACGTGGCTGGCATTCCTTGCACCAGCACCCTACTACAGACATGCACGAAGGGTTATTTGTCAACCCCTGTTTTTCCCACCCATCACGAACCGATAGGATGCGTCCGAGGAAACCGTTTGAGACAGATGAAGGGCCAGACCGACCGTCATGACAATCTGGATGCCGACGGACAGACTGCTCCAGATCCCGAGCCAGCGCTGTCCGTGCACCCGTTGTTGCGGAGTGGATCGCACGCCGTAGACGTCCATGTGATACTGCTTGAGTTTGGCTTGAAAAAGGGTTGCGCTCATCAATGCCAGAGCCAGCAGGGCCGCGTTCAAGACAAGGCTCGAACGTTGAAAAGGCCGGCCGGTGTACAGCTTCTCCCCAATCATGTGAAGCAACGCCACGAAACCGCACAAATACTGCGCCGTCCAGAAGCGGTCTCCAACCAGATGGGAAACGGCGACGGCGTGCGACTCCGGAAGCAACCGGTGCATCGACTCGGATGAAAATGCGGGTTCCACTGCAAAGAGGAACAACACGGATGTTCCGAACCAGGCAGCAGCTGTCAGGATCCCCATGTATCTCAAGAACGAAAGCACAGCCTGACTCTAGGAAAAGTTCAATTTGGTGCCAAGCTCGGATTGACTCCGACCTGCAGTTTGAGGAGTTGCGGCGACGGGTTCGATGCCCACAACCATTTCCCGGACAACCGGAATCATACCGGTTCACCGCGCGCTGCCTGGACGAGATCGGCCACGGACACGACTCCGGATCGGGCCGCTTCGGCCGTTTCGATTGAAGCCAGCTCTGCCTTGGCGATTGAATGCACCGGGGTGTGGCTGTCGGGCAAATCCTGACCTTCACCGCTGCGAACCGCCTGAAGAATCTCACGAGCGGAGATTTTGTCCAAGGGACGACCTGGGCTGAACCCTTCGGGATTACCCGACACCCGGTGGAGCACCCTGCATTTGACGAGGGTGCCCAGGACGGATTGCACCAGACTGGTCGGGAGCTCAAGGTCTATCGCGAGAGAATCCGAGGTCGGAGGCGGGTTCCCTTCCATGAATTTCTGGCCCACGCATGTCATCAGTTGCAGGGCAGCCAACTCGCGGCCTCGCTGATGCACATTGGCCGCAAGTTTTTCCGCATAGCGATCATTGCGAAACTGAACCACGTAGGCCACCTGCGCTCCCAGAAGGATGATGGTCCAGGAAAGGTAGAGACCGACCAGGAAGAGGGGGACCACGGCGAGGCTTCCGTAGATCTTGCTGTAGGTCACGGCCCGCGAACCATACACAACACTGCACAGGCTGTTGAGCTGGAGGAGACAACCGGCGACGGTGCCTCCGACCATGGCGGCACGCCAATCGACCTTGATGTTCGGCAGAAGGAGATACAGCGCCGAGAAGGCGATACTGAGGATGCATCCCGGGATGATGAACCGAAAAACCAACATCCCGATGATCTCAACCTTCTGGAGCCATTCCCGAACCACCTCGAATTGTCCGGCGCTGGTCAATCCCAGCGCCGTGAGCAGAAGCAACGGCCCCAGGGTCAGTCCCGCCCAATAGGCCATGATCCGGCCCATCCACGTCCGGCCACGCGGCACGGCCCAGATATCGTTAAAAGTCGCTTCGATGGTGCTCAGCAGCGAGATCGCGATGAAGACCAGCATCATGACGGCCGTCACACCGAGTGTGCCGCTCTTCACCTCATCGATGTAATCAACGACGTTGTTGACGTAATCCTGGAGCTTGCCGACGACCTCCTGGCGGTTGACGCGGCTGCGGAGCAGTTCCCGCGGATAACTTTCTTCAAACAGCAGGACGTTCAGCCGGGTCCGGCCCTCGCCCTCAAGCCGCCGCGCGGCGAGCCGAAGGGCCTCCTCCGAAAGTTTGACTCCGGCAAACCGGTTGGTGTCGTATAGCCACTCGCTCTGAATGATCCGGTTGAGTTCCCCCGCCAAGGCCGTTCGGAGCGTGGTTGAATCCTGTTTCGTGGCCTCCAATCGCGCCAGTGCCTGTTGATTGGTTGCCGAAAGCTTCTGCCAGATGAAGGAAGAAACCGGATCGGTCCGGTTTGTCAATTTGCCGACCAGGGAGGCCATGTCGACAATCTCGATGGATGCCCCGGAGGCATCCGCGCCCGAAGCATCGGGACCATTGCCGGCGGCCAGCATCGGGGCAACACTCGCCACGAATTGTTCGATCAGCAGCGGGATGGTCGTGTCGCGTTCCTTGCGCAGGAGGCTGGTGGAGATGCTGATGGCGATCGCCAGCATGGGCACCAGAGCCAGGACCGTGGTGTAGGCCAGAGCCGCCGCACGCACGGGAGCGCGGTTCTGCAGAAAACCCTGATACACATGACCACAGAATTGAACGACGCGCAGCACGGCGGATTTCGGGCTGGCGTTTTCAAACAGCTCTCCCTTGCCGCGCAGGAACGCCTCGACATGGCTTTTGCACCGAATGACCTGTTTGATGAATCGTTTCGCCATATCTGAGCCGGATGAGGCTAACAAACCCTTGCACCAAGTCAAATTGCAGTCGCAGCCTCAATTTTCGTTGTCAATCAGGAGGCTTGGACTAGTCTGCGCCTATGGCATCCCGGACAGAGGACAAGGTCGAAACACGAGGATTCAGCGATACGGTGGGAATCGTTTTAATTGCTTTATCACTTCTCGTGGCTGTGGCTTTGTTTTCATACGATCGCAACGATCTTTCGTTCTTCAGCAGCTCGGCTCATGCACAGCCCCGCAACTGGATCGGCACGGTTGGAGCATACGCAGCGTTCGGTTTGTTCTTCGTCCTCGGAGCGGCGGCCTACCTGCTTCCCGTGCTCCTGCTGGGCTTCGGTCTCGCCGGATTTGTCGATCTGCTGGGTTACCTGCGTCAGCGCGTCGGTTGGGCGGCGCTCCTGGTTGTCGCCGGCGTCGGTCTGCTCGACATCCACTCCGCGTTGATGATCCGGCTCTTTAATCTGGGCATTACCGGGGATTCCGCAAGCGCGGGAGGATGGATCGGCCTGGTGATGAACGACCTGGTATTCGACCATTTCGGCACCATCGGCGCCAGCATCGTGTATGGAACGGTTTACCTGATCAGCCTGCTCTACCTGACCAATTTCCAACTCGGCGAATGGATCCGCAACCGATGGCACCGATACAAGGAAGCCACGGCAGCCGCCGCGGCCCGCAAGTTCGCTGAACCCACCGAAAAGGAACTCGAGCGCCGCGCCAAGAACCTGGAAAAACAGGCCCGAAAACTGGAGAAGCAGATTCAGACAACCGAACCGCCGGACGAACCAGAAACGGAACCTGACACGGAATCCGACGCCGAACTCCCATCCTATCCGGAACCAACCGTTCGCGATCTGAGCGTTCCGCAGGCGCGCCCCAGGATCACGAAACTGAAGGATCCGGACGAGGAGATCATCCCGGCCACAGAAATCGCAGCGGCCACCTCGGACGACATCCTCGGATCCGAACCCGCGGTCATCGACGCCGAGACCGATCCGGATGCTTCGCCCGCCGATGCGGTGCCCGATCCGGACGATGCTCCCCTGCCCACGCTGCCGGTGAGCAAACCGAGATACACGCCCCGCAGGCCCAAACCAATCGCCGTCGCGACGACTCCGAAGATCGGAAACTACAAAGTGCCGGCGATGGATCTTCTGCATCACCCCGATCATTCGCTCAAACCCACGGAATCGAAGGACGAGCTGATGGCAAACGCCAGGCTCATGCAGAGCACCCTGGCACAATTCAACATTCAGGTCGCCCTCGGAGACATCACCAAGGGACCGACCATTACGCGGTATGAACTGCACCCGGCTCCCGGGGTCAAGCTGGAGAAGATCTCCGGCTTGAACAACAACATCGCAGCAGCCCTCAAAGCCGAACGCATCAACATCCTGGCACCGGTCCCGGGGAAAAGTTCGGTGGGCATCGAGGTGCCGAACCTGATCAAGACCAAGGTGATCATGCGCGACCTGATGGAATCGGACGAGTGGAACAAAACCAAGGCCCGGATTCCGCTCGCCCTGGGCAAGGATGTTTATGGGCATCCGATCATTGCCGATCTCGCTGAAATGCCCCATCTGCTCATTGCCGGAAGCACGGGCTCGGGCAAATCCGTCTGCATCAATTCGATCATCGCATCCTTGCTGTTTAAGTTCTCACCGGAGGAGCTGAGGTTCGTCATGATCGACCCAAAGGTCGTGGAGCTGCAGCAGTACAACTCGCTGCCTCATCTGGTGGTGCCGGTTGTGAATGATCCCAAGAAGGTGATTCTCGCCCTGCGGTGGGTCGTGAACGAGATGGAGAAACGCTACCAGATCTTCGCCCGGGTCGGGGTTCGGAACATCAAATCGTTCAACGAACGGCCAAAAGCCAAACCCGTGCCGACCTCCGACCAGTCCGAACTCCCATTGACCGTCAACAAGGAGAAAATTGAAGCCGGGGCCGAGGGTTTCGCGGTTGAGCTCGACGAAGAGATCGTGGTGCCGCGTGAGGACGACATCATCATCCCCGAAAAGTTGAGCTATATCGTGGTGATCATTGACGAGCTCGCGGATCTCATGCTCGTGGCACCCGCGGATGTGGAAATGGCCATCGCCCGGATCACTCAGATGGCGCGTGCGGCTGGAATTCATTGCATCGTGGCGACCCAACGCCCGAGTGTTGATGTCATCACCGGGGTGATCAAGGCGAACATCCCCGCCCGGATCGCATTCCAGGTGGCGGCAAAGGTCGATTCACGAACGATTCTCGATGCCATGGGCGCCGACAAGCTCCTGGGCAAGGGAGACATGCTGTACCTGCCCCCGGGTGCGGCCAAGCTCACCCGGGCTCAGGGCGTGCTCATCACCGACCAGGAAATCCAGGATATGGTCGACTGCATTTCCAAGCAGGGCAAACCGAGCTACGAGGTGGAGATTCACAAGAAACTTTCCGTTCAAACCGCCAACTACGGGGACGAAAGCGGATGCGATGAAGACGAGGAGTTGATCCAGCAGTGCATCGAGATCATCCGGAGCGAGCAAAAAGCGAGCGTCTCACTCATGCAACGCCGGTTGCGCCTGGGCTACACCCGGGCGGCACGGATCATGGATGAACTTGAAAACCGCGGCATCGTGGGCCCCAGCAAGGGTGCCGAACCCCGCGACATCCTGATCGACCTGGATGGCACCGGTGCCGACGGCTATGGGCAGTGAGCCGGGACACGGAACGAATCAACACCCCCGGTCCAACTACACGATTTCGAACGGGCACTCGGGCAGCGCATCAATGAATACCCGACCATAACGTTTGGTCAGAATCCGGTTGTCCAGCACCACGACGATCCCGTGATCCGTCTTGGTCCGGATCAGTCGGCCAACGCCCTGGCGAAACCTCAGGACCGCCTCAGGGAGCGAAAACTCGCTGAACGCGTTTCCACCCCGGGATTCGATCTGCTCGATCCTTGCCTCAATCAAGGGGTGATCCGGAACCGCAAACGGCAACCGCGTGAGAATCACATTCGTCAGCGCCTCTCCCGGCACATCCACCCCCTGCCAGAAACTGTCGGTCCCAAACAAAACCGAATCCTGTTCAGTCTTGAATTTCTCGAGCATGAGCGATCGCGGGGTTCCGGTTCCCTGCACAAAACAGCTGACTCCGAGTTTGCTGAAAAACCGGTCCATTCGTGCGGCGATCTCCTGCATCAGCCGGGTATTGGTGAACAGCACAAACGCCTTGCCCCCGGTCAGGGTGGTAAAATGTTCGATCCATTGAATCAGGGAATCCCGATACCCGGGAGCGGTCGGCTCCGGCATTTTGCCCGCCACGCAAATCTTCATCTGCGTGCGATAGTCGAACGGCGATCCGACCTGCAGGGCCGGTTCACGCGAGGCACCCACCCGGGACGTAAAATAGCCCAGCGGGTTGGCCTGATTGCCCCCACCCCTCTGTTTTGTGCCGCGATCGGGTAACGCCGGCTCTTCCCCCACCGTTGGAGCGGGTTTGGGAGCCCGGGTTCCCAAGGTCGCGCTGGTCATGATGACCGAACTTCGGGTCTCAAACAATCGTCGCCGGAGATACGCAGCCACATCGACCGGAGCGGCGTTTAGGGTAATGATCTGGCTGGTTTTCCCGCTCCGATCCACCCAATACACATGCTCCTCCAGACTCTGGCTCAGGAACTGCGCCACGCCATCCCTCAATGCCCCAAGCCGACGGTTGAATTCCAGCAATTCCTGGCCGGTCTCCTTGTCGTCGGTCACCTTGATGAGCTCGCTGAGCTCTTCCCGAAGTCGCTGGATCGGCAGCGTGATATTGTCCGGCACGAGGTCTGCCCTGCGGATACGAACCACCCCCCAGGTCCGGGCGCGTTGGGCCCCGCCGAACTGAGAACCGCCCGGGATCGGCTTTTTGTCCCATCCAGACTCCACCATTTCCTGACAGGCCTCCTCGACCGCATCGAAAAACTGCACAGCTTCGTCCATGAGGTCGGAAACCAATTGCATGGCGCGGCCCCGACGCAGAACGGCCAGCAATCCCTTTTTCGTTTTTGGATTCCAGAGACGGTTGAGCGCGTACCGGATCTGCCCGTTCGAGAGGTTCAAACCGATGTGCTGAGCCGCAACGGTCTCAACCGTGTGCGCTTCGTCAAAGATCACAAAATCGTTCTTGAAGAGAATCCCCTCGTCCATCTGCTCCTCCACCCCGCTCAGGAGAGTGAAGAAGAGCGTGTGATTGACCACCACCACATCCGAAGCCAGGATCCGACTCCGGGCGCGCTGAAAAAAACAGATCCGGTTGTCGAGGGCGTAATCGGACTTGTGTCCGCAGAGTTTGGGGGAACAAAGCCCGCGCTCCGAACAGACCTGCTGCCACACCTTTGGATCGGGAAGAATTTCAAAATCGGACAAACTGCCGTCGCCCGTCTGTTTCGACCACTCGAAGATTCGTTTCAGTTCCTCCGATTCGGGCGACGTGAAAAGGCTTTCGGCCTGCTGCATCGCCTTTTCGAGCCGACGCACACAAAGGTAGTTGGACCGGCCCTTGAGCATCGTGTATTTGAAGGGCTCCGGGAGCGCCTTTTCCAGCATTGGCAGATCCTTCTCCGTGAGCTGCTCCTGGAGGTTGATGGTGTGGGTGCTGATCACCGCCTTCTTTTTGTGCGCCACCGCATACAGGATGGCGGGCACCAGATAAGCCAGGCTTTTGCCGACACCGGTTCCGGCCTCCACCACCAGATGATCCCCCTGGTGGAGCGCCTTTGCCACCGCCACCGCCATTTGCTGTTGCTCCGGCCGGTATTCGAAATTCCTGGCACCCGAGAGCAGTCCCTTCTCAGAGAAAATGTCGGACACCTGCGCAACCAGATCACGCTCCGCCCCCGATGGTTCAATATCAACGGCGCTGATCATGGAACCTGCAAATCTCCATCCGCCCATTCCGATCGAACGATCCCCGCCGCCATGGCAAGGGAACCGCCCTCAATTTTTCCTTTGCCCCGGACTGGGTCAGGTCATTCAAAATCACACGCCCGCACTGGGCGGTCGTTTCACGACGACGTCAATCGGCGATCGGTTCTTGGCCATATGATTCGGCAGCAACACGCCTCTCCAGGACGTGTTGGCGTAAACCGCCGAATCCCGCCCCAGAATGCTTCCCGGGTTCAGCACCGCATTGCAGCCCACATCCGTGCGATCCCCCAGCAGCGCTCCGAACTTGCGCAATCCCGTGTCCCTCTGCTGACCATCCACTTCGACCGTCACGTTTCCCGGCATCAACTTGACATTCGAAATCTTGACACCCGCACCCAGGTGCGCCTTGTAACCGAGGATCGAATCGCCGACGTAGCTGAAGTGGGGCACCACGGCACCGTTAAACAGGAGCACGTTCTTGAATTCACAGGAGTTCCCAAGAACACAGTTGTCTCCAACCAGCACCGCACCACGCAGGTAGGCGTTGTGCCGGATCTGGCAATTGCGCCCGATGATGGCGGGCCCCTGAATCATGGCACCATCCTCCACCACGCTTCCCTCCCCAATAAAAACCCGGTCGCCAATGAAAGCCCTGCCCTCACAGCGGTTGAGAAGCTTGGGCCGGACATTGGCATCAATGTAGGCCGCGATTTTCGCCAGTGCCGCCCACGCAAACTCGCATCCCTCGAACAATGACGCATGTGCGGTTTGGGAGAGGTCAAATAGATCGTCCGGTCTGAACATGGTGTGAAAATAGGGAAACCGCACCAGACAGCAAATCAAAACTCCGCCCCGATTCGCCGCGGGTGCAAGACAGAATTCTTCGAACCGTTGCTTCCATTGGCTTATTTGGAAAAAGTATCTGACCTCCAAGCACCACGTCGGTTGAAGATCTGAAAAGGTGGCACGAACCGCACTGCCATTCGCGCGAACCGTCCC
>JAIPJX010000070.1 GCA_021733945.1 Verrucomicrobiota bacterium | reverse complement strand
GCTCAGCGAGGACGCTTCGCCCTACCGCCGGGGGGACGGGGAAGGTGGCGCGAACCGTCCCGGTGAGCGAATGGGACGATCCGGGTTTGGAGGTGGGGCGGCTCAGCGAGGACGCTTCGCCCTACCGCCGGGGGGACGGCGGAAGGTGGCGCGAACCGTCCCGGTGAGCGAATGGGACGATCCGGGTTTGGAGGTGGGGCGGCTCAGCGGGACGCTTCGCCCTACCGGCATTAGTTTCAGAGGATTTGGAAGGCGGGGATGGTCCGTATGGAACGGATGCCTGCCATGGGGATGGATTCCAGGGCATGGCGTCGGAAGAACGACGGTGTTTTGGAGTGCGCGCGGCGGAGCGGAGCGCCGACGCCGCTTTGGTCGTGCCCGAAGAGGCAAACCCGCTCACTCCCATCAGGATCCCAATCCGTTATGCGGTGAGAAGATGCTGTCCCGCAGAGACGCAGAGAAGACGAACCGGCTGAAACCGCGCCCCGGCGTTTCTGCGGGAGAATTGACCATGAACCCATGCTTGTCCGTGGGATGGGGGCAGTAGCGCCCGGTGCAGGTTTCGAAGCGAGGCTCAAGTCTTGGGACTCAGGGCAGCAGCCTGCGAAGCGCCCGTGCCCGTGACACTGCATCCGGGGTGTCCGAATGCAGGCAGAGCGTTTGGGCCGGGAGATTCAACGGGATCCCCGAGACGGAGCACACCTGACGTCTGGCAAGGAACAGAATCAGCCGTTGTTTAAGAGTTCGAAGATCGGAGATCACCGCGCCTGGCTCCGTCCGAGGCACAAGCGTGCCGTCGTCCCGATAGGCCCGGTCCAGGAAAACCTCTTCCCAGACGGGTACCTTGTGTGTGCGGGCGCGCCGGGCAACCAGGGCACCCGCCCGGGCGTAGATCCGGAGCCGCGGCCACCAGCGTGCGATCGTGGTGACATAGGCTTCCGCCAGGTCCTGGTGGGTGTCGCTGGCATGATAGAGTGCGCCGTGGAGTTTGACATGATGCAGGCGGGTGTGGTGCGCCCTGGCAATCCGATCCAGAGCCCCGACCTGGTGCAGGAGCAGAAGCTGGAGTTCGGGCGGAGCAATGGCGATGGGGTCCCTCCCGGATCCTCCCGGATCCCGGGCTCCCGGGTGGGCTCCAAGCCGGACCCCGGCTGCGAGGGCCCAGGTCACGCAGGCTTCCATGCGGTCAACGGAACCGGCGTGCCCACCGCAGGCAATGTTTGCGGAGCTGATCGAACGTATCAGGGCGCGCGTGCAAGCGGCTGGCTCGTTCTCGCCCAGATCACAATTGAGGTCCAGGGTCATGAATCAAATCCAGCCGATCGACCCCGATCAAGGTTCCACGGGGCGAAACTCCACTTCCAGGCCTGGTCGGTATTGGGTCAACCGGGACAGATCGTCCGGGTCCAGGATTCCCAGCTTGGCGTAGCCGCCCACGGGCGGGCCGTCCCGCATGATGACAATGGGAAGTCCGCCTTGCGGAATCTGCACGGACCCGACGCGCATGGGTTCGCTGATGATCTGGGTGGAATCCAGAGCGAGTGCTGTGCCGGCAAGCCGGTAGCCGACCCGGTCGCTCTCCGGAGAAATGGTCCAGCGCTGTGCGAAAAACTTCTGGCGTTCCTTTTCCGGGAACAAATCCCACTGGGGCCCACGCCAAAGCCGGAGTGGCTCTGTGGAATCGTAGTCCCGGCGTTCCTCCCGCGGGGTGAATCGGCCCGCGACACCAGCCTGGATTGCAAATTGTCCGTGGGAAGAGCGGTTCAGGAGTGAGCCGTTGGCGAAGGGGGAGCCCAGGCCGGCACGGGGATAGACGCTGGCGCTGCCGAGGAAGCGTGGGCCTTCGAACCCTCCGTCAATGGCCACGTAGATCCACACGCCCGAGCGGTTTCGGGGAAACCGGATGACTTGATCCCTGGTAACGCGAACGGTTCGCCAGGTTTCGAGGTTGCATCCCGCATCGGCACCCGTGATTGCGATCCAGGCATCCTGAAGCATGACCAGTTGTGTGCCCTGCAGCAGCAACTCGAGCACGGGCGCATTCGGTTGATTGCCCACAAGCCGGTTGGCCCACCCTGCGGCGTGCGCGTCCATCGCCCCGCTCAGCGGAATCCCGAAACGCCGCCACCCCATGCGACCGGTGTCCTGGAGGGTCGCACCCAGGCCGCACTTTTTGATCTCAACCACCGGTTCCTTCATCTTGTCTTCTCCTTGACCGGCACGAATTTGACGCGGTCCCCGGGTTTAAGAAGGAACATGGCTTCCTCGCCGTCTGGCGAAGAGCCGCGTCCGGGATCGAAGATTGGTTCCAGCACATGGCCGATGATATTCCAGCCTCCGGGACTCGGGACTGTGTAGATCCCGGTGTGTTCGCCTCCGATGCCGATCGAACCGGGGGCGATGGCCGTGCGCGGCGAGGGCAGTCGCGGGGTGTGCAGGCGCCGATCCAACAGGCCGAGATAGGGGAATCCAGGTGAAAACCCAAGCATGTAGACACGGTAAGTGACCGCTGCGTGCCGTCGGCAGACCTCCGCGACGGTCAGGCGGTTCAGTTCGGCGACACGTTCGAGATCGGGGCCGTCGTATACGGCTGAGATTTCTTTGACGGTGGAGCGGGTTGCCCGCACCTTCGGAGCCCGTTTGAGCTGGAGTTCCAAGTCAGGCACGATCGCCATGGGGTTGGGTACCAGGCGTTCGTCAAATTCCAGGAGGATCCGCGTAAACGAGGGGACAATCTCCAGCAGGCCGAATGGCGGATGCCGTTCCAGCTCCTCGATGAATCGTTGGCTGATGAGAAAAGCCTTCTCGCCGAGTCGATCGGCGATATGCAACATGATTGCGCCGGGGCCGTAGGGAATCCACTTCATATCCGTTGAGGCAGTCTAGGGCATTTGCAAATCAATGACGATTGCAAACGTTGATTATTCACGGCGTCCGGAAGTGCCCTGGATGGATGATCCCGGGCGGGAATGGATGCTGCCGCGAGTTGGAATCGGTGGGCTCAGGAGCGTTCCCTTAATGAGGCGATTGGGCGGCATCGCACGGGTCGTTGCTACTGAGGAGATGTTTTTCAGCCAGTTCCCGGATCAGTCGCATGATTTCGTTGTGCTCAAAACGATGGAAACGCCGGGCAAACACCGCGTTGAGATCCTCGTCCGGGAGTTCGGGGCCTGAGCCGCCGCCTGTTTCAGATGCCTGGGGGACGGGTTCGGGAGGTGCTTCGGGCAGAATGCAGATTTCGGTGACGCCTCGCACGACCAGACGTCGGATGAGTCGGTCGGTGAGTGTTTCGCCGACCCGAATCAGGATCTGGCCGGACGGGTCGAGCACTGGCTCGGCAATCTTCATGCCGGGGCACGCGTGATCAGGGTGGATACGTCCGTTTTCCGTGGTCATGAGATAATGCTGTTCTGCCGTTTGTCGTCGGAATCACACTGCTGGGGCTCCCGCCCCGGAAGCCTATTAGACTCCGATTTGCGCAGACATCAACCCTGAAGTCGATCATCCCTGAATTTTTCAGGTGGGGCACCCACGGCGGAAAACTTTTGACAGCCGATTCCAATCCTCTAGCCTAGGAGCATCACTATGAGACTTGGCATCAATTCTTTTCTGTTCACATCTCCTTTCACCACCAAGAGCACCACCCTGTTCCGAAAGTTCAAGAAGTGGGGTTTTGATACGGTCGAGATCCCGGTTGAGGATCCCTCACACATCGATCCTGCGAAGGTGAAATCCGCCCTGGACAAGGCCGGGTTGGTCTGCGGCACGGTTTGCGCCTGCATGGGGCCCGACCGCGATCTGCGTGGGAACGCAAAACAACAGCGCACCGGGCTCAAATACATGATGGAGTTGATTGACCAGATGGTTGTGCTCGATTGTCCCAGTCTGATCGGGCCGGTCTACTCGGCAGTGGGACGGGCCGACGCCGTTCCCGACAAGGAGAAGAAGGAACAATGGCAGGCGGTGGTCAAGAATCTCAGGAAGCTTTGTCAATACGCGGAGAAGAAGGGCAAGCAGGTCTGTCTGGAGCCTCTCAATCGATTTGAAACGGACTTCATCAACACATGCGACCAGGGCTTGAAGATGATCCGGGATGTCGGGAGTCCCGCATTAAAACTCCATCTGGACACGTTCCACATGAACATCGAGGAGAAGGACCAGGCCGAGGCCATCCGCAAGGCGGGCAAACTCCTGGGCCATTTTCACGCGTGCGGCAGCGACCGCGGCACTCCGGGAAGTGATCACATCGACTGGAAACCGATTGCCGCTGCCTTGAAAGGCATCGGGTACGAGGGGGATGTGGTCATTGAATCGTTCACGACCGATGTCAAAGTCATCGCACGCGCCGCAGCCATCTGGCGTCGGATTGAACCGACCCGGGATGAGATCGCGGTCAAGGGGTTGAGTTTTCTCAAACGCGCCCTGGCCTGATGGCAGAGGGTCCCGATAATTTCCAAAATCGAAACGTCCTGAACCACAAGTTCCCGCGGGTGCATCGGCGACGTCGAGTCGTTCCAAGGCCCCCGGGCACGAATTAACAAACAGTATGAAAAACCCGATTGGTTATCCCTGCGCTCTGTTGATGAGCGTTGTCCTCTTCGCCTCCGCACAACTGGGCAGCGCCGCCGAGCCCGGATTTAAGAGCCTGTTTAACGGCAAGGACCTGACCGGCTGGCGTGGGAACCCGGATTTATGGTCTGTGCGGGACGGTGCCATCACGGGTGTGACCAAGGCGGATCCCAAGCTCACGCACAACACGTTTCTGGTATACACTCCCGAGCCGGTCGGTGATTTCGAGCTGCGCCTGTCCTACCGGATCGTGAAGGGCAACTCGGGCATCCAGTATCGGAGTCGCGTGATCGAGGAGGGCAAGTTCGGTCCGATCGTCGGCGGTTATCAGGCGGATTTCGAAGCGGGCACCACCTACAGCGGAATTCTTTACGAGGAGCGCGGACGCGGCATTCTGGCCCAGCGCGGCCAAAAGACGGTGATCCGGGAGGTCGATGGCAAGGCAAAGGTCGAAGTCACCGGTTCGGTGGGCGACTCGAAGAAGATTCAGGATGGCATCAAGAATGAAGACTGGAACGATTACGTGATCATTGCCAAAGGCAATCACCTGCAGCATTTCATCAATGGCATGCCGACCGTGGATGTGGTGGATGAAATGCCCGACCAAGGTGCCAGGGAAGGCACCCTGGCCCTCCAGATCCATGTGGGGCCACCCATGACAGTGCAGTTCAAGAATATCCGGATTAAATCGCTCAAGTAACCAAGGCGTCGGTGATGCCCCGGGATTCGGATCGTTTGTCGTTCCGTTCCCCGGGGATCGCAGAGGTCAAGCCCGCATCTCCATCGTTATGAAAACGTTCCTCGGTTCCCTGTTGGCGTCTGTCCTGGCCTGTGCACTCACGGCCTCGGCGGCGGACGCGAAGAAAATCCTCCTGCTGGCGGGTAAACAGAGTCACGGACCCGGGGACCATGAGTTTCGCGCCGGGAGTCTGCTGCTCAAGAAATGCCTGGATGCGGTGCCCGGGTTGCACACCGAGGTTCATGCGAATGGCTGGCCGGAGGACATGGCAGCCTTCGACGGAGTGGACGCGGTGCTGATCTATGCCGATGGCGGCGGCGGGCACCCGGCCGTGCAGGGTGAGCGCATCCAGTTCATCAATTCCCTCATCAAGAAGGGCGTGGGCATCGGTTGTGCCCATTACGGAGTCGAGGTGCTGAAGGGCGAGGCGGGCAACGCGATGTTCGACTGGATTGGCGGGCATTATGAGCATGAGTATTCCGTAAATCCGATGTGGAGCCCGAACTTCACCACGTTTCCGGAGCATCCGGTCACGCGGGGTGTCAAACCGTTTGCCCTGATCGACGAATGGTATTTCAACATGCGCTGGCGACCCGATGGCAGGGGGATTACGCCAATCCTGGTGGCCACTCCGTCCGACGACGTTCGTGACGGACCTTACGTGTACCCCAAGGGGCCTTACCCCCATATTGTGGCTCAGAGCGGCCGGTCGGAAACCATGATGTGGGTCTATGAGCGACCCGACGGCGGGCGTGGTTTCGGTTTTACCGGCGGTCATAAACATGTGAATTGGGCGAACGACAATTTCCGGAAGGTCGTTCTGAACGGCATTCTCTGGATGGCGGGAATGGAGGTGCCAAAGGACGGCGTTGTTTCAACCATCAGCGACGAAGCGATCGTGCAGAACCAGGACCCCAAGAAAGGGGCTGCGGAGATTCCCAACCTCACGGGCAACTGGACGTTTGAGGTGAAAACCGAACAGGGCACGGGCAATCCGACGTTTCATCTGACGCACGCCGGTCAAAACATCCTGGGCCGGTATAAAGGTTTGTTCGGAGAACAGGATGTCTTTGGGAGTGTCAAAGGCAATCAGGTCACGTTGAACCTGGACGTCACGGCCGACGGAGATCCGATGACGGTTACCTACACCGGGGAACTGGGTGCCAACGGAAAGCTCACCGGGAAGGTGAGATTCGGCGATCTGGGTGAGGGCACCTGGAGCGCGACACGGTGAATAGAAACGCAGGCGGAACGCAGGCGGAACGCGGGCGGATGTAACTTGACCCAATAACAACCCATGAAAATCAAGATTCTTTGGGCGGCCATCGCCCTTGGGCTCGCCCTGGGGGCATCGGTCCGGCAGGTGGATGCCTCGGACAAGAAGATTGTGTTGATCGCAGGAGCCCAGAGCCACGGAGCCGGTCAGCACGAATTTAAGGCGGGGTGCCTGCTTCTCGAACAATGCCTGGATGCGTTGCCGGGAATTGAGGCGGTTGTGGTGACCGGTGGATGGCCGAAGGATACCGCTGTGTTCGATGGCGCGGATGCGGTGATGATTTTTTCCGATGGCGGCAACGGGCACCCGGCCATAGCCCCCGAGCGTCTCGAGCTCTTGAGGGGTTTGATGAGCCGGGGTGTCGGGTTCGGTTGCGTGCATTACGCTGTGGAAGTGCCCAAGGACAAGGGGGGCGCCGAATGGCTTGCCTGGACGGGGGGGTATTTTGAGACGTTCTGGTCTGTGAATCCCCACTGGACTGCGGATTTTACGTCCTTCCCCGTGCATCCCATTACCCGGGGGGTGAAGCCGTTCAAGATCCAGGATGAATGGTATTATCACATGCGTTTTCCGGAGGGAATGCGGGGAGTGACCCCGATTCTCACGGCTGTGCCGCCCGACAGCACGCGTGGCCGCGAAGGGGTGAACAATCCTCATGGTGGCAATCCAGCCGTTTTCGCGCGGAAGGGAATGCCCGAGCACGTCATGTGGGCAATCGAACGGCCCGACGGGGGACGCGGGTTCGGCATGACCGGCGGCCATTTTCACAAGAACTGGGGTGATGACAATTTTCGAAAGGTGGTCCTGAACGCGATTCTCTGGAGCGCCAAAGCGGAGGTGCCTGCCACCGGGGTTGCCTCCACGGTAACACCCGAAGACCTCCGGAAAAACCTCGACCCCAAATAGTCAACTCCTGCATTCCTCCGAAAACGCGTATGAAAGTTTGTCCCTCTGGTATGAAACTCCCCTTCCTGACCCTTGTTTCGGCTACCGCCCTGAACCTATCCGCTGCCAATCCGGCTGGTTTTGGGCCTGCGGCCGCCGCCGAACAGATCCGGAACCTGACGGTTCCCGAAGGGCTCCAGGCCACGCTCTTTGCTTCCGAGCCCATGGTGCGGAACCCTGCAGATATGGACATCGACGCACGGGGACGGGTCTGGATCACGGAAGGCGCCAATTACCGGCTCTTTCAGAAATGGGGCAAACTGCGTCCGGAAGGCGATCGCATCGTGATCCTCGAGGACACCGACGGAGATGGTGCGGCTGACAAGGAAACCGTCTTTTACCAGGGCAACGACATCAACTCCGCCCTGGGCATCTGCGTGCTGGGCAACCGGGTGATCGTTTCGTGTTCTCCGAACATTTTTGTTTTCACCGACACCGATGGCGATGACAAGGCGGACACGAAAGAGGTTCTGTTTTCGGGGATTTCCGGTGTGGATCACGATCACGGGGCTCATGCGTTTGTGTTCGGACCCGACGGAAAACTTTATTTCAACATGGGCAACAGCGGGCATCAGCTCAAGACCGCGGACGGCACCCGGCTGATTGTGGACAAGGCGGGCAACGAAGTGATCGGGAACGGCAAACCGTATCGGCAGGGTCTGGTTTTCCGCTGCAATCTCGATGGGAGCGAACTGGAGACCCTGGGCTGGAATTTCCGGAACAACTACGAGGTGGCGGTGGACTCATTCGGAACCATCTGGCAGTCGGACAACGATGATGACGGCAACCGGGGCGTGCGGATCAATTTCGTGATGGAATTCGGAAACTACGGTTACACCGATGAACTCACCGGGGCGGGTTGGTCGGACGCCTGGCGCGTCGCGCAACGGAACGGTGCCACCGAGGATCAACGTCCCTCCTACCACTGGCATCAGGGGGATCCAGGCGTGGTGCCGAACCTCCTGCAAACGGGTGGTGGATCGCCCACCGGGATCATGGTTTACGAAGGCAACCTGCTGCCGGACGCATTTCGCAATCAGATCATTCATTGCGACGCGGGTCCGCGGGCTGTGCGAGCGTATCCGGCGCAGAAATATGGTGCCGGTTACAAGGCGGAGATGCTCAACCTGCTGACCAGCGAAGACACCTGGTATCGTCCCTCCGATGTCACGGTCGCACCGGACGGTTCGGTGTATGTCTCCGACTGGAACGATGCCGGAGTGGGCGGGCACAACATGGCCGACCAAAAACTGGAAGCCATGAGCGGCCGGATCTATCGGATCGCGCCCAAGGGCAACCTCCCGAGTGTTCCCAAACTCGATCTCTCGAGCCCGGAAGGCTGTGTCGACGCACTTTCTTCCCCGAACGGTTCGCGTCGCTATCTGGCCTGGACGAAGTTGAATCAGATGCAGGGCCGGGCCGAGGCGGCTCTGCTTCGGCTCTGGAACGGTTCCGACGCACGGCTCCGCGCCCGGGCGCTGCACCTGCTGGCCCGCATCAAGGGCAAGGAAAGCGGTTACGTGGCACTGGCATTGAAGGATGTGAATCCGGATATCCGAATCACCGGCCTGCGCATCGCCCGTGAACGCGGTTTTGATTTGATCCCGCTGGTCCGGCAGGTGGTCAATGATCCGGCCCCGGAAGTGCGGCGCGAATGCGCGATTGCGCTGCGGCATCAGAAATCCTCCGAAGCTCCCGGTCTGTGGGCCCAGCTCGCGGCTCAATACGATGGCAAGGACCGCTGGTATCTCGAAGCCCTTGGAATCTCTGCCGACAATCAATGGGATGCGTACTTTGGAGCGTGGTTGGCGAAGGCCGGTGAGCAATGGAACACCGAAGCCGGTCGGAGCCTGATCTGGCGTTCCCGGAGCAATCTGTCTCCGGCGCTTTTGGTCAAGATCCTCTTGAACGGCGATACGCCTGCGGCCGAAAAAGCGCGCTACCTGCGGGCCATGGATTTTGTTCCCCAATCTCCCCAGAAAGACGCCGCGCTGGCGGAACTGGCTGCTGCCGCCTTCAACTAAGTGAGAGCGGTTCTCCTGCTGGCGGCCCTGTTCCTCACGGTTCATGGCGGATTCTCGCAGACCCTGAGTCCGGACCGCGTTGCGCTGGCCATCGAAGCGCTGACGCAGCTCGGGAAGGAACGGGTCGCGGGCGACCCGAAACTCTCCGCGTTGCTGCAACGCGCTTTGGATGCCACCCGGGGAACGCCACGCTTTGTGGATCTGGTGCGTCGCATGGAGGTCTCCGGGCAATCCGAGGGACTCATCGAAACGGCGCTCAATGCGTCCGATCTGTCGGTTGGTGCGGAGGCTCTCCGGATGGTTTTGGATGAGAATGGACAGGATCTGCTCGGGTCGCATTTAAAAAGTGCCGATTCGGCGGCATTGATCCGACTGGTGCAGGCACTGGGCAACACCGGGGACCAGAACGCGCACGCATTGATGGAACCGATCGCCCTGGATTCCAGCGCGAATCTGGAGGTGCGCAGGCAGGTTGTCCGGTCGATGGCACAGACCCGGGCAGGTTCCTCCGCCCTGCTGGCATTGGCGCGGAGCGATCGTTTGCCGAACGAACTCAAACTGGTTGCGCGGGGGGAACTGCATGCCGCGCGCTGGCCCGAGATCAGGGCGGAAGCCGAACAACTGCTTCCCGCGCCGAAATCAAGCGGTGCCGAACCGCTGCCGCCGATCCGGGAGCTGATTGAACGATCGGGCAATCCGGAGCGCGGCGCGCTGGTGTTTGAAAAACCCGAGGTTGGCTGCATTCGCTGCCATCAGGTCAACGGCCGTGGAACGGATTTCGGCCCGAAACTCTCGGAGATCGGAACCAAACTGGGCAAGGACGCCCTGTATGAAGCCATTCTCGAACCGAGCGCGGGCATTTCGTTTGATTACGAAGCCTGGGAGGTCCTGCTGAACAACGGCGAGGAAACGCTCGGTCTGATCGTGAGTGAGACCGCTGAAGAAATCACGGTCAAAACCCAGAACGGAGTGCTGACCCGTTACCCGAAGGACGGAATCGAAAGCCGACGCAAAATGAGCACCTCGATCATGCCCTCCGGTCTGGAGCAGACCATGTCCGTGAGCGACCTGACCGATCTGGTCGAGTATCTCGCCAGCCTCAAAGCCGCCAAGCCGCCGCAGCCCTGAACCGTCCGGAAACACGGCCGCGCAAATCGCAGGCGTGTTTTTTGAGGTCTTTCCCGCATCCCTTCCTTGCCTGCGCTTCAATCGTTCGATTAAATCAGCCGCCGAAATAGAATGAGCGAACCGAACAATAACAAATCCACCGAAGCGGCCGAGGGGTCGCGTTCCGTGCCGACCAACGGGAGCCCATCGACGAGAGACCTCGCGCTTCACCGCCGCGTGGATCGTGGCTTTCTGGAATACGCCTCGTATGTGATTCGGGACAGGGCCATCCCCAACCTGGCGGACGGATTGAAGCCAGTGCAGCGCCGGATTCTCTGGTCGTTGCATCGGAACGACGACGGGCGCTTCGTCAAGGTGGCCAACATCGTCGGGCATTGCATGCAGTTTCATCCCCACGGCGACGCCTCCATCGGGGATGCGCTGGTGGTGCTGACGAACAAGCGGTACCTGATCGAAGGTCAGGGGAATTTTGGCAACGTGTTTACGGGCGATTCGGCCGCCGCTCCGCGATACATTGAATGTCGGCTCACGGAGCTGGCCCGGACCGAGTTGTTTCATGACGAACTGACCGAGGTCATCCCGAGTTACGATGGGCGGAACAAGGAGCCTGTCACCCTGCCGTGCAAACTGCCGTTGCTGCTCATGCTGGGCACCGAGGGGATCGCGGTGGGTTTGTCGGCGAAGATTCTGCCGCATAATTTTCCAGAGCTGCTGGAGGCCCAGATTGCGATTCTGAAGAAGCAGCCTTTCAAGGTGCTGCCGGATTTCCAGACGGGGGGACTGATGGACGCCCGCGATTATCGCGACGGTCTGGGGAGTGTGAAGCTCCGGGCCCGGATCCGGGTCAAGGATGACTCGACGGTCGTGATCAAGGAGATCCCACCCACCACGACGACCGATTCGTTGATCGGTTCGATCGAGGACGCAACCCGCAAGGGCAAGCTCAAGGTCAAAAGCATCAACGATTACACCGCCGAATCGGTCGAGATTGAGATCAAAGCGCCGGCGGGGGTGAGCGCTTCCCAGTTGGTCGACGCCCTGTACGCATTCACCGATTGCGAAACCAGCATCACCAGTCGGCTGACCCTGATCCGGGATAATCGGCCGGTGGAAATGACCGTCTCCGAGGTGTTGCGCGAGAACACCGCCCAGCTGGTGGCCACCCTCAAACGCGAGCTGGAGCTCAAGGAACAAAAACTTCAGGACGAACTGCACTTCAAGACCCTGGTCCGAATCTTCATCGAGAAACGAATTTACAAAAAGATTGAACAGTGTCGGACGAACGAAGAGGTCTACGCCGCGGTTTACGAAGGGTTTGAGCCTCACCGGAGTCTGATGATCCGTGATCTGACCGATCCGGATGTCGAAATGCTCCTCGGCGTTCGCATCCGCCGCATCTCGCTGTTCGACATCAACAAACACCGCGAGGAGATGGATCGTGTGAAAGCGGATCTCTCCGAAGTGCGCAAACACCTCAAGAACGTCACCAAATACGCCATCAGCCACCTGGGGGAGTTGCTGGCGAAGTATGGGCCGATCTACCCGCGGTTGACCAAGAGCGGACGGTTCGACGAGGTGGATGCGCGCGAAGTGGCGTTCAAATCGTTCAAGGTATCGTACGATCGGAAATCGGGTTACCTGGGTTACAAGGTCTCCGGCGATGAGTTCAAAATTGACTGCACCAAGTTCGACCGGTTGTTCCTCGTGTTCAGGGATGGTCATTACCGGGTAATCGAACTGCCGGAGAAACTGTTTTTGGGACCCGACCTGATGCATTGCGATCTGCCGGATCGGGATCGGGTCTTTACCCTGGCGTATTCCACCCGGGACGCGACGTTTCTCAAGCGATTTACATTTGGGGGGACGATCATCAACAAGGTTTACAACTGCGTTCCTCCCAAGGCCAGGATCCTGTTTTTCTCCGCCGACACTCCGGAGGAATTGTACATCAAATACAAGCCGGCACCGTACCAGAAGATCAATCAACAGATCACCAAACCGGGTGATTTGCTGGTCAAGGGGGCCAAGGCACGCGGGAACCAGATCTCGATCAAGGAGGTGGCGTCCATCAGCATCCGGCCTCCGCGGGGATGGGACGCCGAGGAGCCGACCACGCGGTTGCAATTCTCCTGATTCGCACCTGGTTTGTGGCGTGTGCCTGATTCGGGGCTGGTCGCCGAAGGATCATTCGTCCGTCGGATACTTATGCGCGTCACCAAAATTCAGTGGATCGCGGTCGGGTTCGCCCTGGTTGCGCTGGCCGTCTTCGCGAAGCGGGTCCTCACCCAGCGCGCGGCCCTTCAGAGTGATCCGAACGGGGTGCGTGACTCCAGGGATTATGATCGTGTTCTGGGCCCTTCCCGGGAGCCGCCGTCCGATCATGGCCCCTTCGAGCTGCTTTCGAAAAGCGCGACGGAACAGTCCCTCGAGATTTCTTACTTCAGCGCAGACTCGGGACAGTATGATTCCGCAGATTACACAGTGGAACAGGTGGGGGAAGATCAACGGTTTTCGACCGATGCCGGTAGGCTCGCACTCGAAGGCATGGCCTTGATTCTGCCGGAAGCCGGATTTGAAAAAAATTCCCGACGCGAGCCGGAACGATTCTTTCACCCGGACCTTGCTCCGTATTCCCCGGATGAGGTGGAAAGCAAGTTTCGACAGCGATGGGAACGTCAAATCTCCGTTGATTCCCTGTTCCCGACGGTTCGCTTCTTGTTTTCCACACCAGACGCTTCGGAGTTCCTGCTTCAGGAGGCTGTCTTGTTTGATGCCCGGACACACAGGCTTCTGGGGAACCGCCATTCATCACAAGGCGGTGCGGACTCCCCCCTTGCGATCGACATGGAACTGGCGGCCTGGCATTCCGGTCCTGTCGATCTGGTGGTGACGGCCGCGTTCGGTCCGGTCGAGCAACACCTGCTTCCTGCGGAGGAGGGTGCGGCCGTCCGATTTGGGCGGTTGGAGGTAAAGCTCCTTGCGGTTGGGGAAGGGGTGCAAAATGGCTGGAGCAGTTCTTCGAATCAGGGAACCAACTCGATCTTCATCAATTTCGAGCACAACCCGATTGAAGAGCAGGTGACCTGCGTGTTTGCCACGTATCCGGGGGCCGGTTGGTTTCCGATCTCGTTTGACCTTCTGAACGCCGACGGGGAAGTCGGAACCAGTGCGGGTTCCGCCAGGCCGGGTGAGATTGTTCTAGTCTCGGCGCGCCAGGCAAGGGATTCCCTGGCTGCGATCCGCATCAATCATTACCCCACCGTGCGGCGTCTGGTGTTTCGGATACCGGAAATTCCAGGGATGCCGGAACAAAACCGGGGGGTGGACAATCTCTTCGATGTGGTGATCCCGTACAGCCAGGTTCACGCGGAATTCGAATTCCGGGAACTGATCTCGAAGACGGTTCAAATGTCCATACGCACGGGGGGGGTCACGGGATTTCCGGCACGCTATTTCCCGAAAACCTTCGTAAACACCACCGCACGGGAGGTTCTGAACGAGTATCTTGCCGCGCTGCCCGAGAAACGCCTTGCCCGGATCGATTCCGAAACAGGGAGCATCGAGCTCGAAGCGCCGCTCGCCGTGCGTTTGCTGGAGCGGCTTCGGCAGTTGACCCGCCGTTTTATCCGGCTGTAGGAAATTGTCTTTGGGCCGGAAACAGGAAAAGGCAGTGGCGCGAACCGTCCCGGTGAGCGGATGCGGCGACCCGGCTTCGGACGAGCCGCGGCTCAGCGGGACGCTTCGCCCTACCAAATTAGGTTAAGAACTGAAATGGTAGGGCGAAGCGCCCTCGCTGAGCCGCTCAACCGCTTGTCGGCTCACCGGGACGGATTCGCCCTACCCTCCGAATAGCTTAAACGAATGGCAGTGCGCTTCGCCCTGCCCGCAATGCGCGGGGCGTTGTTCGTCGTGAATCGTGGGATTGTTCAGGTCAGTTCGTCGGCCAATGCGCAGATTGCCTGATAGTAGGCTTCCTTGGTGAGGCCGAGAGCGGCGGCGCCAAAGGCTTCGGCGTCGTCTGACGATGCAAAACCACCGTAGTTGACCTCCACCAGTTGATACAGGACGAGGTGCGGCACGCGTTCGCGCTGGGTCGCAAAATAGGGATGCACGAACATGGTGTATCCGTCTTCCGGACGGGCACCATTGGCAACCGGGTGCGCAAACTCGCCCTGCTGCAGTTCGGTTGCGTCAAATTTGATGTCGCAGGGATATCGGACGAAATCCCTGTCCTGAAGGATTTGTTCGAGTTCCGCCCAACCGAGGGTCGGGCCGTATTTGTCGCGCAGTTCGGTGCCCTTGGCGGCGACGTGGTCGGTGAGCGATTGTTTGGCGTCTTCGACGGTGAGTTGTTTGCCCATGGTGATTCGAGTTTCCGATCAGAACGGGTCAATCGGCAAGTCTGGAGTGCGGGGTGGGGGTGGTAAACGGTTCAGTGCATCACCACGCCGTGGAGTTCCTTTTCGGTCTCGACGAGGCCGGTGGGTTTCTCAGTGGCCCGCGAAAGGCGGCCCTGAAGGATGGGGACCGACATGCGCAGAAAGAAGGTATACAGGAGCAGGCCCATCGCCCAGATCCCGAACGAGATCAGTGTTTCGTTGAGCGTGGGGGTGTATTCGATGATCTCGCCCAGGGGTGTGGGGATAAACCCGGGCACGATCAGGCCCATTCCCTTTTCGATCCAGATGCCCACAATCGCCAGCACGCAGGCCAGATCAAGCCATCGGAGGCTCTTGCTGAGGGGCAATACCAGAATGACCATGGCTATCAGGTTGCAGGCAATGGCGGTCCAGATCCAGGGTACCAGGCCGTTGTGCCCGTGCAATCCGAGGAAGAGGTATTTGGCGGAGGCCACATGGAGGTTGCCGGTGTAGAATTCCTTAAAAACTTCGTTGATCAGGAGGAAGACATTGATGAGCATCGACACCTGGACGATGCTCCGGAGTGTAAACAGAGCACGGTCGGGGATCTTGTAATCGGTGACACGGCGAATGACCTGCAGGGCCAGGATGATGAGCGCGGGTCCCGCCGTGAAGGCCGAAGCAATGAAACGCGGACCGACGATCGCTGAATTCCAGAAGGGGCGTCCTCCCAGGCCGACGTAGAGGAATGCCGTGACGGTGTGAATCGAGATGGCCCAGAGGATGCCGATGAAGACAAAGGGAATGTAAAACCACTTGGCGGGTTTGCGTCCGCAGTACCGGCTGTAGAGCAGGTAGCCGCAGATGTGGATGTTCAGCAGCAGATAGCCGTTGAGCACAATGACGTCCCAACTCATCACCGAACCGGGGAAGTTGAATTCTCCGAGACCGGGCAGGGCGTGCCAGAACCGGTCCGGGCGACCGAGATCGACTCCCACGAAAGCCAGGCACATGATGATGGCGGCCACGGCGAGCAGTTCGCCAAAAATCACCAGATCGTGCAGTTCCTCGTTCTTGTAGATGTAAACCGGAATGACGAGCATGACGGCGGCGGCGGCCACACCGACCAGGAAGGTGAAGTTGGCGATATAGACACCCCAGGAGACCTGATCGCTCATGCCTGTGATGGCCAATCCGTGTACATACTGTTTGGCGTATGCGTTGAGACCCAGAAGGCACCAGAAAAACAGGAAGCCGATCCACAGGTAATAACGCCAGTCCCCTGAAAGCGCCAGGCCCAGGCTGCGACCGAGAAACACCAGATAATTGCGAATGGCTCTCATGCGTCAAAGTAGTAAAAGAATCGCGGCAGTGTGCCTACCTCCTCCTTCAGGACAAAAACCCGCTTGTTCTTCAGGATGTAGGAAACTTCGCTATCCGGATCCAGGATGTTGCCGAATTTGCGTGAACCGGTCGGGCAGACCTCCAGGCAGGCGGGGTATTTGCCGGCCCGCGTGCGCTGGATGCAGAAGTGACATTTTTCAACAACCCCTTTCGGACGCGGCCGGTTTCCCAGGTAGGACATGTTGGGGTTGATTTTCTCCCTGGGAATCGACGGTTTGCTGAAATTGAACCGGCGCGCCCAATAGGGACAGGCGGCTTCGCAGTATCGGCATCCAATGCACCAGTTGTAATCGATCACCGTGATGCCGTCCGATTCCTGCCACGTTGCCTTGACCGGGCAGACCTTGACGCAGGGGGGATTCTTGCACTGGTGGCATTGCACGGGCATGTAGTAAAACCCTTTTTCCGGCACCGACTTGGGGGCGTAGTTGTGATCGCTCCGTTCGACGTCCAGAGTGCCCTGCGGCATTTTCAAGACCCGGATGTACTGAATCTCCGGGCTGCGCGATTGATTGTTCTCGGCCACACAGGCATGCACGCATTTGCGACAGCCGATGCAGCGGGTGAGGTTCAGCGCGTAAACAAATTCCACCCCGTTCATCGGCTTGAGGTCGCGCAAATGCGGCCGGATCCCGTATTCCTTCTCCACCTCGCCCGAAATCCGCTGCAACACGTCGTTCATCTCATCCTTGGAGAGTTCCTTGTAATGCTTCTGCAGAAACTCTTCCACCGATGGGAATCCATCGAGGTCCCGCAGCGGACTGAGTGCGGCGGCGACCCCGGCCACACTGGCGGCCAGGCCGGCCGAAGCTCGGAGAAAATTGCGCCGGGTGATTTCCCCGCCGTTGTTCGCGCAGGCGGGCGGGGGTGGCTCCGGGGTGGTGGGGGTGTTTGGGGCGGTCATGGTCAATGTTCCTCTGGCGGATCCGAGGGCTCGGGTTCTTCGGCGGGATCCGCGTGTTCGGTCGCCGGTTCGTGCTGCGCATGCAATGCGTGCGGTCCGGGCGCGGGTATCATGCTCGGAAATTTGGGGGCATGCGGGTCGTGGCAGGACGTGCATTGTTTGCGGGTCGATTCGCCCAGGTTGGGGTCCCAGAACCCGCTCGTGCGACCGTGAATGCCCACTTCCCAGTCACCGTAGGTGGGGCCGTGGCATCCGGCGCACAGCTCCGTGCTTTCGGTCAGCGCGAGACGTTTGCCCCCCCGCGTCTCAAGTTCGGTGAGCTTGTTCTCCACATGGCAGTTGAAGCAGGGGTTGTTTCGGTGATGCGCGCCGTGCTGAAGAACCAGATCCCGATGCGCTTCGGGCAGGATGACATTCCCGTCGTCATCCCACTCGATCTGGACGTTCTGGCTCTTGTCGTGGCAGGCCGAACATTGCCGGCGCGAATATATGAGATCCTTGTGGTCCGGGGGCAGAATCACAATGCCGTCTTCACCGAGGGGCAGTTCAATTAGTTTGCCCTCCTCGTGGCAGGCGTAGCACTCCATGCCCGAAGTGTCGCCTCCCGCCTTGATCATATCGCTCGCCGAGAATCGCACGGTGGCGGTGTTGGTGGCGGTTGCGAGTGCTGGGGGCACTTCAGCCGGGATCTTTGGCTCGCCCCATAATTCCAATTGAAAGCCAACTGCGAGAACCAGAAAGCCCACTGACAAGCTCGCCAGGGTGAGGGAAGTTTTCGTGTCCGCATTCATGTTTCTGAACCCAAAGCTACGCTTCCTGCGGGATCAGGCTAGTCCGGCGTTGGTGTACCCTTTGCATTTTTTGGTGTGTCCACTGCAAGACCTGCTTGGAGGAACGGGGAGAGAATCTTGGGTGTGGGCCATGGGGTGGGTGACCCTGGTTTTGGTGCCGGGCACGTCCCACTGCCATTCGTTGAATGGTCGGAGATGTCCTCGTTGAGGATTTCGAGGTTCTTCACGGCTTTCCGTTGAACGGATTGGGATCCTGATGGGGAGTGAGCTTGCCTCTTCGGGCAGGACCAAAGCGGCGTCGACGCTGCGCTTTGCCGCGCGTACTCCAAAACACCGTGGTTCTTCCGACCCAATGCGTTGGAGGAGGGTGGAGTCTGTCGCGCTGCGACAGACAGGCTGTTTGAGAACGATCGCATCGCTCCGCCGACTGGCGAACATGGGAAAGTAAAAAAATCTCCCGCGGAGACGCGGAGACGCGGAGAGGAGAGGGATTCCATTTGATCGGTTTTCTCAGCGTCTCTGCGTCTCTGCGGGATAAAGTCCCCCCTGGGGCGGTAGGGCGAAGCGTCCCGCTGAGCCTGGGGGGAATTTGGATCACGGGTGGCCAAGCGGCTCAGCGGGGACGCTTCGCCCTACCGGGATTGGAATGGGAGAGGGGGAAAGGTGGCGCGAACCGTCCCGGTGAGCGTCGGGGCGGAGATGTCCTTGTTGAGGATTTCGAGGTTCCTCATGGCTCTCCGTTGAACTGATTGGGATCCTGATGGGGAGTGAGCTTGCCTCTTCGGGCAGGACCAAAGCGGCGTCGGCGCTGCGCTCTGCCGCGCGCGCTGAAAACACCGTGGTTCTTCCGACGCCATGACTTGGAGAAGGGTGGAGTCTGTCGCGCTGCGACAGACAGGCTGTTTGAGAACGATCGCATACCTCCGCCGACTGGCGAACATGGGACAGCGAAAAAATCTCCCGCAGAGGCGCGGAGACGCGGAGAGGAGAGGGATTGTATTTGATCGGTTTTCTCAGCGTCCCTGCGTCTCTGCGGGATAAAGTCCCCCCTGGGGCGGTAGGGCGAAGCGTCCCGCTGAGCCTGGGGGGAATTTGGATCACGGGGGCCCAAGCGGCTCAGCGGGGACGCTTCGCCCTACCGAGATTGGAATGGGAGAGGGGGGAAAGGTGGCGCGAACCGTCCCGGTGAGCGTCGGGCAGGAGCAAAGCGGCGTCGACGCTGCGCTTTGCCGCGCGCGCTCCAAAACAGGGTCGTTTTGCGAACGTCATGCCTTGGAATGCATCCCCATGGCAGACATCCGTTCCAAACGGACTACCCCCGCCTTCCGAATCCCTTAACTAACGGCACCGGGCACGCCCGGGCTGCATGGTTTGGCCCGAACACAACAATCTCTGGCCGGTGATGTGCAATAATCGTGGAGTCAGATGGGGGCGATTTGGTTAATGATCTGGGCAAGAAATATTTCAGAAAGCGGTCTTTTCTGTGCCCGGATTTTCCGGCAGAATGGCTTTTCGTATGAAACCCGAGCAAGATTTTGAGGAGTCCACGGCACCTGAGAAACAAAGTGAGTCCAGGCGCGGCGTGGTGGCCATTGTTTTCGGACTGGTGGCGGCCGGCGTGCTGGCTTCCTGCGTGAGTGTGAATCGCGTGGTGATGATGCCGCCTCAGATTCCGGGTGCGGCTTACGTGGGCTCGGAGACCTGTTCCCAGTGTCACGAAAAGATTTCCACCCAGTTTGTCACCGCCACGCATGCGAATCTGAAGGCCGAGGGAGTCACCGCCGCGAACGTGGGGTGTGAATCCTGCCACGGCCCCGGAAGCCTGCATTCGGAATCCGGGGGTGCCTACCACACGATCATCAACCCGAAGAAATCGCCGGAGACCTGTTTTCAGTGCCATCTGGACAAGCGGGGTGAGTTTCACCTGCCGCACAGCCATCCGGTGCTCGCGGGGCAGATGAGCTGTGGCGACTGTCACGATCCGCACGGGGGACCCGCCATCCGTGGCGGCGGCACCGCTCTGTTGAGTCAGAACGAATCGTGTCTTGAATGCCACGCGGCGCAGAGGGGGCCGCATGTGTTCGAGCATGAGGCGATGCGCGAGGGTTGCATCCTCTGTCACAGCCCCCATGGATCGGTGAACCCGAAGATGCTCGCACAGCGCAACGCCAATCTTTGCCTGAAATGTCACTTTCAGGAGATTGGATCCGGTATTACGATCGGTGGATTCCCGCATGGTGCGAACCTGCAGCGGGGCACCTGCTGGACCTCGGGGTGCCACGAGGCGGTTCACGGTTCGCAAGTCAGCACGTCGCTGCGGTTCTGAGCATTTGAATTCGAGGAGAGATCTATGAAACTCGCCAATTCCCCCGGAAAAGCATTCCGAAAACTCTTTCTGGCGGTCGGGTTGGGTTCGCTGGCGACGACCGGTTTGCCTGCGGCTGAACCCGCTCCCGCTGCCGACGCACAGGCACCCGATCCCGAAGAGGAGGCCAAACTCGAAGAGTTCAGCAACTGGATGGGTGGGGCCACGGATACCAGCAACTGGATTGATTTCAGCGTGGGCGGCGTGTTTGTGGACGGCGACAAGGCGCAATTCCAGCAGCGTCGGCAGATTTCGGGGGATGCCCAGGGAGGTGTGGCTGATTTTCATTGGGAGAAGTTTGTTGGGGAAAACGCCCTTCTGAAGGTTGACGGGCGGGGACTATTTGATAACCGGAATTATTCCCTCAAACTGGATCTGACCGATCCGGACAAGGGGTTTGTTCGCGCCGGCTACAAGCAGGCGCGATCTTGGTATGACGGAAGTGGCGGGTTTTTTCCAGCCACCGGCGGGTGGTTGAGCCTCTACGATGAGGAACTGACACTGGACCGTGGGGAAGCCTGGATCGAGGCGGGCATTACCCTGCCGGATCGGCCGACGGTGAGTTTTAAGTATTCGCATCAGTTCCGAGACGGAGAGAAGGATTCGCTGATCTGGGGTGATTCGCTTCAGGGAGGCTACGGCATTCGGGGTATCGCGCCGTCCTTCCGTTCCATTGATGAGACCCGTGACATTTTTCAGACTGATGTCACCCATTCGTTTGGGTCGACCGATTGGGGATTGGGTCTCCGATACGAAGCTTACCGTCAGGATAATTCGCTGAACATGCGTCCCCGTGCCGGTGAATCCAACGAACGTTACCTCACTCAGAACGAAGGCGGGGACCTCGACCTCTTCAACGTCCACACCTTCACCCAGACTCCGATCACCGACTCACTGCGGTTCACGACCGGGTATTCGTTCACCACGCTGGATTCGGACATCACCGGGAGCCGGATCTACGGGGCGGATTTTGATTCGATCTACGATCCCACCTATCGGGACCGGGGTTATCTGGAACTGGAAGGGGGGTCCCGAACCCGCCAGCACGTCGTCAACCTGAACCTCATGGCGACGCCCTGGGAGTCGGTCTCGATCGTGCCTTCGTTGCGCGTGGAACATCAGTCGATCGACTCGATCTCGAATTTCGAAAACACCCCCGGGCGAACCCTGACGGCGGCGCTGAGCGACCGCGAACGGCTGGATGTGTCCGAGCGTCTGGAAGCGCGATACACGGGTGTGACCAACTGGGTCTTTTACTCCCGGGGCGACTGGTTGCAGGGGCAGGGCAGCCTTTACGAACGCCGCGGAACGTCTCCGGCACCCCGATTTGTCGATAATTTTGATTTTGAACGGGATACGGATGACACCCGGCTTACCCAGAAGTACACCCTGGGCGCCAACTGGTATCCCATGCAGCGGTTGAATTTCGGAACGCAGTATTACCACAAGATTCGCAGCAACGAATACGAGCACAAGATCGATTCCAACCCGAACGACGGGTCTTCGTTTCTCCGTTTCCCTGCCTACTTCACGAATCATGATTTCGACACCGACGACATCAACCTGCGGATCACCTGGCGTCCTCTGGGCACCGTCACTCTGATCAGCCGGTACGATTTCCAAAAGTCCACCATCGACACCCGCGTGGATGGTCTGGCGGAGATTCAGAGTGCCGATCTCACAACGCACATTTTCAGCGAGAGCATTTCCTGGAGCCCCGTCTCCCGGCTCTATCTCCAGGGCACCGTCAACTATGTCCTGGATGAAGCCGACACCCCGGCCAACGATTACGCGGGTGGTTTGGTGCTCGATTCCCAAAATGACTACTGGACCGCGAGCCTTGCCGCGGGTTTTGCGCTGAACCAGAAGACCGACCTGGATGCCCAATACAGCTATTACCGGGCCGACAACCACACCGATAATTCGGCGTTCAGCCAGCCTTACGGTGCCGGTGCCGAAGAGCATTCGATCACCGCAGGCATGACCCGCAGAATCCGCGAAAACCTCCGATGGTCCCTCAAATACGGCTTCCTGGATTACCGCGACGGTACGTCCGGTGGAAACAATGATTTTACTGCGAATCTGGTGTTCTCAACCGTTCAATGGAGGTTTTAAAACCCGGATTCGGGAACAAAAACATCCTGGGCGATCATGGCATCTGGCCAAAAACTGCGGGGGAATCCGCAAGATTTGGGGAGGCTGTTGGGCTTCGATGGCGAAAGATTGAAATTGTCGAGTTAGATGGTATAAATGGATCAAATTGGAATTTGGAAACTGAACTTAATTGAAATGGGTGTCTTATGAAACGAATCGCTCTCCTCTCACTCACACTGCTCTTTGCGGCCACTGTCTCACTGCAGGCTGCGGATGCCACCGGCAACTGGAAGAAGCATTGCGCGGCGTGCCATGGCAATGATGGCAAAGGCAACACGAAGGCCGGACGCAAAGCAAAAGTCAAGGATTTGAGTGACGCCGAACATCAGAAATCGTTCACGGATGAAAAAGCGGCGGAAGCGATCAAGGACGGCGTCAAAGTGGATGGCAAAGAGGTCATGAAGGGCTACGGCGACAAACTGTCGGCGGATGAGATCAAGGATTTGGTTGCATTCATTCGCAAGTTCAAGAGCTGAACCTTCCTGACCAATTTAAATTCGGGTTCGGAGCGATCCGGACCGCACACGCCCGGCGGATACCCCCCGGGCTTTTTGTTTTCCGCCACTCTCAGGGCCAATCGACCGTTGCATTGCCAGACGGCGTGTTTTATGTCACCAAGTGGGGTAGCCGGGCTCCGGCGAACCATGAAACCGCCAAACACGAACGCCCCGATTCAGCGGGCCCTGTTTTCTCTGGCATTGGGGATCGGCCTGTTTACATCCACCACGTTGGCGGCAGGGGACGCCATGGAATCGCTTCCGTTGGCCTCGTACAGGTTTGGGGGGCTCATGGGGCGGCGCATAGAAGCGAATATTCAGAACTGGCTGATCCCCCTGCCGGTGACCAGTCCCTCGATCATCGGCATGTTTCATCGGCGTGATCAGCAACCGGTGCAGGATCTGGTCCCTTGGGCCGGAGGTTTCGCGGGTGAATACCTCGTGTCGGCAATCCAGGCGCTCCGCCTGACCGGTTCGGTCGAACTGCGTCGGAGCGTTGAGGCGGCGGTGGAGGGGCTGATTTCCAGCCAGGCAGAGAGCGGATACCTCGGGTTCGCTTCTGTCCCTTTTAAGCCCGGGGCCGATCTGTGGGGGCATGCCCAGAGTTGGATTGCCTTGTTGATGTGGTATGAGGCGACGGGGGAGGAGCGCGCCCTTCAGGTCTGCCGCCGCGCCGCGGATTTTGTGGGGCTTTCCGTTCTCGAATCGGGCGTGCGGGTGAGTGAAACCGAATATCCAGGATTGAACCGGGCGATCCTGAATGGCCTTGGCAAACTGTATCGTGTCACCCCGGAGCCGCGGTATCTTGCAATGATGCGGATTGTGGAGGCGGACTGGACCGAGGCCGGGAGCCGACCCGGGCAGGGCCTTTCGAGTGCTTCGGGGGCATCGGTCGGGAGGAACCGGGGCGGCCGTCTTCAGGGGATGCAGGGATTGCTGGAACTGTTCCGGATCACCGGGCAGGCGGCGTACCGCGAAGCGTTCACAAACCGTTGGTGGGCTCTTCTGGCCAGCGAACGCAGACCTTCGGGTGCGTTCGCCGTCCCTGAGACGTCCGGGTCTGAGCCTGTCGATCCGGGCAGGGATGCCGCCTGCGCCACGGCGGACTGGATGACTTTGACCGTCGCCATGCTCCGGGTGAGCGGTGAGGCGCGAGCGGCGGATGAACTGGAGCTTTCGACCTTCAACGCTGCTGCCGGGGCGCAGCATCCTTCCGGACGGTGGTGGAGCGCGGCGACACCATTAAACGGGATGCGCGAGCCATCGAGCCGGGTCCATGCGGATCAGGCGGCGCCGGGCATGGCCGGGATCGACTGTTGCTCCGTCAGCGGGCCCCGGACCCTGGGTCTGCTTTCTGAGTGGGCGGTGATGGGGTATTCGGAGGGTCTGGTGCTGAATTACCTGGGTGCCGGTGTGTTCCAGGGCAAGCTCGACAACAACACGCCCGTTGCTCTCGAGGTGGAGACGGGTTATCCAGTTTCCGGGAAGATTGAGATCCGGGTGGAACCGTTGATCCCACGTCGGTTCAGTTTGAAGATCCGGGTTCCCGCGTGGGCCGGCACCGCAACGGTGCAGGTGAACGGTCGCACCGTTTCCGGTAAAACCTCGGAAGGGTATGTCACCCTCGATCGGGCGTGGCGGGAGAGGGATTTGGTAACTCTTTCCCTGAATCTGGCGGTTCGACCCGTCCGGGGCGATCGGAATGCCGGGGATCTCCTGCTCCTCTACCGGGGGCCCCTGCTGCTGGCGTGCGATCAGCAATACAGTTCCCTCGACTCCGGCGCGTTCCCGGTGGTGGATTCGGATCGGCTGTCGGAGGCGGTGATGCTCCCTGTGGACCGTGCCGACGTTCCCCGTTCGTTGAAACCCTGGGTGTTGGTCGAGGTGGTTTCAGTGAACGGGAAGAGACTCAGGCTTTGCGATTTTGCGAGTGCCGGGGCTTTTGGCACCCGGTATCGATCGTGGTTGCCCGCTGCTGGACGCAATTGAACCGAAATCAACGCCGGAAGTCCGGTGGGTGTGACGTGTGGGGGATGATCATCGGCACGGAACGCCGTTCGAGCAGGTCCCCCAGGAGCCAGAGTTTGTCGAAACCGAGGTTCAGCAGGCCGACTGCCAGCAGGGCGGCTCCCGCACCCGGAATCCCCAGATGGTGCCATTCCTCGTTCAGGGTCCAGAAGAACTGGCCCACGCAGAGGGTTGCCACCACCAGGAGCGTTGGTTTGCGTCCGATCTTCGCCACGATGAACGCTCCGAAGGGTGCCCCGAGCGCCACCACGGGTGCGGCAGCCAGCCAGTTCTCATACACTCCGGGTTGCACTCCGGTAAAAAGAAGTTTCGTCGCCATTCCGACCAGGGATGTGAAGGCCATGATGATGACCGAGGAAGGAATCGCCACTTTCAGGTCCACGCGCATCAGGAGCACCATGACGGCATAGAGAATCATGTCGATTCCCACCCCGGTGATGCTGGCCACCAGGGCACCGGCGGCCAGTCCGACTGTGAATCCGACGTTGCGATCGAAGCGATGGGCGGCGGGTGTTTCGCCGATATTGGAGCAGATTTCCCGGGTCCGTCTTAGGTGGAGCACGCCGAAACTTCCCCATGTGACGGCGAAAAGGATCTTGATCGCCACGGCTGGCACATGGGGGGCGATCAGGAAGATCCCCAGCGGAGTGCCCAGAAGCGAGCCGACCATTGCCCATCGCAGAATCACCCACTCCAAAGCCTGGCGCCGACAGAGGATGTAGATGCTGGCGCTGGTCATTCCGACTGATTGCACGGCGAAACTGAAATCACGGCCCAGAGTTGCAGGTTGGTCGAA
Organism: Verrucomicrobiota bacterium; assembly: GCA_021733945.1. GTDB lineage: Bacteria > Verrucomicrobiota > Verrucomicrobiia > Limisphaerales > SIBE01 > JAIPJX01. The sequence goes on along the minus strand of JAIPJX010000070.1, from coordinate 422 downwards.
CAGAAGCACCAGGACCGGGAAACCAACGGTGCCCCCGCCCATCGGAGTTGATCCCGCCGCATAGGAACCCAGGGCCATCGCCAGGGCAATGCCCCAGTGCTTCACCAGGTCCGGTCCGTGGTTTCCGATCAGCACGAGGCACAGCCAGGCTCCGTAAAAGCAGAGCAACCAGAGACCGAAGACCCAGAGCCGCGTTGGTTTCGTTTGTTCCATCGGCTGCACTCATAAGCGAGACCCCGTGCATTGTCGAGCCGCGCCGATTCCGCCGTTTGTCGAAACGGAACGGGTGCATGACAGAATTCTTCGTCGATGACGAACGAAGTTGAGTGCGCGCCCCCCACCAAGGCGAAGCGTCTTGGACGGCGGTAGTCCTCTACCGCTTTTGGGTAGCGCGAACCGTCCCGGCGAGCCGGGTTGCAGGG
>JAIPJX010000069.1 GCA_021733945.1 Verrucomicrobiota bacterium | reverse complement strand
GGGAAGCTCACCGGGACGGTTCGCGCTACCTTTCCCCGTCCCCTGGGCGGTAGGGCGAAGCGTCTCGCTGAGCCGTGGGCCACCCGAGGTCCAGATCCCTGACCGCTCACCGGGACGGTTCGCGCGAATCGCAGTGCGGTTCGTGCCACCTTTTCAGATCTTCAACCGACGTGGTGCTTGGAGGTCAGATACTTTTTCCAAACAAGCCAATGGAAGCAACGGTTCGAAGAATTCTGTCTTGCACCCCCAGGGTGGGGGCTTCAAAGCGTCTGGACATTCTGTCGACACCGGTCACCATCACGCTTTATGGCGCGGATGGTTGTTACGAAATTATGCAAAACCTTCACCGGATCCGGCAGGGAACGGGTTGAGGCGGTGCGTGACGCCACTCTTGAGGTCGCGGACGGGGAACTGCTGGTCCTGATGGGGGCTTCGGGCGGCGGCAAGACAACGTTGCTGCGCTTGATTGCCGGTCTGGAAGCCGCCGATTCGGGATCGGTGGTTCTGGATGGGGCCGACATCACACTCGCCCCCCCGGAGTCCAGGGACGTCGCCATGGTCTTTCAGAATCCCGCGCTCTACCCCCACATGACCGTCTTCGAAAACCTGGCGTTTGGATTGAAACTGCGAAAGGTGAGTCCGACCGAGATTGATCGGCGTGTGTCGGAAACGGCCGAAACGCTGGGGTTTCGCGAGCTGCTGAGGTGTCATCCCGGGGTTCTGTCGGGCGGACAAAAGCAGCGGGTTGCCCTCGGCCGCGCCATCGTTCGGTCCCCGCGGGTTTATCTGTTTGATGAGCCGCTGTCGAATCTGGACGCCGAGCAGCGGAGTCGGATGCGCCTTGAAATCCGCAGACTGCAGAAGCGTCTGGGTGCCACCATGATCTTCGTCACACACGATCAGGCCGAGGCGATGGCTCTGGGGGATCGGATTGCGGTGATACAGTCCGGCAGGATTGAGCAGGTGGCGGATCCAGTCCGGATTTACGGGAGCCCTGCAAATCTGGCGGTCGCCCGAACGATCGGGGCGTCGGAGATGAATTTTATTCCGGGTCGAATGGTGGCGGGGGACGACGCAGTCTGGTTCGAGGCCGGCCCGGAGTCCCATTCGTCGGGTGGTCCGTTTCTGCGCGTTCCGTGGCATGTGGGGTCGGGGGGGATTGTCCCCGGGGAACGTTCCCGGGAGGTGATCCTGGGGCTGTGGCCGGAGGACATCGGGATCGAGCTCGGGCATTCGGGTGAGACGGGCAACCGCGAGTTGGAGGCGATTGTGGAGGACGTTGAGCCGGGAGGCGCGCAGACGATGCTCCATCTGAGAGCCTGGGGAGTTTCGTTCGGGGCGCGGGTTCGCACCGGGGACTCTGCTGCCGTGGGTGACCGGGTCCGTTTCCGGTTTGACCTGCGGCGGGCGCACCTGTTTGACCCGGTTTCCGGGAGCCGACTGGGCGGGAACGCCGAAAGCTTGAAGAATTAGCTCTCGCCTGGCGTTCCGTTCGGTTATTGTTCAGATGTCGCAAAGACGAATTGAATGACATCGAAATTATTTTCTGAACTCGGGTTATCGCCCGAACTTCTCAAAGCCATTGATAAACTGGGCTTTGAACAGGCGTCCCCCATCCAGGCAGTCGCCATCCCGCCCCTCATGGAAGGCCTTGACATTGTGGGCCAATCCCAGACCGGCTCTGGCAAAACCGCTGCGTTTGGAGTTCCGGCAGTTGAGAAAGTGGATGTCAACCTGCGCGTCGTTCAGGTGCTCATTCTTTGTCCGACCCGGGAACTGGCCGTCCAGGTCTCCGAGGAGATTCACAAACTCGCGCTCTTCAAACGTGGGATTCATGCGCTTCCCATCTACGGAGGGCAATCGTACGAGCGCCAGTTTTACGGCCTCAAGCAGGGTGCCCAGATCGTGATCGGCACGCCGGGCCGGATCATGGATCATATGCGGCGGGGCACGCTCCGTTTGGACACGGTCAAGATGGCCATTCTGGACGAGGCGGACGTGATGTTGAACATGGGGTTCCGTGACGACATTGAAATGATTCTCAAATCGGTGCCCGCGGAGCGACAGACTGTTTTCTTCTCCGCCACCATGCCGGCGGCGATTCGGGATCTGATCCAGAAATACTCGCGCAATCCGAAGAGCGTCAAGATCGAGCAGAAGGCCATGACGGTTCCGACCGTCGAGCAGGTCTATTACGAGGTCGATCGCCGGTACAAAATCGAATTGCTCACCCGCCTGATTGATATCCACGATCTGAAGCTCGGCATCATCTTCTGCAATACCAAACGCATGGTCGATGACCTCGTGGAGCATCTCGAAGCCCAGGGTTACATGGCCGATCGTCTGCACGGGGACATGACCCAGAACATGCGCGATCGTGTCATGAACAAGTTCCGGAAGTCCGGGCTGGAATTCCTCGTGGCCACCGATGTCGCCGCACGGGGAATTGACGTGGACGATGTTCAGGTTGTTTTTAATTATGATCTTCCCTACGACGGGGAGGACTACGTTCACCGCATCGGCCGCACCGGTCGCAAGGGCCGCAGCGGCCGTGCCATTTCGTTCGCCTCCGGACGCGAAGTGTTCCAGATTCGCAACATCGAGCGTTACACCAACATCCGGATGATTCGCGGCACCATCCCATCGGTCAACCAGGTGGAAGAGGCGCGCGCGAACGTGTTTCTGCACAAACTTCGAGCAACCCTCACAACCGGGGAGTTTAAGCGCAACGATCATCTAATCGAACGACTGTTGGAGGAGGGGTTTGCCTCCACCGACATCGCTTCGGCGTTGATTCATATGTTGCAGGGTGGGGAATCCGCCCCGGCACGTCCGCAGCGCCCCGAGGAGGAAGGTCCCGCCGACCGTCCCGCCGACCGTCCCGGACGTCAGGATCGCCCGGAACGTGGAGGTGGCCGCGAAGCCCCCCGTGGACGCTATGACGAGCGTTCCCCACAGCGTCCCGATCGTGATCAGCGGCCTGCGCGTGGGCCGTCCAACTACGAACAACGTTCCTATGAGCAACGTCCGCAGCGCCCCGCTCCGGCTTACGAGCGCCGTGGTGCTCCGGAGCCTCAGCGTCCAAGACGAACCGAATACGCCGCACCGGACCGCGGCAACACACCCGTCAGGCCCACGGCTGCCAGACCTCCGGTCCCGGCACCCGCCGCCCGTCCTCGTCCCGCGGCTGTTCCCAAACCGCCAACTCCTGCAAAACCCCAGGCGGCGGCTGTTGCGGCTCCTGCACCCGAAGCGAAACCAGCCGGGGAGAAGACCTTTTCGGACAAGGAAATTCTCGGATCCATCAAGATGCCGGAAGCCCAAAAATCGGTGCAGGCCAAACCGGCTCCGAAAGCCAAGGCCAGTCGCGCCACGCCTGCCGATCAGACCCGGCTCTGGATCAATGTGGGAGATGCCCAGGGCATCAAACCGATTGACATCGTCAACGTGGTGGCCGGAGAGACCGGGTTGCCCGGGAAAGTCGTCGGAACGGTCGATGTGCGCGAGCGGCATGTGTTTGTCGATGTATCAACAGAGCATGCCAACAGCATCATCTCGAAACTCAAACGCGCCGAAATCAAGGGTCAGAAGATCAAGGTCAAACTGGCCTGAGAATCCGGCGGAAAGGTGGGGCAGTTCGTTTGGAGCGGACGCCTGCCTTCCGGCAGCGCGGTGTCTGCGGAATCGGGAGCGCCTCCTTTTTGACGCGGGAACCCATGGGCGGCCCCTGTGTTTTCTGTCGGAGCCCTCCAAAGCGGCGTCGACGCTGCGCTCTGCCGCGCGCACTCCACGGGGCGGCGGGTTAGGCTAACAGCCCGTTAAAAACGTAGGAGCCGACGTCAGGAGGCTCTGCAATACCCAAAGATACCTAAGAAATCGGAGTCTCGTGACCTCGCCTCCTACAAGATCTGGAGTTTTTTAACGGTTTGCCAAGGGTTTCAGGGCTGCCATGGGGATGGATTCCAAGGCGTGGCGTTGGAAAAGCGACCGTCTTTTGGAGTGCGGCGGGCAGAGCGCAGCGCCGACACCGCTTTGCCTGTGCGCGGGGCACTGCCATTAGTTTAATAACTGAAATGGTAGGGCGAAGCGTCCTCGCTGAGCCGCTCAACCGCTTGTCGGCTCACCGGGACGGATTCGCCCTGCCCTCCGAATACCTTAAACTAATGGCAGTGGTGCGCGGGGATGCAGGTCTCTCTGTCACGCCGGGCGGATCATTTCGAAGCGGTCCCGGGTGCGGCAGTACCAATGAGGTGCCGCCATGCGGCCAATGAGAAAGAGTTGGTCGCTCCGGACCCGCCCCGTTTCAATGTCGAAGAGTTCGTCGCGCAGATGCACGCGTTTCACCAGGCCCACCACCACGCGATTGTCGCCGATGTGCAGGGTTCCCCATTCGGTACATTCCAGACTGACCGGCGCTTCGGTGATGCGTGGCGGCTTGATCACCGAGGATTCGCTGGTATGCAATCCGGCGTGAACCAGTTCATTCTCCCCGTAGGGCAGGGATGCCGCGCATTGATTCATCGCTTCGGCAATCGTTTCGTCCACGAGGTTCACCACAAACTCATGGGAGAGACGGATGTTCCGGGCCGTGTCTTTTGGTGTGCCGTCGTCCCGATCACCGGGGGCGACCGCCAGAATGGGAGGGCTGGCACCCAGGAGATTAAAAAAACTGAACGGCGCAGCGTTTATTTCACCATCGGGACCGAGGGTGGTGATGAGCGCAATCGGACGCGGTGTGACCAGACTGGCCAGAATCGGGTACGCCCGGTCGGCAAACTGATTCTCTAGATCAAGTTCCATGGCACCCGAGCATGCACGAGGTGCTCCAGGAGTCAATGCCCGCCGGTCGGGGTGATTGATTTCCTGTGTTTTTCGTGATCAGACGCATCTCTGGTCTTCCTCACATTCCCTGCGTGAATTGCCGGGAGCCGGATGTCCCGCAGAGACGCAGAGACGCAGAGACGCAGAAGGGCAAAGCTGTGGAGTCTTGATTTTGGAGAATGGTGAAAAATCCATTTCGAGTTTGGAGGAATAGGAGATGAAGGGTTCGACCGGACCATTTGGGTTGATTGGAACGGACGGATGACAGTTTCGCGACCGGTTGACCCTCCAGTGATCTGTAGGTGCGGCAGGCCGCTTTGGGGAGGTAACCAAGCAACCATGAAAACTCTGAGGGTAAAAAATTCAGGACGAGTGTCCGAAAAAGAGGTTGTGAACAAGTGTCGCAGTGTCACAGAAATCCGGGTTAAGATTTCATTCCCGCATGTCATTCTGCTAGCGGCGCTCGCTCTCGGCTCCATGGAGTGTTTCGGTCAACAAGGTGGGGGATCGAATTTACAGACCTTGGAAACCGGCCTGCGATTGCCCTCCAAAGAGGAGCTGAACAAGTTCTTCAGGGCGTGCGTCCAGAGCCGGCCCGGGAAGGTCCGGTTGCGGGTTGTATCTGAAATTGTAGAGCCTCCCTCCCCCGAGTCGAGGATCAAGGAGAGAATCCGCGACACCATGGAGTTTTTGAAGGAAGAACGTCCGGATCGATCCTCAGTCGAGTTCGATAGGCTGAGGGAAGCCAACCTCCAATCGCTGCGTGGATTCCATGATGGATACAGGAGTTCAAGACGGAGCGTCTGAGGTTTGATGAAGTGGATTTGAAGGGATTGTTCGATGATCGCGCGGTCTTTGCGTTTTCGGCACCGACCAATTATCTGGTGGCCGACGGCACTTCGGGAAGCGGAAAGATCATTCAGAATCCAATTCCGTGGGTCACGGAGTCACCGCACCGTCAGGCACGGTGGGACAGACTCCGGCGTCCGCTCTCGGTCCTGGTTTTTCTGGCTGTTACGTTGGTGCCTGTGGCTTGGATTTCCCGGAGAAACCGGAAAGGCCATTGAACCGGGTGGAATGAACGCCTGGACTCCTGTGAGGGCCGGATGGATCCGGGAGGTGGCGCTGTGTTTCGACGCGCCCAGACCTCCGTTGCCGACCAACGGGGGCTTTGACTGGGCTGGCTCCGTGCGGCTCCTGGGCGCGGACGACAAGCCTGTGCCCGGCATCCGCGTCACGCTTGATCCGGATGAAGCGAGGTAGACCTGTCGCGCTGCGACAAGAATTGCCCGCGCCATTGCGCTTCCGGTCATTTTGAGAAGGGCGAATTAAACACAGAGAACACCGAGAACACAGAGGGCCTCAACAAGTTGGAGAAGCTCTATTCTTCGCATTCAGAGTGATAGTGCTTTTCTTCGTAAATTCCGATCTCTGTGGTCTCAGCGCCCTCCGTGTTTTCGCACCCACCGCCACTCTCCAACAGCCCACTCACTGATGGTTCGTGCTTCCTTTGTTGGGTTTTTAACCCTACCTAGGGCGGGACCATGCAGGCTTAACCTTCCATTATCCCTGCCAAACGCGGGACGGTCGTGCGCGAAGAAGGTTCGCTTCCGGATCGTCCAGGAACGTTTGGGTCTTGGGATCGATTCTCAGGGTGCGGCCCAGGATCCAGGACAACGCGGCCGCGTGGCACGCGACATGGGAGTGGAGCATCACGTTCTCGTTGCAGCGTGTTTTGCCCCGGGAACGCATGGCGTCGAAAAAATCTTTCGAGTGAGCCGCGACCTCCAGGCCGCCCGCGCGTTCCTGGTTTTTGAGTGGGTTCAACGAATCGGGTTCGGTCACCACCTCTCCCGAGTCGCCTGTCTCAACCCATCCCTTGTCTCCGACAAACCGAACGGGACACGTGCCCAGGCGGGTGATGTAGTGCGGAGACCGGTCGCCGAACGGATCTTTGAGGAAGTCCAGGATCACCTTCACCCCGTTGGCGTAGTGGCAGGTAATCTTGTCTTCGCCAGGCACGTATTCGATCGGCATGGTGTCATCGGCATTGTTCGCCCATTGGCAAAGATCGAGCGTGTGAGCCGCCCAGTCCAGCAGGGAGGCACCGGAATCAAAATCCCATTGCCCGCGCCAGCGGCCCTGAACATATTTCTGGTTGTAAGGCCGCCAGGCAGCGGGTCCCAGCCAAAGGTTCCAATCGCATTTTTCAGGATCTGGAATTGGTTCGGCTGGCAGCCAGGTGTTGTTCAGGACAGGTCGGTAAACCGAAGCGTGCAGGGTGTGAAGTTTGCCCAGCTGGCCGCTTTGGGCCAGTTGCACCGCCGCCTGAAAATTCGGCACGCTGCGGCGTTGGGTTCCCGCCTGGAAGACCCGGCCCGTCCGGTGGATGGCCCCGGCCAGGCGTTGGCAGGCGTCGATCGTGATGCCACACGGTTTTTCGCTGTAGACGTCCTTGCCCGCTTCGGCCGCCAGGATGGTGGCATCCGCATGCCAGCGGTCGCCGGTTGCAATGAGGACCGCGTCGATGTCTTTTCGATCCAGCAGTTCCCGAAAATCCCGGTACAATTTGCAGTCCGTGGTTTTCTGGATGTCGTCGACAAACGCCTTGCCTGAAATGCGCCGCAATTCCTGGACATCGGCGATGGCGACGCACCGCGCATTGTTGTTCGGGAGCAGCGATTTGAGATCGGATCGACAGCGCGGCCCGATGCCGATGACACCCAGTTGGATGCGATCGTTGGCGGAAACTTGTGATGAGGCGACTCTGCTTAAGGCTGGGATCAGAGCGGCTCCGGCGGCTGTCGTGGCCAGGAACTGGCGTCGCGTGGTCAACGGGGAGGAAGATGCGGGTTTCATGTGAATCAGGAAGTTGTATGCTTATTTATTACCATGGTGCAAAGTCCCAATTATTCAAGGAATCAATGAGAGCATGTTCTGCGCCGTCAGGTTCAAAAACAGGTCAATCCGTGGACGCCTCCCACCTGTTGATGCGCGACGGCGACAATGGGCGCCCGGGCCGCGGAATGTTCATCGGAGGTTCCGGAAGAATTGTTCCTGCATGCCCGTCATCCGGGCATCCGCCGGCAGCCAGAATCGTTTGGTCTTCGAAACCGGGGTGAACACGGGTTTGCCCATCTTCTCCACATGCAGGTCGGACATGGTCATCTGCCCGCGTGTGTTGTGCCGAAATGCCAGTGTGGTGCTGGCCAGTGCGGGGCCGACCTGGCCGCTGTAGTCATTGGGACCAAAGTTGCCTTCCATGTAGAGCATCGTTTTGGTGGGTTCGACAAACGCCGAAATCTTGGTGGTGTGACAGATCCCGCAGTTCATGCCGTAGCTGTAATCGCGTTTGTGATTTCGATTACGAAACCCGGAGCTGGTCTGACTGAGGGTGAAGGCAGCATCGCGGTGGGTGGTCCACCGGGATTGTCTGTCCCGGGTTGGCATGGCTCGGCGTCGGTGCTGTGGGTGCATCGGGTGTGTGGGCGGTTCTACGCCTTCAGGGCATCGAGCACTCCCCGCATGTAGGAAAACGACTCTTTCATGCCCGGGAGCGGGTCGTTCGCATGGATCTCGTATTCCAGATTTGCGAAGCCCGTGTAGTTCATTCGAATCAGTTGCCTGAAAATGTCCGCCATTGGCATGGCGCCCTGGCCGACGATGCACTGGCTGGATTTATCGCTCAGGTCGCGCAGATCCTTGACATGCATGTCCAAAAGGCGGTCCCCGGTATCAGCCAGCGCCTGCACGACGTCCACCCCGGTCCGAGCCGTATGACCGATGTCCACGCAGAGGCCCACCCGGGGATCCATGTTCCGGATCAGCGGCAGAATATCCCTGGGTCCGGGGAAATGTTTGTCCTCGGGTCCGTGGTTGTGGATGGCGACACGAATGTCATACTGTTTTACGAACTTCTCGATCCGGGGAAGTGTTTGGGTGGTGGGCGCGATGACCATGAGCGGCATGCCACTCGTCCTGGCGTATTCGAAATAGCGCCTGATGTCCTCGTCCGTGTCTTTTTGCAGGGAGACGGTGCCGCCGCCGACGATGGTTAATCCGGCGGCTTCGAACTCGCGGCGTCCGGCGGTCAGCTGATCGGCCGGCAGTTCATAGGGCAGATGGATCGACTTGATGTTGACGTACGGGGTGCCCAGCGCATTGACTGCTGCAATCGCATCGGCTCTTGGTAGTTTTCTCAGGGAATAACTGGCGACACCGAGTCTGACGAGATCCGCGCCCGAGACCTTTTCGCGGGCGAAGGCCAGCGGGAACGGGTTTCGTGCGAGTGCGAACGCCGTGGCGAGGGAAGAGGTTTTCAGGAAACGCCGGCGAGAGGAGGAGATGGATTTCATGACAATCGTCGTTTGGTGAATCTGATTCGAAGAATAGAATCTGCGTCGTGCGCCCACAAGCCTTAAGGTTGGGGGCCATTTGTTTGAATTGACACCACGCCAAGCGTGCATTTAATCGGCTAGGGATTATGTTTGCAAACGCGATGGATAGCTCCTTTTTTGTAACTGGTGGAACCCTGCGGCACGATGCCCCCTCCTATGTCGAGCGCCAGGCCGACAAGGATCTGCTGACGGGACTGCTGTCGGGAGAGTTCTGTTATGTGCTGACGTCGCGGCAGATGGGCAAATCCTCCCTGATGATCCGCACGGCAAACCGGCTCCGTGAGGAGAAGGTGCGGGTCGCGATTCTGGACCTCACCGCGATCGGTCAGAACCTGACGAGTGAGCAATGGTATGACGGACTCCTGAGCCGCCTGGGACGTCAGCTCGACCTCGAGGATGATCTGGAGGACTACTGGTTGTCCCAGCATCGGGTGAGCCCGGTTCAACGGTTTATCAGTGCGATTCGCGATGTCGTGCTGCCCAGGGATGCGACGCCGGTGGTGGTGTTTGTGGACGAGATTGATGGAGTGCGAAGCCTGCCATTCGCCACCGACGAGTTTTTTGCGGCGATTCGGGAATGTTACAACCGGCGGGTTCAGGATTCGGAATTCAACCGACTGACATTTTGCCTGCTTGGGGTGGCGACGCCCGCCGAGTTGATCCGGGATCCGAGAACAACCCCCTTCAACATAGGGAACCGGGTTGAGTTGATCGATTTCACGCACCGGGAGGCGAGTCCCTTTGCCGAGCGGCTCGGAGGCGATCCCGCTGTCGCGAAAGCTGTGTTCGAAAGAATCTATTACTGGACCCGCGGACACCCGTATTTGACGCAACGATTCTGTCGTTCGGTGATGGAAGAGGGGAAGAAGGAGACCCGGGCCGTTGGCGTTGAGTCATTCGAGACCTGGGTCGATTCCCGGTGCGAGGAGTTGTACCTCTCGCCGCGGGCCCGGGAGCAGGATGACAATCTCTTGTTTGTACGCGAACGGTTGCTTCGGACGGAGGCGGACCTGACCAATCTGCTGGAGCTCTACCAGAAGGTGCGCCAGGGAGACCGCGTGCCGGACGATGAAGCCAACGACCTCATCAATCAACTGCGCCTGGCCGGGATTGTGTCCGTGGAATCCGGCGTGCTCGTTGTGCGGAACCAGATTTATGAACGGGTGTTTGACGAGAACTGGGTTGCGGCGAGCCTGCCGGACGCGGAACTGGAAAAACCAGACGGTCAACGCATCCGGATTCACCAATCCTGTTCGATGGGGCGCGCCTCGGGCAACGATGTCGTGCTGCCGGACCAGAAAATCTCAAGACGCCACTCCCTGATCCAGGCACAGAAGCAGCAGGAGTTTTGGTTGATGGACCTGGGGAGCAGCAATGGGACCTATGTCAACGGTCGACGGTTGACCCAGCCCACCATGTTGCAGGATAAGGATCGGATTGAGATCGGGCCGTTTCAGATGATCTTTCATCAGTCCGGTTTCGTGCCGGTGCCTCCCGCCGGAGATCAGACGACGTTTGATCAAACGGTTTTTCTTCAACAGGAAAGCGACACCCAGCGCCAGCGTCGCAGTCAATCGGGGACCTCGCTCTCCGGTCTCGGGGGATCGCTCAAGGTGCCGAGGGATTGACCTTGCGATGCCCGGCCCGGATGCCACACTGGCCCGGTCGTCGCTGCGGGAACGAGGCGCGAACCTTGACGGAACGGATGCCCGCATGGCGGCTGAAACTGCATGAGCAAATCATTTTACATAACGACCGCGATCGATTACCTGAACGGGGAGCCGCATCTGGGCCACGCCTATGAAAAAGTGATCACGGACGTGATCACACGGGGTCGGCAAAGTCTGGGAGGAGAGACCTTTTTCCTCACGGGCCTCGATGAACACGGTCAAAAGGTCCAGCAGGCCGCGCAGGCCGAAGGCAAAACCTCGAGGGACTACTGTGATCAGTTGTCGCGTTCGTGGCGGCGTTTCTCCGAAATGCTGGGGTTGTCGATCAATGACTTCATCCGAACCACGGAGGATCGCCACAAGCGGGTGGTGCAGGCGATCCTGGCGAAACTCCACGCCGAGGGGCATTTCTACAAGGCGGCGTACACGGGTTTTTATTCGGCCAAGGAAGAAACCTTCCTCACGGAAAAGGACCGGCGACCGGACGGTACGTTCGACGCGGTGTGGGGGAATGTGATCGAACTGCAGGAGGAGAATTACTACTTCAAACTCGGCGTGCATCAACAGTGGCTGATCGATCACATCGAGGCGAATCCCGGTTTCATCCAGCCCACGTCGCGCCGCAACGAAGTCCTTGGGTTCCTGAAGAACAACACCCTGGAAGATCTCTGCATCAGCCGGCCGGTGTCGCGCCTGAGCTGGGGGATTCCATTGCCGTTCGATCCGGATTACGTCACGTATGTTTGGTTTGATGCGCTTACGAATTATGTCACGGTCCCGGTCGCCCTGGGAGACACCGGGCCGCGGGCCGCGTTGGCGGCGACACTCGATCTCCCGGTTGCCGACGGCACCGAGCCCCGCAACGACCTCTGGCCGGCCGATGTGCATGTGATCGGCAAGGACATCCTGAAATTCCACGCCGTCTACTGGCCGATCATGCTCAAGGCTGCCGGATTGGAGCTTCCCCGCATGGTGCTGGCACACGGCTGGTGGCAGAAGGACGGGGAGAAGATGAGCAAAACCACCGGCAACATTGTGGATCCCGTCCGTGTGATTCAGGAATGGGGCCTGGATGCATTCCGTTACTACGTGGTGCGTGAGCTCGACATTGGTCCGGACGGCAACTGGACCGATGCGGGATTTAAGAGTCGCTATCAGGCGGAGCTGGCCAATGGTCTGGGCAATCTGGTGAATCGTTCGCTCTCGATGTTGAAGCGGTACCGGGAGGGTGTGGTTCCGGAACGGTCGGATGAGTTGGCGGCCGAAGCCGGTGCCGTTGCCAGGGAGACTCGGGAGTGTGTGCAGCAGTTTCGGCTTCAGGCGGGATTGCAGGCGATTTGGGCATTCATCAGCCGGGTCAATCAGTACGTCGATCAGACGGCACCCTTCAAACTCGCCAAGGATCCTGCCCAATCCAAGCGTCTCGACGAAGTGCTCTACAATCTTGTTGAAAGCTGCCGGGTGTTGGGCGTTCTGCTCTGGCCGTATCTGCCTTCGACCGCGGAGAGGATCTACGCGCAGATCGGTCTCCAGGAATCCCCGAATCGCTTTGAGAAGTCCGAGTGGGGAAGGCTCAGCCAGGGCCACGCCATCGGTACTCCCGAGGGATTGTTCCCGCGCCGGGACTAGCAGACCGTCAAAAAACTCCAAATCTTGTAGGAGGCGAGGTCACGAGACTCTGATTGCTTCCGAATCTTTGGGTGTTTAAGACCCTCCTGACGTCGGCTCCTACTTTTTTTAACGGGCTGCTAGAGGGCTCGCTGAAGGATCTCCTCCAGTTCAAGGGTGGAAAGCTCTATCGGATTGGCTTTCATGCTGCTCGCGCGGGCGGATTTCTGAATCAGATCCGGAAAGTCTCCGGTTCCGATCCCGTAGCTGCGCAGTGAGGGAATCTGCAGATGGCAGGTCAGGGACCTCACCCATTGAATGCCTTCCTCTGCGTTCGCCTGCGGATTGCCGGTCAGCAGCGCCGCGATCTGCCGGAATCGATCGAGCGCAACGTTGCCGGGATCCCGTTGGCGAAGAGCCCTCAAATTCAGTGTCATCACATGAGGGAGCAATGCCGCGCATACCGCTCCGTGAGGCGCCGTGAACGCGCCTCCCAACGGTGCGGCGAATCCGTGCACGGCACCGAGTCCGGAATTGGCCAGTGCCAGTCCCCCGAACACACTGGCCAACGCCATGTCGGTGCGCGCCTCCAGATCCGTGCCCGAATCGAAGCAGCGCCGCAGCGAACGGGCGCAGCACCGGATGCCCTCCACGCAGAAAGCATCGGTCATCGGGTTCGCGCGCGCGCAGACGAACGGTTCGATCAGCTGGGTCAGTGCGTCCAGTCCGGTGCTGGCGGTGAGTGCAGGCGGGAGATCCAGGGTCAATTCCGGGTCTATGATTGCGAGTCGGGCAAAGAGCAGCGGGCTCCTCAGGCTGACCTTGACACGGTGCGTTGGTTCCGCGAGCACCGCGTTTTTCGTGACCTCGGATCCCGTGCCTGCGGTGGTCGGGATCGCAATCCAGGGCGCGGGCGCGGTGCCCAGCGGTTTGCCCTGGCCCACCACCTCGAGATATTCGAGAGGATCCCCCGGGTTCGTCATCAACGCGGCGATCGCCTTGGCTCCGTCGAGCACACTGCCTCCGCCGATGCCAATGACGAAATCGCATCCCGCCTCCCTTGCGGTGGTCGCGCCCTCCCGCACCAGATCGGTGGTTGGTTCCGTCGGGATCTGGAAATTCTCAACGCCGAGCTCCCGTCGTGTGAGTTGATCGCGCAGGCGTGCCGCGCGATCTGGGTTTTGGCCGGTGACCAGCAGGGCCTTGTTCCCGAGGGTGCGGGCGGTTTCTGCGCTTTGTTCGAGAGTTCCCGGGCCAAACAAAATGCGGGTGGCCGTCGCGAATTCAAAATTCATGGAGGGATGTTGGAGACCTGCGGAATTGGCGGCGGTTACCAGCCCGGGTCCTCCGGGAAGACGTTGGCAAACTTCACGCTCGTTCTGGGTTCGGCCATCATGGAGGCAACGGCGTCGCGCCACGCTGCGTAATGGGCTGTTTCCTTGTGGCGTGCCGGAGCGGCGGCATCGCGATAGACCTCCACCAGGACAAACCGGCACGGATCATCCAGCTGCTGGACTACGTCGAACCGGGCGATGCCGGATTCCTGAACGCTGTTTTCCGCGTTGAGCCGAGAGGCCTGTTTGAATGCCTCGACGGATTCCGGTTTCACGGTGACGTGCACATGGACGATGAGCATGATGGTTCGGGGGTTGGGGTTACTTTGGTTGAGCCGCGGCGGCCTTGCGTTCGTGGATGATTTCCCATGGATCCTGGTTCCTTGCGGCGGGATCGACGTGCCGGGCAATGTCCCTGAGTGCGACCACGCGGTATCCCTCCTGATGGAGATACTGCATGTAGTCTCGGAACCGTTCGGATGGGGTGTTCACCCAGGGATGTTCGTTGTCCGGCGCTCCGTGGAACTGGAGCACGGCGATCCGGCCGTCCCGGGCCTGCCGCGCGGCGCGTTTAAAATTCTCCAGGGTCCAGGAAGGGCGCGCGTCGCCCGCGGAGGGAATGAGCAGCGGGTGGTCCTTCGCCGGTTCATAAGCGAATCCGCGTCCCTCTTCGTAGGGATGTTCGGGAGCGCCGCCGCGTCTGGCCAGGCGAATGCCGTGTTCCTCGAGCACGGGAAACGCCTCGGGAGTGATCACGTTGCCGGGGTAGGCGAAGGATGTGGGTGTTGGGATGCCGTGCGCGACGCATTGATTCGCGATGGCTTCGAGCTGTTCGGGGAGCCTGGGCACCGAGTCCGGATTGACGCCCATGTGATCGCGTGTGTGATTGCCGATCTCGAAGCCGTCCCGGTGCAGCTGGGCAATCTGTTCCCAGGTCATGTAATCGGTCTTGTTGGTCTTGAAACTGAACCCTTCTGAAATGAAGAAGGTGGCTGAAAATCCGTATTCCCTGAGAATGGGGCGCACCACGTGGAACTGGGATGCGACCGAGTCGTCAAAGGTCAGTACGACGAGTTTGTCCGGCACGGGGTCGGCACCCCGCACGGGGATCAGGATCATGAATGCGACGTACCAGAGGAAGAGCTTGGGGCGAATGTTCACGGGATGATGGGTCGGAATGCAGGTGTTGTGAGTTCCCAAGTCTTGTACCGGCGGGTGCTCGGGTGCGTCAAGCCTTCGTGCGTCTGTGAATCGCCCGATGGCCCGTGCCGCCTGACCTTATTTGCGTTCGTAGGTTTTTCGGAGGCGCTCCGGACTGACCCCCAGGGAATACAGGAACCCCACCCAGCCCATGCGAAGGTAGGTCCGTAGGATGCCCCGCTCGATGAAACGGCGGATTGACGTGACGACCGTGGCGTCTGCCAGGACCAGGGTGCCGCGTTGCCGGAGCAGTCGGCACAGTTCGAATTCCTCCATCAGCGGCATGTCCGGCACGCCGCCAATTTCCTCAAGGACCGAACGCCGGGTAAACATGGCCTGATCCCCCAGAATCCGCCCGAAAAGCCGGAGTCGCAGGGCGCACCGCAGTCGGGACCCGACCATGAGCGGATGTTTTTCGCGGAACGATTTCCAGAAGCCTCCGCCCACGACCCCTGGATCGCGCAGCGCGTCGAGTACGGCACAACCGGCGTCGGGCGGGAGCCAGGTGTCGGCGTGCAGCAGCAGGACGACTTCTCCGCGCGCGTGCTGGCAGCCCTTGCGAAGCTGGCCTCCGCGGCTTGGTTCGGAGTTCAGGACGATGCAGCCCGCATCCCGGGCCAGATCGCAGGTTGCATCGGTGCTTCCGGAGTCGACGACGATGATTTCGAGAACCTCCGGAATGGATCGGGCGCGGCGCAGGGTTTCGGGCAGTTCAACCGCTTCGTTCCGGGCGGGAATGACAATCGAAAGGGTCGGGACACGGGGGGGCGTGCTGGTGGGGAGGGGCATGAACACGGTTCCGGGCGGGCTGGATTCCCATCGGCAAAAATCGAAAAAAAAAGCGCCGCAAACCGGAGGCAAAGGTCCCCAGGATGCGGCGCGTGAGAATACAGACGAAGCGCTGGCTTCGGTCTACTTCAATTCTGCGTCGTGGAACTCTTTCCAGTCGTCCAGATTATTCAGGTTGATGGCGTCCTTCGGTGCGCTGGCGTCATCGGCGAGGCCGTTGGCGGAAAGGATGCTCTTGCGCGTGTCGTCGTCGTGGTTGTATCCAACGATCGAAGCGTTGAGCTTGTCGATCGAGGCCTTGTCGAGCGTGACACCGGGCTGGCTCTTGACCCAGGCTTCGAACTGAGGGTAGGTGGGCTTGTCGTTCTTGATGTGCGCCAGGACCGCGTCGCGTTTCAAACCAAGGCCGTCGATGACCATCTGGTCATAGCCCTGTCCCGCGCCCGGATAGCCGGCTGCAAGTTTGCCGCGTGCTTCGAGCGAAGCTTTCTGCCACAGGCGCGGCAGATGGAGGACACCAAGGGGACCGGCGACGCCGGAGCTGATCAAAGGAACAATTGTGCTCATAGAATTCTTAGTCTGGTTGATGTTAAACGCGTGCAGTATAGGTATGGGGAAAGACGGGTCAACGAATTTGTGAAAAGCCAATACCGAGTTCAGGGAATGACGTGCAGCGGGTGTTCCCGAAGCGTGTCCGAGGCCATCCAGCGCGTGGTCGGGGTCGATCAGGTGCAGGTCGAATTGGAAAACGCCCTGGCGATCGTCTGGTGGTCGCCGGAGAGACGCGCCGATGATCCCGCGGTTCTCGATGCGGTCAGTCGCGCCGGATTCACTGGGTCACTCTGCGCGGACGATCCGGCCGAATCCGTTCCGGCTCGGTGGTCGCCCCTGTCCGGCTGGGTGTTTAATGTCGTGGCCGGTTCCATCGCCAGCCTGATCCTGATGGTTTGCGAATGGGGTTTTTCGCTCGGTATGGTGCGCTCCTACCATTGGGCGGCGTTCCTGATTGCCGCTCCGATCCAGGTGCTTTGTGGCGCGCGGTTTTATCTCGGTGCCTGGAAACAGTTGCAGGTGGGACGCTCGAACATGGACACCCTGGTCGCTCTGGGATCCACCTCGGCCTTTGGTTTCAGCGCCTGGGGGGTGTTGAGCGGGTGGCAGGGGCATTTGTTTTTCATGGAATCGGCCTCCATCATCACCTTCGTCAGTCTGGGCCATTGGATTGAGTCTCATGTGAGCGCCCGGGCGGCCGTGTCCTTGCGCGCGCTGCTCAACCTCGTGCCGCCCACCGCAATCCTCCGGAATGCCGACGCAGCAGATTCCGAGGTTCCCGTCTCCTCGCTCCAGGTTGGAGATCTGGTGGTCGTGAAACCGGGAAACCGGGTTCCGATTGACGCCCGGGTCGAGGAAGGGGCGTCCGCAGTGGATGAATCGATGCTGACGGGTGAATCCTTCCCTGTCGAAAAGGCGTCGGGTGCCAGTCTGTTCGCGGGCACGATGAACATCCAGGGATCCCTCGTGGCTCGTGTGGCGGCGGTCGGGGAGGCCACATCCCTGGCCCAGATCATATCCGTGGTCCGTCGCGCTCAAAACAGTCGCGCCGACATTCAAAAACTCGGGGACAGAATCAGTGCCGTGTTTGTGCCGATCGTGGTCATGATCGCCCTGGCATCCTTTTTCGGTTGGTGGATGGCCCCGGAGTCCGCCCGGATGCTGGGTGGGTGGATGGAGGTGTTTCTCTGGACGCCGCATCACCCGGTCGACCCGCTTGCGGCGGCCATTTATCACGCGGTCGCCGTGTTGATCATCGCGTGTCCCTGTGCGATGGGATTGGCCACGCCCGTGGCGATCATGGCGGGGGCGAACATTGCCGCCGAACGCGGGATCCTCATCCGGGATGGCACGGCTCTGGAGAAATCGGGGAGAATCACCAGTGTGATGTTCGACAAAACGGGGACCCTGACCCAGGGCAGGGTGACGGTGGGCGCGGTCCTGGATCTGTCCGATCCGGACTCGATCCCGGCCCCGTGGCAGACCCTGGCGGCCAGCCTTGCGGTGCCCTCCGCCCATCCGTTGTCCCAGGCGATCGCCGGGTTGACCCCGGACCGGGTCGAAGCGCTCGACTGGGAGGAGGTTCGCGGCTCGGGCATTGCCGCAACCGTGGGCGTGACGGAATCCAACCCGCGGGGAATGGCGGTCGGCATGGGCTCGATTCCCTGGTTGATCGAGCGGTTTGAGGTGACACCGCCGACGTCGGCGTTTGCGGACGACTGGATGGCGCGGGGCGCCACGGTGGTTGGTTTGGCGGGTGGGGGACGGCTTCTCGGACTGATCGCGCTGAGGGATCAACTCAAACCGGGCAGCGACGCCGTGGTGGCACAACTGCGGGAGCGGGGGCTTCAGGTGCATCTGTTGACCGGGGACAATCCGCAGACCGCCCGCGCCATCGCCTCGGCTGTGGGCATTGATCCCGCCCATGTGCACGCCGAAGTAAAACCGGAACAAAAGGCCGCGATGGTTCGTCACCTCCAGGCGACCGGCCAGAAGGTCGCTTTCGTGGGCGATGGGATCAACGATGCGCCCGCCCTGGAACAGGCTGACCTGGGAATCGCCGTGAGCCGCGCCAGTGATGTCGCGCGGGAAGCGGCGGACATCATTCTTTTGAAATCCGATATTCATGCGATTCCGGAGGCGATCGCCCTGGCCCAGGCGACCCTGCGGACCATCAAACAGAATCTGTTCTGGGCCTTCTTTTACAACACCGCCGCCATCCCGCTTGCGGCCCTGGGTTTTCTCAGCCCCATCGTGTCCGCCGCCGCCATGGGGTTTTCGGACTTGATCGTCATCGGCAACGCCCTGCGCCTGCGGCGTTGGAAGGGCGCGGTGCCGCCCGCGGTTCGCGGGCAGGGAAGGGGAGGTTTAACCACGGATGGCACGGATGGCCACGGATTCAAATGAAGGGGAAATGCGGTCTCCGGACGCGGGACGGTGCGGAGCCAAACCGATGGATCCATAAACCGGAGCAATTCTTGTTACTTTCCCTCATCTACCGTTAGAGCGTGCCTGAAAAGTAGGAGCCGACGTAAGAAGGCTCACTTCTTCAACTACCAAACCGGGCGGTTTCCAGAGTATTTGGAGCCTCGTCACCTCGGCACCTACCATGGAACGAGAGTTGTCAGACAGGCTCTTAACGATTCCCGTGGGGGTGCGCCCCCGGCCGGAATCTTCGTCCGACCGTCCTCGAGCGGGTTGTTTTGAGTTCGCCCCAAAGCTCCGTTCACTGGAGGGTTGGAACGAGTTGTGGTGGCGGGGGGGCAGGGGAGTTGGAGTTCAGGTCAGGAATGGCGGCTGAGTTGGGCTTCCAGCTCGGCAATCCGGGCCCTGAGCGGGGCAAGGGATTGCTCGACCTCGGCAGCCGTGTAGCGGGGAGTGATGTATTTCGGGCAGTTCCAATCGAACGACACGATTTCGATGAAAAACAATCGTTCGACGATGCCGCCCGCTTCCGGTTCGGCGAACCGGGCGACCATTTCCGGGTGCCGGCGGGCGTCGGCCACGCGGGCATGACCGAGGATTTTCAGCCGGGTGCGCTGTGCATAATCCATCAGGAACAACATGACCCGGTCGTTGCCGGCGAGATTTCCGGTGGAGAGCATCTGCCGATTGCCTTTGTAGTCGGCGAAGGCGAGTTGGGTTGGATTGACGACATGCAGGAAACCAGGCTTGCCCCCGCGATGTTGGACATAAGGCCAGTTGGTTTCTGTCACGGTCGATAGGTAGAAGGAATCCCGCGACTGGATGAACTGGATTTCTTCGTCGGTGAGGGGATCCCGCTCGGGTTGCGGTGGGACGTTCTGCGCCCGGCCGAAGTATTGTTTCTGTGCGGCGAGCACATTGGGCGTGAAGGTCAGTTCAAGAAATTTTCCAGCCATGGATTTGCAGGGTTGAAGTTGGGGAGGACGGGCGCTCATTCAATCGGCCGGATGGTTGCCCGGTAGTCATCCGGATGATTGAAGTGCAGCGCGGTCATCTGCCGGTGGGCCGCGCGGGTCTTGCGGGCCAGGACCGGTTGCGATGCGTGTTGTCGTTGCAGCAGTTCATACTCGGGCTTCGAGCGTGGGTGGGTGGGGGGATAACACCGTGGATGCGGTTTGGCTGAATGAGAAACGGGAACAGTCTTCAGGCCTGGCCGCCGAAGCTCACATGATCGTCGGCATCGAGGTAATCCACGATCGTGTGCAGATCGGTGCGCGCAGGATTGAGTCGCCTGACCTGGGCAGTGAACCATTCGAGGTCCTCGGCATCACCGAGAGGCATGGTCTCCAGCCAGGAGGACCACGCCCGGATTTCGTGAGGCGTGCGCTTCGGATTTGCGTGGGCGTTCACCCAAAGCAGGATGGTCCAATCGCTCGCCTGCGTCCTTGCCTGTTTTACGATGGGTTGGCAACAAGTGCGAATTCGTGTGGCACGCAGGACAGACATTCGCCGTTGGCGGGAAAGATTTAATCGTTCCCATCCCAGACTTTGATTCAGGCGGTCGGGGCTTGACGTTCCCAGCGGAACTTCCTCTCGCCTTCGGTGATGAGCACATCGTTGATGCTGGCGAACCGGCGCTGCATCAGGCCGTTGGTGGCGAACTCCCAGTTCTCGTTGCCGTGAGCGCGATACCATTGGTCGGCGGCGTCGTGGAATTCATACTCGAACCGAACGGCGATGCGGTTGCCGGTATAGGCCCAGAGTTCCTTGCGCAGGCGGTAGTCGAGTTCGCGCGACCACTTGCGGCGCAGCAGTTCGATGATCGCGGGGCGGCCGTTGACAAACTCCGAGCGGTTTCTCCATTCGGAATCCTCTGTGTAGGCGAGGGCGACCCGTTCCGGGTCGCGCGAGTTCCAGCCGTCCTCGGCGACTTGGACTTTCTGGCGCGCGGTTTCTTCGGTGAACGGTGGCAAAGGCGGGCGGGTGTTCATAAGCTTTTGGAGTGAATGGGTTTTAGTGTTGGGTCGGGCCACCGGGAACAACCGGACGGCCCGGGCGATGCATGGTCATTTCCCGCCGTTCCCGACGAGGCCGGGCGAGTTCTTTTAGTTCTTTCTTGGACCGTGCTGCTTGTGTTGCGATCCACCCCTAAAACAGGATGCGTGCCAACGCTTCATTGAGACTGGAATCCATCGGATCATTGGGCTTTCTGCGAAATTCCTCCCAACCGATAAGCTACGACATCTCGTTTATTACGAAACTTCGTTGCCGATTTCTACGAAATATCGTAAATCAACGGGGTGAACATGGATGCCTTGCAGGAAGTGGTGCTGGCCATCGCGCAGCAGCGGTCCGTCGCGGGAGTGCTCCAGCGCATCGTCGAGCTGATCGCCGATTGTCCGGAGGCTGGCTTTGCCAAGAAGACCGCCGCTTGTGCGGACGTCGCGTTGGTGCGCATTTGGCTGACCGCGCCCGGCGATGTCTGCGCCGAGTGTCGCCTGCGCAAAGAGTGCGCCGAGCCGACGCTCTGCCTGCACCTCGCCGCCAGCGCGGGCGAACCTCGTGAAAAGGGCGCAGACTGGTCGCGGCTCGACGGACATTTCCGCCGCATTCCGATGGGAATCCGCAAGATCGGCCATATTGCGGCCAAGCGGGAGTCGGTGTTCATTCCGGATATGGCTGCGGCTGCCGAGTGGGTTGCGCGACCGGAATGGGCGAAAGCCGAGGGCATCACCGCATTCGCGGGACATCCGCTCGTCTTCCGCGACGAGACGCTCGGGGTGCTGGGGCTTTTCAGCCGCACGCCGCTTCGGGATGGCGATTTCGAGCGTTTGAAAAGCTTCGCCAATCATGCCGCCGTGGCGATTGCCAACGCGCGCGCCTTCGAGGAGATCGCATCGCTCAAGGAACGGCTCGAACAGGAGAATCTTTATCTGCGGGAAGAAGTCAGCGCCGCACTTGGTGCGCACGACATCGTCGGTGACAGCCCGGGATTGAGGAAGGTGCTCCAGCAAATCCAACTCGTCGCGCCCACGGATGCCGCGGTGCTCATCACGGGCGAAAGCGGCACCGGCAAGGAACTGGTGGCGCGCGCCATCCACGAGAACAGCCCGCGCAAGGAACGCGCGCTCATCAAGGTGAACTGCGGGGCGGTGCCGGACAACCTGTTCGAGAGCGAATTCTTCGGCCACATGCGAGGTTCATTCACCGGCGCGGTGCGCGACAAGCCGGGGCGCTTCGAGCTCGCCGATGGCGGCACGCTTTTCCTCGATGAGATTGGTGAGATCCCCCTTGCCATGCAGGCCAAGCTGTTGCGGGTTTTGCAGGAACAGGAGATCGAACGCGTCGGCGACACCCGCACCCGCAAGATCAACGTGCGCATCGTGGCAGCCACCCACCGTGATCTGAAAAAGGAAGTGGAGGCAGGGCGTTTCCGGCAGGATTTGTTCTATCGGCTCGGGGTGTTCCCGCTCGAGGTCCCGCCGCTGCGCGGGCGCCGCGAAGACATCCCTCAACTCGCCGTGCACTTCGTCCGCTTGATCGCCAGAAAGATGAACCGCCCGGCCCCGCGACTGACCAGGGCGCAGGCGGGACAACTCGCCGCGCAGGACTGGCCTGGCAACATCCGCGAACTCCAGAACGCCGTTGAGCGCGCGGTGATCCTGTCGCAGGGCGGGCCGTTGCGCTTCGAACTTGCAGCGGCAACCCCGGTTGAATCTCCGACTGCCGCATCCCATTCGTCCGCGCCGGCCAAGTTCCTGACGCGCGGGGACCTCAAACGCCATGAGCGGGAAAGCATCACCACCGCGCTGAACCAGTGCGGTGGAAAAATCTTTGGAGCAGAGGGTGCCGCCGAGCTGCTGGGCATGAAGCCGACGACCCTCGCCTCCCGCATCAAGGCGCTTGGAATCAAACGAAAGCCGCGGGACTGATTCAGACGGCCCGCCGCATTTCCAATGCGGATTGGAGGTGGAGCACGAAGCGTTGAAAATGCAAATTCCTTGCGCTACACTGCGCCCATGCGAAGCCTTTTTCTTTCACTGACCGGACTCTGTCTGCTTTCCTGTTGTGTCTCCACCGCCGCCGAGGTTGACGTGACGGTGGAGCGGGTGGCCGGGGCCAAGCCGCGCAATGTGATTTACATCCTCTCGGACGATCACCGGTACGATGCCATGGGGTTCATGGGGCATCCGTTCCTCAAGACGCCAAACATGGATTTGATGGCCCGGAACGGTGTTCATCTGAAGAACGCCTTTGTCACGACCTCCCTTTGTTCACCCAGTCGGGCTTCGATCCTGACCGGTCTTTACACGCACAAGCACCGGGTGATCGACAACAACCGCCTGGTTCCGCCCGGCACGAAGTTTTTCCCGCAGTGGCTGCAGAAGGCGGGCTACGCCACGGCCTTCATCGGGAAGTGGCACATGGGCGGGGAGACCGACGAGCCGCGGCCGGGTTTCGATCATTGGGTCAGTTTTCGCGGCCAGGGCAACTACCTCCCGCCGGGTCCGAACTACACGCTCAATGTCGATGGCAGGCGGGTGAAGCAGAAGGGATACATCACCGATGAACTGACGGATTACGCGGTGGATTGGCTGGGGCAGCAGAAGCCGGAGGAGAAGCCGTTTTTTTTATATCTCTCGCACAAGGCCGTGCATGCGAACTTCACGCCGGCGGAGCGCCACACCGATCTGTACAAGAACTCGCGCTTCAACGATCCGTCGAAGAATTTGAAGGAGAACGACCGCAACAACCCCCGCTGGGTGAGGGATCAGCGCAACAGCTGGCACGGCGTTGATTTTCCCTATCACAGTGATCTGGACATCGGTCAGTATTACAAGCGGTACTGTGAGGCGTTGCTGGCGGTGGACGACGGGATCGGGCGGATCATGGATCAGCTGAAGAAGATGGGGATCTACGAGGATACCCTGGTGATCTACATGGGGGACAATGGGTTTATGTTTGGGGAACATGGATTGATCGACAAGCGGGTGGCGTATGAGACGTCGATCCGGGTTCCCCTCCTGATGCAGTGTCCCGCCCTGTTTAAGGGGGGCACGGTGGTGGAGGAGGTGGTGGCGAACATCGACATTGCGCCGACCATTTTCGAAGTGGCGGGGCTGAGCAAACCCGCGCACATGGATGGATTGAGTTTTGTTCCGCTGGGCCAGGGCAGGAAGGTGCCGTGGCGGGACTATTTTCTTTACGTCTACTACTGGGAGAAGAATTTCCCGCAGTCCCCGACCGTGTTTTCGCTTCGGGGCGACCGTTACAAGTACATCACCTACTATGGGCTCTGGGATTCGGACGAGCTTTATGACATCCAGGCCGATCCCGGGGAGACGCGCAATCTGATTGCGGACCCGGCGCTGGTGGAGACCGGAAAGGAGATGGAGAACCGGCTTTACGGAATGCTTGAGGAACAGGGGGGGATGTTTATCCCGTTGAACCAGCCCAAGGGCGGTTCACAGAACAAACGCCTGGAAAGCCGCGGGGGTGTGCAGGCTGCGAGTTTTCCGGAGCACATGGTCTTGGACAAACCGGTGAACCAAAACGCGAAGTAGGGGGAGGCCGGGCAGGTCGCGCGGGTTGTATTTGCAAAACCCTGGGAAACCGAATTCACACGGACCGCCCCGGGAACAGCGCACAGGATAAATTCACCCTCCCCGGGTTGGTTTCGCCCGAAAAAGCCCCAGAGGACTGGGTACGCCACAAGCTGGCGCATCATTCCAACGCGTCTCAAAAAATAGCGAAGTGTCAGGGAGATCCTGATGGGGAAGGAATGGGTTTGCCTCCAGGAGTGCCAGGGAGATTTACATCTCCAGGCACAACCAAAGCGGCGTCGACGCTGCGCTCTGCCGCGCGCACTCCAAAACACCGTCGTTCTTCCGATGTGGGGGGCAGAGCGGTCCAAGATCTGGCGATTGTGTGATACCCCCTGAATGAAGCTGCCTGGGTGGACTGGGTGGAGTCGGTCGCGCTGCGACCGACAGTGCCTCGCAGCGCGAGGCACTTCCACCTCATGAGGTGCACCACCCCGCGGGGATGGTCCGGGCTTCGCCGGGTTCATCGCGGAAGCGTCGTGGAGTGCGGCAGTCCTCTGCCGCTTTTGGGCCTGCCAGTGCGCTGGAAAGCGGCAGAGGACTCTGCACTCCAGGATCTGGCGATTGTGTGATACCCCCTGAATGAAGCTGCCTGGGTGGACTGGGTGGAGTCGGTCGCGCTGCGACCGACAGTGACTCGCAACGCCGACGCCGCTTTGCCGATACCCTACAAAAAACATCACCGAGAATGAGGCGATCCGGATTCGGTATCCACCGTTCCAGCCGCGAGGCAGACATTCGTTCCAAACGGAGAATGTTTCTCGCACTGGCAAGTGTTTGGCAAAATCGCCTGTTCGCACCGAACCCACCTGACGAACGCGCTTGCTTTCCATTGAGGGGGCTCACCATGCCACCCGTGTCCGACGTCACCCAGTTGTTCAAAGCCATTGATCGGTGAAACGGTATGAGCGATTCATTCACATCGGGTCGGCGCTCCGTGAAGGAGATCTTTTTCGGGGCGCTGGAGAAGAACACTTCGGAGGAACGCGCCGCGTTTCTGGACGGGGCCTGCGGCACCAATCTGGTCCAGCGGGCCAGGGTGGAGGCTATGCTGGCCGATCATTCTCAGGCAGACACCGTCATGAAGGCAGCGGGTCACCCAGAGGATCCGACCATTCTCAAAGTCGAGCCCGCTCCGGGCCAAGCCCCGGCGCAAATGCTGGGCCGCTACAAGCTGCTCGAACAAATCGGCGAAGGCGGCTTCGGCGAAGTCTGGATGGCCGAACAACGCGAGCCCGTCAAACGCCGGGTCGCGCTCAAGCTCATCAAGCTGGGCATGGACAGTCGGCAGATCGTCGCCCGGTTCGAGGCCGAGCGGCAGGCGCTCGCGATGATGGACCATGCGAACATCGCCAAGATATTCGACGCGAGCGTGACCGACACCGGCCGCCCCTACTTCGTCATGGAACTGGTGCGGGGCATCAAGATCACCGAATACTGCGATGAAAACCACCTGCCCACCAAGGAACGCCTCGACCTGTTCGTCAAGGTTTGTCAGGCGATCCAGCACGCGCATCAAAAGGGCATCATTCACCGCGACATCAAGCCCTCGAACATCCTCGTGACGCTGCAAGACGGCGTGGCGGTGCCCAAGGTGATTGATTTCGGCATCGCCAAGGCCACGCAGGGTGAGCTGACCGACAGGACCGTATTCACGCAGTTCCAGCAGTTCATTGGGACGCCGGCGTATATCAGTCCGGAGCAGGCGGAGATGAGCGGTCGGACATTGATACACGAGCGGACATCTACAGTCTGGGTGTGTTGCTCTACGAATTGCTGGTGGGTCAGACGCCGTTTGATCCGAAGGAGATGATGAAGGGCGGCCTTGATGTTTTGCGTCGAATCATTCGGGAGCAGGAAGCGCCGCGGCCCTCGACGAAACTCAAAACCCTGCTTGGCACCGATCTCACCTCGACCGCGCAGCGTCGGCATACAGACCCGGTGCACCTGGGTCACCAACTCCGGGGCGACCTGGACTGGATCGTGATGAAGTGCCTGGAGAAAAACCGCACGCGCCGCTACGACACGGCCAGCGCGCTGGCGATGGACATCCAGCGACATCTGGCGAACGAGCCAGTCGTCGCCCGCCCGCCCAGCACCGCTTACAGAATTCAGAAGGCCTGGCACCGCAACAAGCTGGTCTTCAGTACGGGGGGGGTGGTGGTTCTGGCGCTGCTGACCGGGCTAACCCTGGCGGCGAC
>JAIPJX010000068.1 GCA_021733945.1 Verrucomicrobiota bacterium | reverse complement strand
GGGACGGTTCGCGCGAATGGCAGTGCGGTTCGTGCCACCTTTTCAGATCTTCAACCGACGTGGTGCTTGGAGGTCAGATACTTTTTCCAAATAAGCCAATGGAAGCAACGGTTCGAAGAATTCTGTCTTGCACCCGCGGGGCGACGGGATGTCGGTGGGAATGGCTGAACGCTGGAGTCATGGAATTGGTGGGTTTCTTCGAAAAATGTGAATGTGGCTTGGATGCTGCTTTATCAAGCGTGCGATAGACTTGACAGAGGGAATTGATGAATGCGAAAAACAGTGACCCCCGAATCGAGCGAGATTGCCGGGAAGCCTGAACCTTAAAAAGACAAAGCCTTATGAAATATTTGACCCTTGCACTGATGCTGGCGCTGCTGCCGGCCAAACTACCTGCTGTAGAGGCGGGTCAGGCCAAAACGGAATTTGCATCCCAACAGGCGGCGAAAGACGCTGCCCGGGCCGCTGATCAAGCCAGGGAGGCTGCTCAGGAAGCCGGTCAGTTGGCGGATGCTGCCGCAAAAGCGGCGGCGGATCCCGCTGCCAGCAAGGAGCTCAAGAAAGCCGCCGAGAGCGCGCAGAAAGCCGCCAAGCTGGCAGAGGAAGCGGCTGCCGAGGCGAAAAAATGCCTCGCCAGCGCGGATTTGGATGGTGCCAAGCGCGCGGCCTACAAGGCTGTGAAAGCGGCTGAGACAGCGCAGCGGGTGGTTGGCAAAACCCAGAAATCGCTCGAGGCAAACACGGCGCGATTGCGCCCCGCGAAGTCGGGGACGGATTCCCAGGAAAAAGGCTCCGCAGATGAATCAGCACTGGTGGTCAAGCAGGCCAGCGAATTTGCCGAGCAGGCGCTGTCCTTCAGCAAAGAGGCCGAAACAGCTGCCGAGAGTCGCACGGCCGGCAAACAGGTCAAACGGGATGCGGCCGTGGCCAAACGTGCTGCCGCTCAAGCTGAGAAAGCTGCAGCGGATGTAAAAGTGTTCGTTCGCAAGGGCGACCTGACCGGGGCCAAACGGGCGGCCTATATTGCGAAACGGGCAGCCAACTCTGCGAGCGAGGCTGCCCGGCGGGCCAGGGACACCGAGGCACCCACCAAACCGAGCCGTCCGGAACCTGCCCAGGATCGAACCCGGCAGCCGTAGATCAACTGTTTTGAACCGGCTCCAGGCCGGTGTCGCCAACCGCCGATGCTTCAGGGCATCGGCGGTTTTTGGTTGGGGACACAAAAAAACCGTGAGCCTTCGAAAAGGCTCACGGTGTGAATTTCCGGGGATCTATTCAGATGAGGACTCGCCCAATTGGAACCGGAGAAACCGACGGATGACGATTTCATCGTCGAGTTTCTTGGAGAGCGCTGCCACATGCTCCCTGACGGTGACTTCGGAGTTGAGCTTGACGAAACCCTGATCAATGAGGCAACAGGTTTGGAAGAATTTATCCAGCTTGCCTTCGATGATCTTGGCGATCGCGTGAGCGGGCTTGTCTTTCACCTGATCGGTTGCGATGGCCGTCTCCCTCTCAATCAGAGCGGCGTCCACTTCCTCGCGGGAGACCGCAGTGGGGTTTGCTGCTGCGATCTGAAGCGTGAGGTCGCGCACGAGCTGTTTGAATTCCTCGTTTGCCACGGTCGCTTCCTTGCCTGCGCCGACCTCGACCAGGACACCCACTTTCGCACCGGTGTGAATGTAGGCCGCCACCAAGCCGTTGCCGGACACTTCCAGGCGCTGATGTCGGGCGATCTGGATGTTCTCCCCCATCTTGCTCACCTGGGCGGCCCGGGTTGCTTCGAGATCGACGTTCGGGTTTTCGGCTAGAGTCTTGGCAATCTCATCGCAAAAGGTTCGGAAAACCTCGTTTTTTGCGACGAAATCCGTTTCACAGTTGATCTCCACCAGAGTGCCGACGCGGGCACCCGGCTGAATATGCTGGGCGATGACCCCCTCCCGCGCCTCGCGCCCGGCACGTTTCGCGGCCGTCGCTATGCCCTTCTTACGCAACAGATCCACTGCTGCTTCGAGTTCGCCGTTCGATTCCGTCAGGGCCTTTTTACAGTCCATGAGGCCCGCATTGGTCATTGCCCGAAGTTTTCCAACTAACGCTGCCGTGATTTCCGCCATATCAAATTCCAAGGATAATTTTTTAGTGCAAAGTTCAGAACCTGTTCACTGCCTGACGCTGGGTTTCCGGCGTCAAAGAGAAACAGGGGTGGTCTGGGTGGAAACAGGATCCGGGGAAAGGGTTTCGGCCGGTCCCTCGCTTGCAGAAGTGGTTTGCGCGGGTGCTTCCGGAGTTGCGGGTGTTGGCGCGCTTTCTCCTGCCGTCTCGGCAGTTCCTTCGGCCGGTGCGTCCGCCACCTGGGCTGCTGCAGCCGCACGACGTCCGTATTTCGCTTCATACTCGGCTTTTGCCTGGGTGATCGCCTGAACAACGACGCTCAGAATCAAACGCACCGAGCGGATCGCGTCGTCGTTTCCTGCAATCGGATAGTCGACGAGGTCCGGATCGCAGTTGGTGTCGACCAGAGCGACAATCGGAATCTTCAAACGCCGTGCTTCGGCGATGGCGTTGTGCTCGCGTTTGATGTCGATCACGAACATCACCGAAGGCATGTTGTCCATGGTCCGGATACCATCCAAATTCTTGAACAGCCGGGCTGCTTCACGCCGCAGGGCCGATTGCTCCTGTTTGACGTATTTGCTGATCGAACCGTCGGCCTCCATCTTTTCAATCTCCTTGAGTCGTCCCAGGGAGCGTTTGATGGTCTTGAGGTTTGTCAACGTGCCACCCAGCCAGCGTTCCGTGACAAAGAGCTGTCCACTGGATTTGGCCGAAGTTTTGACGGCCTCCTGAGCCTGTTTCTTGGTGCCGACGAACAGGATGGAGCCACCGCCGACAACCGTTTTGGCGAGGAACTCACACGCTGTCTCCAGCTGGGTGAGGGTCTTGTTCAGGTCGATGATGTAAATGCCGTTGCGTGCGTCGAAAATGAATTTCTTCATTTTTGGGTTCCAACGCTTGGTCTGATGTCCAAAATGAACGCCTGCTTCCAATAACTCTTTGACTCCGATGCTGATCACGTATGTTTTCCTTTGTTAAAGGCTCGATTCTTCGATCGAACCATCTCGCGGAACACGAGATTGTTTGCGATGTGATTAAGGCCGGTCTCATGTACACACACGAGACACGCTTGTTGGGCCGTTCTTGACTTTTCCTTCGATTCCGGAAGGTTGTCCGAAGCGGAAGAAAAAGACCGAGCAGAGTAGCAGGGCTGGTCCTTCCTGATCAATCTTTATTTTGGAGCCTGATTTGAATGGCTGGGAAGAGCATGTCTCCGAGTTGTGAAATCTGCGTGTTGGCAGGAGGGTTGAGTTCCCGCATGGGTTCAGATAAGGCCGGGGTGCGGATTGGTGGAAAAACCATGCTCTGGCACATCCAGCGAGCGGTGGAACCGCTGGCGTTGCCATTCCGGGTGATTCGTCGGGATACGGTGCCGCGGTGCGGCCCGCTGGGGGGGGTCCTGACCGCTTTGCGAAAGACTCGGGTTCAGGCGGTTCTATTCCTCTCGTGTGACATGCCGTTTATTACGGAGCGAATCCTGGAGCGCATCCTTGCAAAGGGCGCGTCCGGAAATGCGGGCGTTTTTTCTCAAACCGGCGAACAAATCGGCTTTCCTTTTCTCATGCGTGCGTCATTTGGCGCCGTTGTGGAACGTCGGATTCAAGACGGGCGCTGTTCCCTTTGGGGATTGGCCGGCGCGCTTCCCGGCAAAATTGTCCGGTTTGGAACACGCTACCGGGCTGAATTGTTGAATATCAACACATTGGAAGATCTTGAGGTGGCCCGCCGGTATTGGGCGCGCAAACTGGAACGGACTCGGAAATGCGCAGGAACCGGTGAAATGGCGGAGTTTTTGACTGCTGAATGAAGGTTCTGCCGAATTTTGCGGGGAAAAATGATTGTGGTACCAATATTGCTTGCATTGACTTGCGGATCGATCTTCGGTAAAACTTGATAACTGAAGTCAAAGAAGTGTCTAAAACCCTGAAGAGCAGATGAATTACAGAAGCTGGGGATATAACTTTTTGAAAACTTTTTTGTTGACTTAAGGGTCGCGAACTCGTAGAAACTCAATCCATTGAACGGGGAAAAAACGTACTTAGTAAACTGACATATGAAACGAAAACATCTGACGTTGGCTGCTGTTATGGCGGCTCTATTAGGTTTCGGAGCGGCGCCGGTAAAAGCGCTTCCGGGATCGCAAGTGAATGCCATCAAGCAGGCTGTTGCCCAAGCATCGGTGTTGGAGTTGGCTCCTGTTGCAGCGGAATTGGTTAAATCCGCTGACAAAAAGGACCGTGAAGACGTCGCTGTTACTGTGGTTCGCCTCGTTCTCGAGAAGAACCAGGCTTTGGCTCTCTCCTTGGTGGAGCAGATTGCCAAGGTGGCACCTGAGACTGCGCCGGCCGTTGCCGCCGCTGCCGCAGAACTGGCTCCTGCCCAGCTCGAGGAAATCACAAAAATCGCAGCAGCCTATGCACCCGACCGCGCTTCGCAGGTCGCTGCGGCTGTTTCCAAGGTTGCTCCCGGTTCCGCCATTCATATTGCCCGGCGCGTTGTCGGAATTGTCCCCGAAGAGACCCATCGGATTCTCGAGGCCATTGTCGTAGCGGTTCCCTCTGCCAAGGCGCAGATTGAAGCGGACGCCACCTTGAATCTCGTTGCCAGCTTCTCCAGGAACTTTCGTTCCAGCGCAAGTGCGGCCCCCCGGAGTCTGACTGGCAGCCGTCCAATCAACATTGGAGCTCCGGCTCCTTCTGTTCCGAACACCGTTGATCCGGCTCCCCGCAGTCAGGCTCTCGTGAATACTGTCAAGCAGTTGGAGAATTTGGACACGACAGCGCCTAGCGTGTCCACCAGTGACGCGGCCAAGATGATCACGTCCACTATTCAGACGGTGAATGCCGTGAATCGTGACACGACGACATCCAAGCAGGAAAAGGACGCGGTCATTACATCGACTTCGACGACCGTTCAGACGGTTGCGACGTCGGTCGGTATGACAAGCCAAGAAAAGGCCGCGGTTACTCAGGCAGCGACGAAGACAGTGACAGAAGTGGTTCAGTCGACAACCGTTTCGGCCGCCGACAAAACCGCTTTGGTGAACTCTGCTGCTGCGACGGTTCAAACGGTTGTTAGTTCCACGACACTCAGCGGTGCAGAGAAGGCGCAAATATCTGAGAAATCCTCGGAGGTTATCCAGAACGTTGCCACTTCAACGACTGTCAACGCAGCGGATAAAGTTGCCTTGGTGACTGCGTCAAAAAATGCTGTCGAAAACATTGTTAAGGCGGATTCCGGGATCTCGTCCGCCGACAAAGCTGCGTTGGTGAATTCCGCAGCGAATACGATCACTGCAGTGGCTCAGGATGCCAACGTTGGTAGCACAGCGAAAACGACCATTGTCAACTTCTTGAACACGCAAATCACAGTCGCAATCGCGGATGTGGCGGCGTCCACTGCGCTTGGCACCGGATCTGCGAAAGGTGAAGCGCTGAAAGCAGCTGTAACCAACATCGCTCAGGAAACCAAGGTTATTACAGCAGCTGCTCCCAACTTGACGCCTGAACAGGTGGTTGCTCAGGCGACGCAGAAAGCAACTGAGATCAAGACAGCGACGCAGGAAGTAATTAATAAATACGCTGCGCCTTAAGGTTTCGGTTTCGACTGATCACTCTCAAGCCCCGATCGCAAGATCGGGGTTTTTTTGTTCCATGACCGGATCCTGGTTCGCGAAACATAAAGCGGTGTTAGAAGCGCTCATCCTGTGGGATGTTCTATTATCCGATGCCAGGTCGGCGCGATTGGAATTGTCAGACGTGTCTGGCTGCCTTTCGATCGTATCGGACAGGCTGGATGGGGCGCGGGCAAATCCAAAGCGGCGTCGCCGCTGCGCTCTGTCGCCGCACTCCAAAAGAGGACGCGCTATTTCCCCCGGTTTGGCATTCGCGAAGCGTCTTGGACTGCGGTAGTCCTCTACCGCCTTTTTCCGGGCATCCCAGCCTCCACACGCCAAGTTCCAATCGAGTATTCGTGCCTTCCATGGAATTGACATCCGACGACTGGAGCTCTCCACTGGGAGCCTGACAGGACCAGGAACTGCGTCTCCGCGTTAGGGCTCCATTCCGATCAAACAGCTGCCAGAATCGATCGCAGGTCTTGTTCAATTGCAGCAAGCGTGCTTCGGCTGTTCAAAAAACATCAAAAGAGCGATTGTTTTTCCGGATGAAAATCGATCTCGGTAAATATGGTCCAATTGGGTCTTGAATTCGGACTCAACTTAAGGCGAAATGTCCCGGCTGGGTTTGTTCCTATGAATCTTGGAGATATCCTACAGCAAGATCAGATCATCACCGATTTGCAGGCTTCCAATCGTTGGGAGGCAATCGATGAATTGATCGACAGTCTTGTTGCCACCGGTAAAATTAATCCCGAACACCGGCAACCGATTTCGACGGTTGTCAAGAAACGGGAAACGTCCATGAGCACCGGAATTGGGTTCGGGATCGGTATTCCGCACGCGTCGACGGATCTGATCTATGAAGTGGTGGGGGCCTTCGGGCGCTCGCGGAAGGGCGTGAATTTCGATTCGCTCGACAACCAACCGGTCAATCTGATCATGCTGTTTCTGGTCCCCCAGGGGCAGTTCCAGAAACACCTGCACACCTTGGCGAACATAGCCAAGCTGCTGCATAAAAAAGAATTCCGACAGGCTCTGGAGGATGCTCCGGATGCAGCCGGAATGTACCGGATCATCAAGGAGCCGCCCGGTGCCAGGTAGTTTCAGGTCCTCCGGTTCCGATGACTTCGGTCACAACCGCAATCCTCCGTATCCCCCCTGTGTTGCCCCATCGTATTCTTGAAGAACGCCTCCGCGCGGCGGTGATTCACTGTATTCCCGATGCCGAAGTGGATCAGATCGTGGTTCGGTCCTGTCCGGACGTTCGGTTTGGCGATTATCAGTCGACTTCGCTCATGGCGCTGGCAAAGCCGCGCAAGATCAATCCGCGGAAACTGGCTGAGGATGTGATCCGGGCTTTGGATGTGCCGGAATGGATAGAGTCGAGCGAAGTTGCCGGTCCTGGATTTTTGAATTTCAGGATCGGACCCGAGGTGATCTGTCGGACGCTTGAGTCCGCGATTCGCGGGGAGCATCTGTTTTTTGAGACGACAAAAAACCCGCGCACGTTCGTTGTCGATTTCAGTTCGCCGAACGTCGCGAAGCCGATGCACGTTGGGCATATCCGTTCCACCATCCTTGGGGACAGCCTGGCGCGCACGCTCCGGATCCTCGGTCACACGGTTATCACGGACAATCATATCGGGGATTGGGGAACCCAGTTTGGCAAGCTGCTGTTGGGTTGGAAATCCGGGCTGGACCTCCAGGCGCTCCGCACGGACGCCTTGGGAGAGTTGGAGCGGCTTTACAAGCAGACGAACAGCCGATGCGATGCGGAACCTGCGCTTCTTGAAGGTGCGCGTGCAGAGTTGGTGAAACTTCAGGATGGCGATCCGGAGAATCTTGGCATCTGGCAGGAAATGCTAGAGCTGTCCCGCAGCCAATTCGATTCAATCTATCAGCGACTTGGGGTTCGGTTCGATCACACCTTGGGAGAGAGTTTTTACAACTCGCGATTGAAACCGATTGTCGCCGAAATGAAGGACCGTTCGTTGGCCCGTGTGAGCGAGGGAGCGATGGTTGTTTTCTTTGACGATCATCCCGAGTTGAAGGCGCATCCGGCGCTCGTGCAGAAAAGCGACGGTGCCGCGAACTACACAACCACCGATTTGGCGACATTGCAGTATCGGCTTGAAACCTGGCATCCGGACGAGGTGGTGTATGTGACGGACGGTCGGCAGCAGCTGCATTTCAAGCAGTTGTTTGAGATTTTCCGGCGATGGAAATCCGGGTCACCTGTCAAACTGGCGCACGTCTGGTTCGGTGCGATTTTGGGAGAGGATGGCAAACCCTTTAAGACACGGTCTGGCGACACGGTTAAACTCGCGGACCTTCTCGACGAAGCCGAAGCGCGCGCGTTGCGCATGGTTGCCGAGAAAAATTCCGATCTGACCGATGCGGAACAAAAAGAGGTGGCACGAATGGTTGGACTGGGTGCCGTCAAATATGCCGATCTCGCACCGAACCGTCAGAGTGATTATGTGTTCAGTTGGGACAAGATGCTGGCTTTGAACGGAAACACGGCACCCTACCTGCAGTATGCCCACGCGCGAATCAGGAGCATTTTCCGCAAGCAGAACCTTCCGGACGATTTGGGGGTTCCGCCTCAGGGACTATCCCTGTCGACACCGGAGGAGTTTGCCTTGTGCAAAACGCTGCTGAATTTCGGACTCGTGCTTGAGGCGGTTGTCAGCGATTACCGGCCGAACTATCTGTGCAACTACCTCTACGATCTGGCAGGCGCGTTCGCCCAATTTTACGAGCGATGCCCGGTTCTGAAGGCGGAGGAACCCGAACGATCCAACCGGCTGGCGGTATGCCAGCTCACAGGGCGGGTGCTCAAGTGCGGGCTTGAATTGCTGGGCATCGAATCTCCGGAGCGCATGTAGCCGGCTGCAGTTTCCTGCGGGCATACCTGCAGTGTGTGCCGCAGCCTCCGGATCCCATGTCAAGCCGGGCTCAGGGAACGAGGGTCAGGAGCAGCATTCGGACTTCCATCACCTGGCTGCCGGGTATTTGAAGCGCCCGCAGGGTCAATTCTCCCCGTCCCTTTTTTAGATCCAGGGTGCCAATGCGCATTGGTTTAAAATCCTTCACATACGATTCCCCGGCCCGGGGCACACGGTCGTTTTCGGAGCCCTGAAGCGGTGGATCGTGTGGTTCCGAGACCGTGCCTTCGATTGTGGCATCGTTGAGGCGCAGTTCGAACTTCGCGCCGACATCCGCCGCCGGGCAGGCGTAAAACAGGACCGCTTCATACCGCCCGGTTGTGGCTATGTCCACATCCCAGGTCATCCGATCTGCGGTGTCGGTCCAATTCATGAAGTAGGAGCTGTTGGGTGCGCGGGCGCTGCGGGTCACCTTTCCGTGAGGCAGCCCATCGCGGGCTGGGAGTTGCGTGACCGGGAAAGCCGGGAACCCGACCGGGAGTGGCCGTGGATCCTCACCGAAACCGGGGAGCAGGTGCTCCTTCCAATCGGCAACGGATTTTCTGAGTCGTTCAGCCTCGGCGGGCAGGGCCTCCGAAACATCTCTTGTTTGTCCCGGGTCGTTCACCATGTCGAACAGCAGCCCCGAGCTGTCGAGCCGATGCTGTTGGGTGCGCACACTGACGCGACCGGACCAGTGGGAGAAGATCATTCGATCGGGCCAACCGGCTGTCGACCCCGTCAGAAGCGGTTTGAGGGTGATTCCGTCCAAAGGCTTCGTTCCGGTGTTCCTGACGCCGGCCAGATCTGCCAGCGTGGGAAGAAGATCGATCGCCCCGGCGATCTGGGAGATTCGGATTCCCGCTGGAATGTTTCCGGGCCATCGCACCAGGAGTGGGGATCGAACGCCGCCTTCGTCCGTTGAACCTTTTCGTCCCTTCATTCCCCCGTTCCAGCGCCAGCTGTTCGGGCCATTGTCGCTGAAATAGACCACAATCGTGTTTTCTGTGAGACCTAGAACCTCCAGCTGATGGAGAATCCGCCCGACATTCCAGTCGATGTTTTCGCACATTGCCAGCGCTGCGCGCGTGAACTCCGGATCCTCCCGTTTCGGATCGCGATTTCGTTGTTTCAATTCTGCGCCTTTGAACCTGTCGTAGAACCGGTCCGGCACCTGCATGGGGGAGTGTGGTGTGTTGAACGGGATATAACAAAAAAACGGTTCTTTGCGGTGAGTCTCGATGAACGCCATGGCGTGATCGGTGAGATCGTCCGCGATGAAGCCTGTTCCCCGCATCAGATGCCCGTTCTGTTCCAGGATCGGGTTAAAATAGTTCCCCCAGTGGCCGGAGGTAAAACCGTAGTAAGTGTCGAACCCTCGGCCGTTCGGGTGATAGGGGTATTGAGAACCGTTGTGCCATTTGCCAAAAGCCCCGGTTGTGTAGCCTGCCGCTTGGAACGTGTCCGCAATCGTCGTTTCGTCCAGATTCAACCGTTCCGCTCCGGTGGTCACGCCGCGTACGCCACCCCGGGGATGGTACCTGCCAGTCAGGAACTCCGCGCGGGTGGGTGAGCAGACCGGTGAAACGAAAAAATGCTCAAACTGCGCGCCACTTGTTGCGAGGGAATCAATGTTGGGTGTGTTGAGGTTTGAATTGCCGTTCAAACTCAGATCGCCCCAGCCCTGATCGTCCGCGAGGATCACCACGATGTTCGGATGAGTGGGAGCGGCAGCCGGGAGAGCGATCCAGCAGTGACATTGGATGACGAGGAGGGCGCAAAATCCTGAAGCAAGGTGGAGTGGCATACAAACAGTGTGCCAGTTCGAGACACCCGTGTGAAGGCCGAAGAGAGCCGTGGTAAAACGAAAACGGGCTGCGGTGAGCGCAGCCCGTTTCGGATTTGCAGACGATGGGGTTAGAATTTAATCAGTTCTTCGGAATGAGCAAAACAAACTCGCCGCGCCGGTTCTTGGCCCAGGAGAGTTCATCGCTTCCGAAGAGCGCCGGTTTGTCTTCGCCGTAGCTGATCGTGCTGATTCGGTCCGCGGAAATACCCATTGCGATCAAGTATTCTCGAATCGAAAGAGCGCGTCGTTCACCCAGAGCGCGATTGTATTCGTCGGTGCCGCGCTCATCGCAGTGGCCTTCTACCTTGAGATGAAAGGCGGGGTCGGTCTGGAGACGCGCAACCACGGCTTCCAGCTTCGGTTTCTGGTCCGGGCTTACGACCGAACTGTCGAATTCGAAATAAACCGTCTGGTCGGCGAAGGCTTCACGGTCGAGGATGTAGTTGCCTTCGATGTCGCGCGGGCCAAGCGGGGTGTTGCCGTCGATATCCGTGGCCAGATTGCTCGCATTCGGATCGATGCCGCCCGGGAACCTGTTGCCGGCCCCGATATCCTGTCCGCCAGGATTTCCTCCCACCGGTCCGCTCGGGATGCCCACCTCCGGGGCGGAACGCTGAGCGGAGGGAATGGGAGTGACACCGGTGTGCATTTTTTTGCAACCGATCAGGCCGAAGCTCATCACGGAGCCCAGAATCAATAGGGAGAAGGGTTTCGCGGTATTCATTTCAAATTTTGTTTTGGGGATCCGTGGGAGCGCTATTTCGCCCAACTCGGCTGAGAGGAACCCGCCAAACTCTGGGGGATATCCTTGATCCGTTTGGTTGGCACGTCAAGCAAAGAGAGGAGTCTTCGGCCCTGTTTGCGCTTGGAAAAGATGACCGTGCGGGAGTTGGGTGCCCAGCTGGGGGCTTCGCCATCGACCAGGGTTGTAACTTCACCTCCCGCAGCAGGCACGACACAGATCACAAACTGACGCCATTGTGAGGTGAACACGATCTGAGTCCCGTCGGGTGACCAGTCTGGTTCCGTCGGTTTTCCGGAGCCCACCGTCCGCAGTTTACGCATTCCACTGCCGTCGGGGGAGATCAGGAACAGCCCGGAGGCACCCCGTGAATCGGACACAAAACAGATCGTTTTGCCGTCCGGGGACCAGCACGGGGTGGCGTCGACGGCACGGGTCTTCGTAAGTCGTTTGAGGCTCGAACCGTCAATCCGGCATACATAGAGATCGGGGCTGCCGTCCTTGCTGAGGATCATGGCCACCCATTTCCCGTCGGGGGAAATTGCCGCGCTTGTGTTTAATCCGGGATATTTGGCAATGATCTCGCGTTTGCCCGACAGGTCCTGGACGTAGATATCCGGATACCCGGACCGGTAGGATGTATAAGCGAGGATGCTCCCATTGGGGCCCCATCCCGGTGCGGCGACCAGGGCTCCGTCGCTGGTGATGGGCGTTGCGTTGGAGCCATCGTAGTCGGCCACATAGATCTCGGTCTGCGCTCCGGTTTGGCCTTTGAACGCGATTTTGGTGTGCGCAATGCCGGGGATTTGACGGAGTTGACTCACGATATCATTCGCCAATGCGTGGGTTTCAGCCCTCCGAGTGC
Organism: Verrucomicrobiota bacterium; assembly: GCA_021733945.1. Taxonomy (GTDB): domain Bacteria; phylum Verrucomicrobiota; class Verrucomicrobiia; order Limisphaerales; family SIBE01; genus JAIPJX01. Next base: position 14,620 of record JAIPJX010000068.1, on the reverse strand, counting down.
TGGCATTGTAGCGTTTGGCGAACAGCGATGCCTTGGTGACCTGATCGATGAGACGCCCCTCGACGTGGGCCGTGGTGGTCCCGGTGACGTTGTACTGCGCCTTGGAGGAATCAACGATTTCAAAGCCGAGGACCTCAAGATCGAATTTGAGCGTGGAGGCTACTTCTCCGGTGAACCCATTGAGTGCAATCGGTATGACCCGGGTTGCCGTCGCGGTTTTGTCGATGACGATTTCCTGCTGCGCCCGGACCTGCAAGGGGATGGTCAGCAACAGTGCCAGGAAAAGCGCTCGCATTTGGATTCCGGGCGCTGGCAAGGGACAAAAATCTCGGTGGATCGGATTCTGCATCCCATCGCGCTGTTGATGGGCTCGGGTATTGGGTGTTGGGGGAGGGGTCATCCGGAATAGCGTTTGGATTTGAGATTAAAGTCGATGATAAAAACTCGTTGCAGATCGCGGGTGCCCTCGGGAAAGGGGGGGATCTCGCGGATTTGAAGCGCGCGATCGACGGAGCGATCCAAAGCACTGTTGCCCGAGCTCCTTTTGATCTTTGCGGACACCACACGTCCGTTGCGTGCGATGATCAGCTCCACTTTCACGCTGCCGAGATCGTCGTCCAACTCCGCTGGAGGGATCCAGGCCCGTTCGTAGATGGATTTGACGACCTGTGCGTAGTTGGCATAGGCCGCACCCCCGGGGCCCAGCGGTTCAATACTCGTCGATGTGGACAGCCCGGCCAACCTCTGCTGAACCTGTGCGAGCTTTTGCCTCACCGCCTCCGCTGCCGCCTGCCTCCTGGCTTCCTCGGCTTGGCGGGCCTCTTCCTGACGTTGTTTCTTTGAGTCGTCGGACGATTTGGTGAACGTGGGGACGATCGTTCTTTTTGGTGGAGCCACTTTCTTGGGCTCCGGCTCGGCCGGTTTCTCAGGTTTCTTCAGTTCGATCTTCTTGGGCGGAGCAGGTCGGGTTGGCTCGGGCTTTGCCGGTTCGGGTTCCGGTTCCGGCTTGGGTTTTGGCTTGGGTTTTGGCTTGGGTTTCGGGGTGGGGGCAACGGGTTCCGATTCCGGAGCGGGCGGTTCCGGTTTGTCGGGTTCGGGTGCCGGAGAGGGAGGAGTCGGTGTGCCTCCACCGGAGAACGGATCATCCACCAGCGTGGCGGGGATAAAAGTCAGGACCGGGAGAGTAACGGGTTTTTCGGGCGTGACGAAGGCCGGGGAGATAAACAAAAGGGCCACGAGCAGCAGGTGGGTTGCTGCCGAGGCGATGACGCATTTTTTCTGCAACCGATCCATCATCTTCTCGCGGGTGCCGTATCCCACGAGAACTGGGTGATTCCGTTCCGCAGGCAAAGATCAATAATGGCATACAGATCCCGGTTCCGTCCATCCTGATCGGCCCGGATCTTCACAATCAAATTCGGATTCCCCGCATACGTGGCGACCAGAGTCCGTTCGATTCCGGCCAGGTCCATGGGTTGGCGGTTCAGCGAGTATTGGCCCTGTGGGCTGATCTCCACCAGATTGACATCCTTGGGATCGATCTTTTGGCTCGGTCCGCCTCCCTTGGGGAGGGTCAGGTCCATCGAATGGTTCTCCTTGGATTTAATGGATGGCGAAATGATGATGAAGATGATCAGCAACACGAACGCCAGATCGAGCAGGGGCGTGATGTTGATGTCACTCAGGGTGACGAGCGAATTTCGTTGGGAGAACCTCCTCATGGCTCCACGGGGCGGACCGGTTCCCCGGACTCCTCCATCTCATCGTCCTTCAGGAACTCAATCTCCATTTTGGAGACCAGTTCCTGAGCGAAATTGTCCAGTTCCACGGTCATGATGCGCAGGTTGTGGACCAGCCAGTTGTAGCCGAACATCGATGGAATGGCGACGAGGAGGCCGGCCACCGTGGTTACCAGAGCTGCCGCGACCCCCGGGGCGAGGGTCGGCAAATCGGCGGTTCCCGCCCTGGCGACATGGCTGAAGGCGCTCATCACTCCCCACACCGTTCCAAGAAGTCCCAGGAATGGAGCGCCGCTCACCGCGATGGCCAGAAGGATCAAGCCCGACTCAAGCTTGAGAGACTCCTGGGCAACGGTTCGTTCCAGAGTTCTCTTGACATGCTCCATGGTTTTCAACGAGACCAGCCTGCGGCGTCCGTCGGTGACCTTGGACTTGAGGCGGGTGTCGAGCTCGAGGCAACCCTGCTGGTATGCCGAGAAGAGAGGGCATCCGTCGACCTGAATGCGGCGATCGTGAATTGCCAGGACGTTGCCCTGGGTTCGGAATTCGAGGTTGAAAAAATGGTTCATCTTCCGGGCCCGGCGCAGCTGCATCGCCTTGCTGGCCATGATCGACCAGGCGAAGATCGAGAAGATGGCCAGAATGACGATGATTCCCTTGCCTTCCGGGGTGGCCTGCCGCCACACGTATTGGAGCTCAAGCTCCGTCTGCGCCATGAAAAACAACGGAAAGTTCATTTATCTCCAGAAAACCGGCCACACTTCATTTGTGATACGGTTTAACCTGCTTCGATCGATTGGTCAAAACCAATCCTGACCCAGGCGCATTTCTCGTCTTCGGTCCGGTTGATTTTTGCCGTTCCTTAGCCTGTCGACTCGATTATGTTCCGGATGTGAACACGTTTGGTGTGCATCTTGAAAATCTCGACGGTCTGACACGGGTGGCCGTGCCGGATCTCTGGCAGCAGGAGGCGGTGGGTGCGCTTCGCGAGGGTCGTGACGTGGTTGTGCACGCACCGACCGGGGCGGGCAAGACACTGATTTTTGAGCTGTGGGCCAACCAGGGCAAGAACCGCGCTCAAGCCGTCTACACGGTGCCGACCCGTGCGCTTGCGAATGACAAGCTCGCTGAATGGCGCGCCCGGGGATGGAATGTCGGCATCGCCACAGGGGATCTATCGCAGAACCTCGATGCGCCCATCATCGTCGCAACTCTGGAAACGCAGAAACAGCGGCTGATGCGCGGGGAAGGCCCGGCGCTGTTGGTCGTGGACGAATACCAGCTGATCGGGGACGAAGACCGAGGACTCAACTATGAACTGGCGATGGCGCTCGCTCCGGCCCGGACCCAGCTGCTGTTGCTCAGTGGAAGTGTGGCCAATCCACAGGACCTCGTGAAATGGCTCTGCCAGCTTGGGCGCGACGCCGTCCTGGTGCGACACGAGCATCGTCCGGTGCCTCTTGAGGAAGTCCATGCCGGGAGTCTCAACTACCATTTGCCCCAGGAGATTCGCGGGTACTGGCCGCGGTTCATCGCCAAGGCACTGGCGGAGGATTTGGGGCCGATCCTCGTTTTCGCTCCCCGCCGTCACGCGGCGGAAGCGATGGCCGCCGAGCTCGCCCGTCAGTTGCCGGTGCCCAACCCGCTCTCGTTGACCACGGAACAAAAGGCGCTGGCGGGGGACAGGCTTTCGAAAATGCTCAAGGCCAGGATCTCTTATCATCACAGTGGATTAAGCTATGCGGCGCGCGCCGGAGTGGTGGAACCGCTCGCCAAGGCGGGGCAGTTGCGTGTGGTGGTGGCCACGATGGGCTTGGCTGCGGGCATCAATTTCTCCCTGCGCAGCGTGGCGATCGCCGGAACTTCCTATCGCCGGAATTCGGTGGAGCAGCCGGTCGGGGCCGACGAGATTCTGCAAATGTTTGGTCGGGCCGGAAGGCGCGGCCTGGACGAAACGGGTTTTGTCCTGGTGACCTCCAATGAACTCAGGCTTCTGGACGCCCACGCATGTCAATTGACCCGCGGCAGATTGGTCGACTGGAGCGCTCTGCTCGGTTTGATGGACGCCGCGGCGCTCGATGGAAAAGATCCGTTCCCCGAAGCGATCCGGAGTCAGACCCGGCTGTTCACCACCAAACCAATTGCCCTGGGGGTGGAACTTTGTGTCCGGCATCCCGACACGCCGTGCGGTTTGCAGACCGACTCGGAGCGTGCCCGCCATGTCCGACGGAGCCTTCGTGAGCTGCGCAACAGTCGCGGTGCGTGGGAGGCCTACCCGAAACCCGAACCCCGACCGTTGCGTGAGATCTTTCTGGTGGATGGCGTGGCGGATGGTGACGCTGTTTCCTGCCGCAACGGGCAAACTGGGACCGTCGAAGCCGGAGGCGAGCCTGCACCGGATCAAAGTCCAAGATTGCGGCCGATCCTGACTTCGGCCAGTGCGTTGGGGAGGATTGGAGCGGGGCAGTTGGTCGTGGTGGGGGAGAGTGCCGACGGCCCGGTGCACGGGCGTTGCACCACGATTGCCAATCGCCGGCAGGATGATCGAATCCTGTTGGTGAAATGGGCTCGCCAGCTCGTGAAGTGGAACCGGCGGGAGGCGAAGCTCGAGGTTTGGGAGAGTCGGATCGCGCCGTTGATCGCGGAGAAAATGGCCGAACTGAATACCCCCGTGATTCGATTTCGAACATTGGCCGAGAAAATTGTGGCCGATGTGAGCCTGATGGAGCATCAGATCGATGTGCCGGTGGACAGCTTCGGGGTTGCCTTGTGGCGTCCGGAACGCCGCGAGGTTCCGCAACCGGACTGCGCCGCCTGTTCCCTTAGATCGACATGTTTCGAGCTGCCGACGACCACGGGAGTGGCGTTGCTCTGGCGGCGGCTTGGTTTGGTGGACGAGCACGGGGTGCCCAGCCGGCGGGGGAGGATTGTCAGCTTCTTCTCGCAGGGCGACGGGTTGGCGATAGCCGCCGGGCTCGAAGCCGAAGACTATCCTCTGCAGGAGATGGCTTATGATTTGGCGAATCTGGATGCCGGGTTCCGGTTCTGCGGCGATGAGAATCGCTGGGGCGGTCGATTGGCAGAGGAGTGCCATAAGAACTACGGACTGCGAACCATTCCCGGATATTTGGAGAACGGGGTGCCACCCAAATACGGGGCTGGCGCGGAACGTGTGGTCGCGAGCGTGCATGTCAATCCGGCCCACAAACACGAGTGGATTACCGACCTGCTGGGGCCGGGCGACATAGACCGAATCATCATCGAATGGCGCAGCCTCATGCGCCGCATCACCCACGCTCCCGATGTCGAGTGGTCGCGCTGGAAGGACCTGAAGCAGGTGGCTCGGACGCTGCTGAACGAAACCGAGTCACCCACGCTGATCGAACTGCCCCCGCTGGACTACAGCCAAACCCGGCGCGTGGATCATCGTTTGATCCTCCGCAGGCATTAGCCCGACGGACAGGGTCCGGGTTTCCCTGGGTTGAAGCCGCACGCGATGAGCATTTTTTCTATGGCGCCTGCAGTCACCCCCAGCTTGTTTGCAGCGGCGACCAGGTCTTCGCCCCTGGCCGGATGCCAGTTCCGGCGCGAGGCATCACCAAGACCGCAGACGTCGACCGATTGGATCGTTTGGTGCAGCCGATCCAGGAGCTCGGCTCGGCAGGCTCCGGCAGGTTTCAGCAGGGCCTGGTCCAGGCATTCCCGTGCCTTGGGTCCGAACTCCGGGTGCTCCATCAAAAGAAACGAATCACCAGCCAGCTGTGGGCGATCGAGCCGGATGGCGCACTCGGCAAAACTGGCGGCGGCGAAATAAAGTTTGGAGATTGCCGTGAAGAGCTCGAAATCGTGCAGACTGGTGTAAAGAGCGGCGATCAATCGGCCAGTGGTCTGTAGTTCCTGCTTCGTCCGGGTGGAGTAACACTCGAGTTCCGCACGGATCGCTTGTCCGGGCGCTGTCTGCTCCAGGATTCGCGCGAGACGTTCGATTCCGAGCAGCGTCAATGGGAAACCTGTCGACAGCAGGGGATCGATGAACCCCGCTGCGGAGGGGAGCATCGCCCACGATGGGCCGGAAATCTTGCTGCTCAAGAAGGAGAGGCGTGGCGTGTGCATGAACGGAACGCAGGGAGTAGCACCCTCGAACTGCGCTGCCACGCCTGGGAATTTTTTCAGCAGCCGTTTCCAGGCGGGTTCGCCTTCCGAGAGACCGATTTCCGTGGCCAGGGGTTCGAGGACCGCTGCGCCTGCACTTGTGATGCCATTGTTGAATCGCAGCATCCAGATCCAACCACCGTCAAACAGATGATGCACGGCCGAGGCGTCGGGTGGATAGGGGGGTGCCTCGGAATCGGGGTGGAGGTCGGCCCAGGACCGTACATTCGTAAAATGGCTGTACAATGCCTGGGTGGCGGGCAGGTGTTCCGGTTTTGTTTCGGCCAGTTGCAGGGCCCGATGAAGGCAGCCGCGTGGACCGGAAGCGTCCAGGATCAAGCCCGCGCCGATCTGCACGGGCGCTCCGTTTCGGGAAGCCTTGAGTGTGGCTCCTGCGGGTGTGGTGAGGATCTCCGTGATCGCCGTGTTTTCGAGCAGCTCGGCGCCGTGATGCATTGCCTGCTGCGCCAGAAACTGGTCGAACTCGGGGCGATACCAGTGCGTGTCCGCTATCGCATCCCTTGGGCTGGCTGCAACCAGGAGCTGGTTGCGGTGGTTCGGATCCGAATCAAAAAACCGACCTTCGATGTGATGATAAAAGCTGAAGCCGCGTTTGAGTCCGCAGGCAATCGAAGCGTGGTTCTGCTGCCAACTGCCCCATTTTGTGAGGGATTCCAGGGCGGGAAGATCATAGCGCTTGGACAAGCGGTCCAGCAGAAGGTTTGCGAGTGGAGTGGATGATTCGCCAATGGCGAAGCGCGGATGTTTTCCTTTCTCGATCAGCACCACGGAGCGGCCCAGTCGCCGGGCGATCAGCGCCATGAGAGAACCGGCAAATCCGGATCCGATGATCGCGATGTCGTAATCGGTTCGCATGGGTCATTGGACGAGGGCGGAATTGGCGGTTCCGCACACAGCGCACCGGATATTTCCGGGAAGTTCCTGGGAAAAATTGATCTGATTGAGACGGTCCCGACGTTCCGAAAAACAATGGGTGCAGTCGGCGAATTGATCGAGATCCCACAAATCGGCGAAAACACGGCCGCGCTGCAGGGCGACCCCATACTCCACTGCGGCCTCCAGCGTTTCAAGCCGGGGAGGTGCGAATTCGCCGCCATCCGTCAGCGATTCCATGACCCCGTTGCCAGATCGGGTCGGGATGAGGGAAACGACGGAGGCGGCCTGTTCAAATGCGAATTGGATGGAACGTTTGGCCCAGTGCAGGGCCTCCGATTCGTCGTTGAGAAACGGCGGCTTTACGAGGATGAAGACACGCAGCGCGATCTCATGATCCCTGAGGAAGCGGGCCGCTCTGGCGAACAGGTCCAGAGTCATTCGCTTGTTCAGTCTGGGCAACACGCCGGGGTGAACCGTTTCCAGCCCCATGGCAACCTCCAGTTTCGTGTTGATCCTGTCGCGGAATCGCACTGCGGATTCGCCAACCAGAGCCGGATGGGATTCAACGATCACGCGCTCGAATGATTGCACGCGGTCCGCGATCGCGGGGTGATCCCCGGGAGGGATCGCGTTCGGGTCAAAAAAACTGCCGCTGTTGTACAACTTGATGTGTCTGGCATTCCGGAGCGCCGGATCCTTCAGTGCGAAGTCGATCTGGTTTGGAATGGCACCCGCGGGAAGCGTTTCCTCCAGGGTGTTCTTCCAGAGATCGCAGTAAACGCAGCGCCAGGGACATTCGCGGTTCGTCAGAAAAAGCGTCGCAACCGGAACGATTGTGCCGGATGCCGATCGTTCCTTTTCGACGAGCGAGGCGTATGGCCGGTTTGGATCGAGCGGGTTCCTGGCGGGCCGTTTCCCGAGGATCCAATCGTCTGGGGATTGTTCCATCGCGGCGATGTTCCGGTTCACGAGAACGGGAGGGTGTTCATCGCGGTTTGCATGGCTTCGGCTGGGTCCCGAACGGGTTGAGGTGTTCGGGGGGGGCGGTTGCTCAGGAATAGAGCGACAGGAACTGTTTCCTCAGCCCTGCTTCATCGCTCGGCAGGTTTTGCCGCAACCGTTCGACCGGAAGGGCACCGTGCTGAAACCGGCGTTTCTCGAAAACAGGCATTTTGAAACCTGTCACCGCTTCAATGCCGCGTTGCACGATGTCCCCCTTCAGCGCATAGAGTTTCTCGACGTTCATTTCCGTGAGATCCGTGAACGGGATGGCTTCGGCAACCTCGATGACGCTCGGGCGGGTGAACGGGCTGAACCCATCAAATCCGTGGTGCCGCGCCGGGGCATACGTCCGTGTGTAACTGCGACTCAAACCACCGGAGTAGGTGAGCGAATGTTTGATTCGACCAACACCCCATCCCTCCTGATAGAGCATCTGATTGCTGACCACGCTGCGGATGGTCAACTCCGGATTTTCTTCGATCGGATAATCCTTCAGGTTCTCGTCGCCGCCGTCGCCGTCGATCACGTGATGCCACTGGGGATATCGTTTTCGGATGCCACCCAGAAGCGTCAACGCCATTGAGGCGGATTCGATGTCCAGCGGTTTGTAATCCTCCACGATTCGAATCGTTTGCCCGACGTCCAGGTCGGACAAATCCGCTTCGATCGGCTCGAGGAACAATTCGAGATCAAGCTGCTTGAGGAATTGCCGCGCCTGCTGCAGGTCCGGTCCGTCGCCGAAACTCAGGGTGAAGGCTTTCAACCGTCCGAGGTTCATGCCCAGCTTGCGCATCGCATGGTAGGTGGCGAGGAACACGGCACCGCTGTCGATGCCGCCCGAGAAACAGACCCCGATGGGTTCTTCCTCGGGCAACGATTGCAGCCAGCGGGAGGTTTCGTCCGCCAGGGCTCCGATGTAGCGGCGACCGATCTCGTCCAGATCGCCCGGAAGGGTGTTTCGGTGAGGGTTGAAAAACCGGGTGTACGTGGGGTCCGGATCCGGGCATCCGATCAGCTGGATCTCGAGCACGTAATGGGCCGGCACCATCCGGGTGTAGCTCGGATGAAATTGGTTGGCGAATCCCTGTGATTGAAGCCATTGAAAGAGGGTGTCAATCCGATCGGCGACCACGAGGGCGGGACCTTCCTGACGTTTTGCCAGGAAATAGCGCACGGGTCGATCGAGCGATCGTGCCAGGCGCACGGTCTTGCCGTCGCGGGCCACGAGCGCGAAGGATCCGTCGATCCCGCGCACCTGCTCCGGTTGGCCGCTGAGCACGCGCGCGCGCGCGGTTTCCACATCCATGTTGGTGATCTGGTTCAGGGCCGGATCGAGCAGATCCACCAGTTTCTCCGTGTATTGGTGCATGCCAATAAATTAGGGGTTTCCTCCCGCCTTTGGCGAGCAGGATTTAGCGTCTTGGTCGGATTGTCGGATGGGTCGGTTCCGGGACCCGCCGGATCCGGTTCACTGGGTTGAGGATGTTTGCCGGAAGGGCGGGGTGATTTTACCAAGTCACGCGCTGGGAAGGGGCGGCGAAACGTTTCGCTGAGCAGGTCCCCTCCCTGTCTCACGCGACCGCGTGGTTGCGTCGCGCAGAGAAAACGCCGCTCGACATCCGTGCGCCATTATTGCCCACTGTTGCTTGTCATGATCCTTCAATCTGCACTTGTCTTGATGGTGGTTGTTTCCGTCACCCTCGGAGCTGAGGTTCAACCCCGACCCTACCTTCATGCTCCTTCCGTCAACACCTATGCGCGGCATGATCCCGCAGGGCTTACGATTCTCTCGAATGGACGGTATCTGCAGCCGCTGGGGCGGCATCTTCCGGTCGCACCCTGGCCTCACGGTCTGGCGATCAGTCGGGACGGGGGGACGGTGTTTGTTGCGAGCCGCGGCGTCGGAAAGGTCATCCGTGGCTGGCAGAGCGGAGACCCTCAGACTTTTGACATTGCGCCTGGAGACTCCACCGAAAGCAAGCGGGGTGCAACCGGCAGCGGAGCCGATTTTTCGCCCGATGGACAGATTCTTTATTGGAGCTCGGGGGAGAGCGGATCGGTCATCGTGTTTGACCTGAATGCAAGGAAGGCGGTTGGGGAAATCTCTTTGAATGTGGCGGTGAATGGGAGAAAGTTCGAAGACAGTTATGCAGCGGATGTAAAGCTGAGCGCGGACGGGCGGCACCTTTACTGCGCGGATGTGACGAACTTTCGGGTGGCGGTCATCGATCCCGTTGCAGGGAAACTCGTCGGGTCTGTTGCGGTGGGTCGGTATCCGTACGCTCTGGCGATCGAAGGGGATCAGCTTCACGTCGCGAACATCGGTTTGTTCGAATACAGTCCGATTCCCGATCCCACCGACCCCAAATTCGATCAACGAGGAACGACCCGGCCTCCGTTCGGTTATCCAAGCCGCGAAGCGCGCGAGGGTGTGGAGTTTGAAGGGCGCAAGATTCCCGGACTGGGCGACCCGAACGTGCCGGAATCGTTTTCCGTCTGGAGCCTGGATATTTCGGATCCGGCGAATCCGCAGGTGGTGAACAAACTCAAGACGGGACTTCTGATCGGGGCGCCCTCCGACAACGGCAAGACCGTGGGGGGCAGCGCCCCCAATTTCCTGGCTGTCCGGGGCGATTCTCTTTACGTATCGAACGGGAACAACGACATGGTCGAGCGGATTGATTTGCGCACCCACACCATTGAGGCTCGTGAACGCATTGTCCCATCCCCTGTCGTGGCCGGGTTGCGTGGCGTTGGCCCCTCCGGTCTGGCTGTGTCGCCGGACGGCAGGCGTTTGTATGTCGCTGAGATGGGAATCAACGCCATTGCCGTGCTCGACGCCCGGACGCTGGCCGTGCTTGGGCATATTCCAACGGCCTGGTATCCTTACCGCATCGCGTTGTCTCCGGACGGACGCCGTCTGATGTGTGTTTGTTTCCGAGGGTTTGGAAACGGACCCAAAGGCAAGAACGACACGGTGAAGAGCGATTTTCTCGCGATGCGGGGAGTGGTGAGTTTGTTGGACGTGCCCCCGGATGCGGAGTTGGAAAAACTAAGCGCCACCGTGCTGGCCAACAACGGCATTGTCGATGCCGAGGCGGACCGCGCCGCCATGTCCTCGCCGATCATTCCGACGGTGTTTGGAAAGGCGTCCAGGGAGATCAAATACGTCGTGTTCATCGCGAAGGAGAATCATACCTACGACGCAATCTTCGATCGGGTTCCAGGAGCCAACGGCGATCCGTCGTTGCTCCGCTGGGGACTGCACCAAACCATTCGACAGGAGGGCCAGCCCACGTTGGAAGATGTGGGCGTGATGGTGAACCACAATGCCCTGGCACGGCAGTTTGCCGTGAGCGACAACTTTTACGTGGAACCCGAGGCGTCCGGCGTAGGGCACCGCTGGCTTGTGGGAGTTCAGCCGAATAATCTGATGCAGATGACCTACACCGATGGCTGGGCGTTCAAGAAGAACAGTTCGGCTCCCGGGCGCCGGTATTCCATGGAATCCAACGGTTCGCTCATTCCCGAGGATTATCCGGAAGCCGGATCGATGTGGGAACACCTCGCCCGCCATAAGGTGCGGTTTCGGAATTACGGCGAAGGTTTCGAGATGCCCGGGGTTCTGGAGGGCGAAGACATGCATCCCACGGGAGCGCGCGAGGTGGTCAATGTTCCCATGCCCAAGGCGCTTTACGACAACACCTGTTTCGGGTTCCCGATTTTCAACATGAACATTCCGGATCAATACCGGGCGCATTGGTTCATGAAGGATGTCAACGAACGTTTTGTCCGCGGTTGGCGGCGGTTTCCGTCTTTCGTGAACATCGCCATCTGCAATGATCATGGGGCCAAGCCGAATCCGGACAAAGGGTTTCCGTATCTCGCGTCGTGGATGGCCGACAACGACCTTGCCCTGGGTCGTATCATCGAATACCTGTCCCATACCAAGTATTGGAAGAAGATGGCCATCTTCGTGACGCAGGACGACTCGGGCGGCGAACCGGATCATATCGATGCCCAGCGCAGCGTGCTTCTGGTGATCAGCCCGTGGGCCAAACGCGGCTACGTATCCCATCGGCACACGACCATTGTCAGCATGCATCGGACGTTGTATCAAATCCTAGGATTGCCTCCCTTGAACATGTTTGACGCGTTGGCGAATGATTTCTCGGATTTCTTCACCACGACACCGGACTTCCGGCCGTATTCGTGTGTGCCGGTCGATCCCCGAATATTCGATCCCGAGAAAGCGAAAGACCCGAACGATCCCGACTATGGCGTGGCCCGGACGCTCCCTTCGATCCGCATGGATGACGACGACGACATCGGAGATATTCTCGACACGGGCGCGAAGGAGACGGATTCGCGGCGGTAGTTGAAACCGGGGGATGCGGGAAGTTTATCCGGCGCTTGAGCGGCAGTGTGGGTTGTTCAGATCCGGGTGCAGCGGTGCCCGCTCGCGCCGCTGGAAAAATGACATGATCCAAATCCGAAATCTCGGGAAAAGCTATAAAACCACGGCCGGGTTCCACTACGTGTTGCGCCAGATTCAACTGGATGTGAACGAAGGAGATTTCGTCACGTTCATGGGGCCGAGCGGTGCCGGCAAATCGACCCTCCCCAGCATTCCATGAAATACCGCAGCTTTCTCCTCTCAGGTCTGTTCCTGCTTTTGTCGCCGATCGGCTCGTCCACGCAGGAACTCACCATAGGCCATTCCGCTGAAACACCAGTCAACCGGGATCAGGTAAAGATCGCTGCCGTGCAGATTTCGGGCTACGACAAGGGGGACCCCCGCCGGGAAGGTTATGATGCGGCTGATGATCTGGTTCCCTACATCCATCGGGCGGGCAGGGACGATGCTCAGTTGGTTGTTTTCCCGGAGTATATCCTGGGCCGAATCGCGGTGCCCGGAGCCACGACCGCCAAAATTGCCGCCGCTGCCGCTTCCCAACACATTTACGTGATTGTCGGCTGCTGGGAAGTATACGAGGACGGCAGGTTCGCGAACACGGCCCTCATATTCGATCGGTCCGGCAAGATCGCCGGAAATTACCACAAGACCCATGCCGCGGTGGATCATTACGAAGGCACCCCGGCGTGGTCCAAACCGCCCTCCGGCAAATCCACCGAGTGGTTTCTAAAGAATGATCCCGAGTGGGTCATGCAACGCGGAGAAGATCTGCCGGTGTTCGAATTTGATTTCGGAACGGTCGGTATCCTCACCTGCTACGACGGATGGTTTCCAGAACCGTTCCGCGTCCTGTCCCTCAAGGGTGCCGAACTCATCGTGTGGATCAACGGACGCGGTGGATCGGTCGAGGATTTCATCATGAAGACCGTCATGTTCCAGAGTCACGTCGCCATGGTCAGCGCGAACCAGGCCTACGGCAGTGGCACGATGATCGGCGATCCCGCGGCATGGCCCGGCCGGATCCTCGCGCGCTGTCCTGACAAAACCGAGTCCTATATCTCCGCGACGATCGACCTGAAGGCGGTCCGAAAAATGCGTGTTTCCAGCCGGAATTTCCAGCAGCGGCGCCCGGAACTTTACGGAGACCTGACAAAACCAATCGAGGGAGAATTGTCTCCCCCGACTTCCGTCGTAAACGAGAAATAAGTCCTCCATGAACTTAGGCGGACAATTTCGGTGCGTGATTCCAATCGAAAATCGAAAATCGAAAATCGCCAATCCATGTCCGACCTTTAAATCGCCTTCTGCCAGCTGCTGAAGAATCCCGGGATCGCGTCCGCGATGCGGATTTTGGATTTTAGATTGCCGATTTGCGATTTGCGATTTGCGATTTGCGATTTGCGATTTGCGATTTGCGATTTGCGATTTGCGATTTTTGATTTGCGATTTGTTTTTTGGAGGCGGAGATGCGCGAAGCGACCATGATGGCGGTGAGTTCGCAGGCCTCCTGGCGCAACGGTTCAACTCGATCTTTCGGCAACAGACCTGCCTCGATGATCAATTCCATCCAGTAAGAGGACTCGTCGGCCTCTTCCACTACGATGCCGAGCTTCGCGATGAATTCGGCTTTGGAGCGTCCCCGGCAAGCGGCCCTGTAGTTGGCACCCACAGATGTGCCGCTTCGGATCAATTGCGCGCCAAGAGCCCGGCCTTCAATGGATTTGGGCAGAGCATCGACCAATCGGATGACTCGCAAAGCGAATCCTTTGGTGCGCTGCTTGAGTTCGGATTCCGTCATAAAATCTCCTTGTTCCGTGAGCCACAACATGAGGTTGGAATTTCAGATCGCAAATCGGCAATCGGCAATCGGCAATCGGCAATCTAAAATCGCAAATCCATGTCCGACCTGAAAATCGCCCTCCGCCAGCTGCTGAAGAATCCCGGGTTCGCATCCGCGATGCGGATTTTGGATTTTAGATTGCCGATTTGCGATTTGCGATTTGCGATTTGTTTTTTGGAGGCGGAGATGCGCGAAGCGACCATGATGGCGGTGAGTTCGCAGGCTTCCTGGAGCAACGGTTCAACTCGATCTTTCGGCAACAGACCTGCCTCGATGATCAATTCCATCCAGTAAGAGGACTCGTCGGCCTCTTCCACTACGATGCCGAGCTTCGCGATGAATTCGGCTTTGGATCGTCCCCGGCAAGCGGCCCTGTAGTTGGCACCCACAGATGTGCCGCTTCGGATCAATTGCGCGCCAAGGGCCCGGCCTTCAATGGATTTGGGCAGAGCATCGACCAATCGGATGACTCGCAAAGCGAATCCTTTGGTGCGCTGCTTGAGTTCGGATTCCGTCATAAAATCTCCTTGTTCCGTGAGCCACAACACGAGGTTGGAATTTCAGATCGCAAAT
>JAIPJX010000067.1 GCA_021733945.1 Verrucomicrobiota bacterium | reverse complement strand
CAACGTTTCCTGTTCCCCGGCGGTCTTGCCAGCCTGCTGCCCGGTCAGACCTTCAATCTCCACTTTCTTGGCCTGGACTTGTTCGCCAAAGGCGATCGACTCCTTGGGAGTGTGCTGGCCCTCGATGATTCCGGCGGTCTGCGCTCCAATCAGCATGCCCAGCCCCAGGGTGAACAGGACGAGCATTCCCTGAGCCTGTGCCCGGATTTGTTTCGGAGCAATCTGGTCGGTGTAAATCTGGCCTGTGACAAAGAAGAAATCATAGCAGATCCCGTGCAACACCACTCCAATGAGGATCATCGAAGACACTTCCCCGGGGGCTCCCAGGGCAAAGAGCGCATACCGGCAGACCCAGGCGAGCATGCCCACCGCCAGCATCCACTTGACGCCCAGCCGCACGAAAAAGAACGGCATGACCACCATGAAGAAAATCTCGGACATCTGACCGTACGACATGGTCTGGCCAATCGGCAGACCGCTCATCTCCACGATCCGGCTTGCGATCTGATAATAAAAGGCCAGCGGAATGCAGATCAACAGCGACGAAGCCATAAACGTCAGGTAGGAGCGGTCCTTGAGAAGCACCAGCGCGTCCAAACCCAGAATCTGGCGGGCGGAGACTTTCCCTTCCTGAACGGGCGGCGTGTGCGGAAGCGCAAAACTGATCACTCCCAGCACGAGAGCGGCCCCGGCCGTCAGATAAAACATGTTGATGCTGGTGTCCCATCCCATCGCCGTCAGGCTCAACCCGGCTGCAATCCATCCAATGGTCCCGAAGACACGAATCAGGGGAAACTCCTTCTGGGCGCTGCTCATGTTCTTCATGGCAATGGTGTTGGTCAACGCCAGGGTCGGGAAGTAGGTGAGCATGTACGCGAAAAACACCCAGTTGATCGCGCTGGGCGAGGGATCATTCACCTTCATCAGCGAGGATGCCCAGAACATGGCACCCGCGCCCAGCAAATGCATGACTCCCAGAACCCGCTGGGCGGCAAAGAACCGGTCGGCCACCATCCCGACAAACAACGGGGTGATCATCGCCGCAATCGGCCCCACCGAATAGGTCCAGCTGAAATCCTCGGCCCCAAATCCAATGGTGCCCAGAAAGTTCGGAGCGGTCACATACCACGCGCCCCACACAAAGAACTGGACGAACATCATTACCGAAAGTTGGATGCGAACAAATGAATTCATGGGCGTTGCTTACAGGGTGTTGGGCTCGAAAAACTCGCTGTGTGCACAGCACGGTTCATGGCCTGAATCGATCATTGATGGGCGCACTGTAGCAAAGCCGCTCCAGCTGGCAAGATTGGAAATGCCGAATCCGACGCGCATGACCGGATTCTTCGTCGATCGCAAACGACCGAATGCTGCCGCACCTGGCCCCGCCAAAACGCGGCAAAGGACTGCCGCAGTCCTAGACACTTCGCGTTGGAGTGGGGCTGCCGGGGCTCGGGAGAGAAGGCCTTATTCGGTCGTCTTTCCCTCACCACCCGACTCGTCATCGGCAAATTCAAACCCGATCTTTCCCTTGTCTCCCACGACGAGGTGCGCTGCAAAAGGCCGGCCCGCTTTCGAGATAAAACTCCGCAGCAGGTCCGTCCGGCCATCTGTCAAAAGCTTCTGCAGTTGCTCATGATCGACCGCCTGCCCCAGAACAATTCGTCCGGATTTGAATTTGCACGGTTTCTTCTCGGCCTGCGTGTTCTCACACACATAATTTTCCTCCGTCTCGAAAACGCCCGCTCCGCATTTGGGACATTTACCCAACGGCTCCTTGCCGGTGAAATCGATTGGCGGGGCCGCGACTTTCGCCTTCCGGTCGGCACCGCCGACTTTCGCCTGCCGCGGCTCAAATTCGAAGACAGGCTTGCCATCCTTGTCGAGCACCAGGAACGCTTTGAACGGACGGCCCGTCTTTTTGGAGATGAACTTGGGCAACAGATCCGTCTTTCTCGCCGACAGCAGCTTTGTGATCTGCGCTGGTTCGATCGGTTGTTGCAGAATGATCGCACCGCAGCGAAAATCGCATTTCCGGTCGGGTCCGACCGATTGGTCGCACACGTAACTCATTCCGTTCTCGAAAACGTTCCCACCACATTTCGGGCAGTTGCCCAGCGATTGTTTTCCCGAGAAATCGACCGGTTCGGCGTTTGCATCGCCTTCGCCGTTATTGTTCCCGAAATCGAATTCCGGTTTGAGTTCGTCCGTCATCTTGATCAGAGCGGCAAACGGCCTGCCCATCTTGCTCCGAAATCCCTGGAGCGGACCGATGGTCCGTTTGACAATCAACTCCTCAATTTCCTGAATCTCGAACTGCCGACCCGCAACAATCTTCCAGAGTGCAAAGTCACATCCCGCTCCCTGACACTGGAATTTTTTGTAGTTCTCCCTGATCTCCCCCCCGCATTTCGGGCAGGGAACCGTAAGAGCCCCGAATTCGCCCGGGACCGTGTCGCTCTCGTATTGTTTTGTTTTTTCAACGATCGACCGGGTCATCGCCTCGATCTGACGCATGAACTCATCCCGCTTGAGTTTGCCCCGCTCCATCTGTTTGAGCTTAAACTCCCAGTCGCCGGTCAATTCGGGCGAACAGAGCTCGGGGATGCCAAGGCCCCGGAGCAGAATGATCAACGACATGCCCTTGGGGGTGGCCTGCAACTCCCGCCCATCGCGCTGAATATATTTCTCGTAAACCAAACCTTCAATCACGGCAGCTCGCGTGGCCGGTGTTCCCAGACCTTTCTCGCTCATCGCTTCACGCAATTCCTCGTCCTCAATCAGTTTGCCCGCTCCTTCCATGGCGCTGAGCAGGGTGGCTTCCGTAAACCGCGGCGGCGGCTTGGTCTGGGAGGTGATCACCTCGACCTTGTCCGTTTGAACGGTCTCGTTCTGCGTCACCGGCACCAAACTCGGCGTGTCGTCCACAGCCACTTCCTTGCCGTAAACCGCCATCCAGCCGGCATTCACCAGCACCTTGCCCTCGGTTTTGAAGGGCTCGGATTCCACACGCGTGATGCGCGTGGTGAGCTGGAACTCCGCCGCCGGAAAGAAAATCGCCAGGAACCGGCGGACCACCATGTCGTAGACCTTGGCCTCGATGTCGTTCAGGGCCTTGGGCGCAAGAAGGGTCGGGATGATCGCGAAATGGTCCGAAATCTTCGCATTGTTGAACACCCGCTTGTTCGGACGCACCCAGCCCTGTTCCAGGATCCGGCTCGCAAATTGTGTGTACTGCGTCCCCGACATCGCTCCGAGGGTCTGCTGGACGGTTCCCAGATAATCCTCCGGGAGCGCCCGTGAATCCGTACGCGGATAGGTCAACACCTTGTGCCGCTCGTACAACGCCTGGGCAATCTGCAGGGTCCGCGTGGCCGACAGTCCAAACCGGCCGTTGGCTTCCCGCTGCAGGCTCGTCAAATCGTAAAGCAGGGGGGAGAGCTGACTCGAGGGTTTGCTCTCCTCCGTGACAATCCCGGGTTTGCCCAGACATTTCTCCTGGATCGCCTTGGCCCGTTCCAGATCCCATAGGCGTTCCGGACGCAGATCCGGGTCACGGTCCTTTTTCTCCCGGGAAAAGGATTCGTCGAACCATCGGCCCTGGTAACCCCCCTGTTCCGCCACAAACGAACCGTGAATCTCGCTGTATGTCTTGGGAACAAATTTTCGGATCTTCTCCTCCCGTTCAACGATGATGGCCAGGGTCGGGGTCTGGACCCGCCCCACCGTCGTCAACTGAAAACCACCGGTTTTGGAGTTGAACGCCGTCATCGCACGCGTCCCGTTGATGCCCACCAGCCAGTCGGATTCGGATCGGCACACCGCCGCATCCGCCAACGGCAACATGATCTCGTCCTCCCGCAATCCGGCAAAACCCTCCCGGATGGCCGCCGGGGTCATCGACTGAAGCCAAAGACGCCGGACAGGTTTCGCGGTATTGCTGTGGCGCAAAATGTATCGGAAGATCAACTCCCCTTCGCGCCCGGCGTCACAGGCGTTGATCACCGAATCCACCTCCTTGCGTTTCAGCAGTCGGACCAGCAGCTTCAGACGCGCCTCGGTCTTTTCGATCGGTTTGAGATCGAAATGGCTCGGAATCATCGGGAGATTGGCAAAGTTCCATTTGCCCCGTTTGACCTCCTCGCCTTCCGGTACGCAAAGCTCCAGCAGGTGACCCACCGCGGACGACAGCACATAGTTGTCGCTCTCGAAATAATCGGTGTGCTTGGTGAACCCGCCGATGGCTTTGGCAATGTCTGACGCCACCGACGGCTTCTCGGCTATGATCAATGATTTACCCATGACAAACTTGACCCGTTATAAATAATTTGGTCCATCGTCCGATCGCAACCGGATTTTCTAAAGGGCCGAAACCTGACGAAAGAAGGCCGTTGTGTCAAAATAGATTTTTCTGGGCCGGCTTCACGGAGCATCCCCAAGCCGCTCAATCAGCTGGGCGGCAACGGGTCGTTGAGGTTGCACCTGAGCCAGTCGCTCAAGCAGGCTTCGGGCCCCGGCAGGATCGTTTTTCGCGTTTCTCATGGCTATGGAGAGGCAATGGGCGTAGCTGGTGGAAAACCGGACACTCAGCCCGGCGCTCTCGAGAAATGCCTCCAGTGCCTCCTTCTTTTCGCCCAGGGAATCAGCCACCAATCCGTGCACATAACGGTTTCGCGCCTCAAAAAACTGGTTCAATTCGGTGATGAATCGTTTCGCACCGGGACTCCCGTCGTTTTTGACAATCTCTTCCGCTCGACCAGCGGACCGATCCAGGAGCTCCAACAGGCGACCATACGGCGTTTCAGACCGCCTGTAGGTAAATTGGGGAGCTTTAAAAATCACCACGGGCCGATCATCCGTGTTCAACTCGGCCCCAGCCGAAAACTCAGCGAGAGCCGATGCCCCCTTCAAATACGTTCCCAACAACTGGAAACCGTCCCCAAGAGTCGCATTCTTTAGCGATTGCTGCAAATCCGCCCCTTGGACCCTGGTCTCAAACCAGTCCGGCGCGTAGGTCCTCGACTCCAGACTCGCAACCAGCCCAAGGACCGGGGTATCGATCGTCCAGCGCAACATGAAAGCACGGGCTTCGGGGAACACCTCCAGAAAGGTCCGAACGATCACTCGCAGGCTCGCTTCGTCCAGCTGGAAGAGCGGGAGCCACTGGCAAAACAGCCCCCCCGGCTCCAGGCGCTCCCGCACCCCCTTGAAATGTTCCACCGTGTACAGCGCCCCCGCCCCATCCCGCGCCGGGTGAAACAGATCCGCCACTATCACATCGTAACGGGTCTTCGTCGCCCGAATGAACCGCCGGGCATCCGCCACATGGAGTCTCATCCCCGGTCGCAGCTGATTGAACGGCTCGAAATGCGATCGCACTTCAAGCACCTCGGGCACCAGCTCCACACCGTCCACTTCCAATCCATCGTATACGGCCGCTCCGCCCATCGTGATCCCGGTGCCCACTCCGAGAAACAGAGCGCGCTTCGGGTCCGGGTGCAGCAGCAGCGGGATGTCCGCGTGACGTTGAGCCGCACTCGCGGCGCCCGTGCCCCCCATGGCAAACCGGTTATTCACCAGGAGACTCCGGTTTCCGTCAAAGTTCCGGACCACCGCAACGGAAGCCATGGCCCCCTCGCGCAGCTCCAAGACAGCCCCTCCGGGCGGCGCTTGAACCGCATGAAACGATGCCGGCAACACCCAGAGCAATCCCGCCGGGAGCACCAGTCCAATGCCCAGGGCCCTGCTCAGCCGGGGCAGGAGCGCCAGATATCCCAGCGATACCAGCACCATCGCCCATTTGGACCCAATCGCCGGCAGCAAACAGACCCCAAAAAGGATCGGTGCGGCAGCGCTTCCCGCCAGGTTCCAGGCTGTTGCTTCACCAATCCCTCCATCGCTTCTGCGGGCCGACTGGACCAATTTCGCAAACACCGCTCCCATGAGAAGCGTCGGGAACCCAAAGACCGCCGTCGCGACCACCATCTCCGCCAGCACCCTCGGCAGGAGTCCATCCCCAAGCGATGCAACGGCGTGATTATACAGCGGCTGGGCTCGGGACAGAATCCATGCGCCGGACAGGCACGCCACACACAGCCCGAAGAGTAGCGCACTCAGCGCAGCCGGTCCAACCAGCCGACGTTTGAAACGTTGGTACAACCCGGCACCGACGGCGGTACCTGCCAGAAAAACAGTCAGGGCGGCGGCGAAACTGTAGATCGTGTTCTCGAACACCTCCGCCAGAATCCGGATGCCAAGCACCTCAAACCCGACACCCAGAAGTCCGGTCATGAACACGGTGCCGCGCAGGCGCGTCGGGGAGATCAGCACCCCTTGGTTGCGGGAAGGCTCCAGGGGTGCGGGCGGGCAATTGGAAAAGCGGCGTTCGATGAAGATCACGCCCAGTCCACACAGAATGCTGAGCACCCCGAGGAATCGCAGCGAGGTGCCAAAACCGACTGCGGGGACCAGGACAAAGGTGGCACCAAGCGTACCGACAAGCGCACCCAGGGTGTTGATCGCATAAAGCCCCCCCGCACAACGCTCATTCCCCGGTGTTCGCGAAACGAATCGTTCCATCGCAGGAAACGTTGCCCCCAGGGCGATCGTTGCCGGAAGCAGTATTAGAAAGGGAACGAGGAAGGCAACCGTCCAGTGGCGGAATACCGATGGATGCAACCCAATTCCTTCGGCCCCGGTCCCCGCGGCGGCTGGAATCAACCAAACCGAGACAAGCGCCCAGACCCCGACTGCTATTTCCAGCCCACCATACCAGAGCCCTGGATTCCGCGCCCGGCTCACCGGACGGTCGAGAGCCACCGAACCAATCGCCAGCCCCGCAAAGAACGCGGCCAGGATTGCAAGCATCGCTGGCCATTCGTGACCCAATCCGAAAGCGAACATGCGCGTCCAGACCATCTGGTAACCCAGACCGGCCGCGCCTGAAATCGCAAACACCGTCGAGACAAGGATAAGCCATCCTCTTGAGCGCCCATGATAGCTGAACACGCCACCACCCTACAGGCCACCCTCCCCCAGCGCAACGCCCACCGCGCACAGACAAATACATAGGGACAGGCTCGTAGAATTTGACAATCGCCCGTTCCGGGTTGAGGTTCTGAGCAGTTCGTCGAAAGGAGTTATGATGCGTAAACCCAGGTTTAAGCTGTCCCCCGAGTCCACGGCCGTATACCACTGCATCTCCCGAATTGTCGCGGGCGAGTTCCTCCTCGCCTCGAATCCCGTCAAGGAAACACTGCGCAAGATGATGCGTCGTCAGGCAGCTTTCTGCGGCGTCCGGATCATCACCTACAGCTTGATGTCCAATCATTTCCATATCCTGGTCCGCATTCCACCGCAACCGGACCTTTCCGATCGGGATCTGCTGGAGCGTGTCCAAGCCTTCTACGGCGTGCGAGCCCCTGAAACCCTTCAGATCGCCCAAATCATCGCCGAGGGCGGTTCCCTTCGAGAGCAGGAACGGACCCGGCTGCTCAAACGGATGAACGATGTGTCGGTGTTTATGAAGGAACTCAAACAACGTTTCAGCGTCTGGTTCAACCGAAAACACGAGCGGTTCGGAACCTTGTGGGCTGAACGCTTCCGAAGCATTCTGGTCGAGGACACAACCTCAGTGGTGAGAACGGTTGCGGCATATATCGACCTGAATCCGGTGCGCGCAGGCTTGGTGGAGGATCCGCTGAATTACCGGTTCTGCGGGTACGGCGAGGCGGCAGCGGGCAACTCACTTGCAATCAACGGCATCGAGGTTTTCGAAGGATCAGAGGGAGGCGATTGGCGGCGGGTGGTCGGCAAATACAGGGAAACGTTGTTTTCCAAGTGTCCCGCTACAGACACCCTGGCACTCGAAAGAATCCGCGGATTCTGGAGGGCAAAAGGGAAACTGAGCCCGTGCGAAGCGCTCAGACTCAGAATACGGTATTTCACTGACGGCGCGGTTCTCGGATCGCGCTCGTTTGTTGAAGCGATGTTTCAAAAGCACCGGGACCGCTTCAGCTCCGGTCGCAAGACCGGTGCCCGGACGTTGAAGGGCCTTCCGTTCAAAGAACTTCGGACTCTGAGAGCCCTGCGCGTGTCCGCGGTCGAGTGAATTCTTACTTCGCAAACGAAAGCGTGGTTCTTTGTTGTCCACGAAAAACAGCCACGCTCACGGTTGCGCCGGAGGGAACCTGATTCCAACGGGTGAACCAGGTTTCGAGGGTAATTACTGACGTTCCATCGATCTCCAGAATCACGTCGTTGACTCGAAAGCCAGCCTCAGCGGCAACGGAACCCGACGGAACGGAAAGAACCAGTACCCCCGTCTCGGAAGCCATGCCGGTCGCGGATTGTTCTCCGGCTCCGGTGAGGTTCTTGAGGGTTGCACCCGACCACTGACGGGACGCAGGGTCGCGCGTCGCATCGGATGCGGCGGGCGCGGCTGCAAACCGCCGTGGTTGGTTTCGAGCGATTTCCTGGAACGCGGCCTTGCGAACGCCAAACTGATCCATCGGGAAGTTTCGGAAACCAAGCTTCAGGGCGGGTGACTCCTTGCGCACGGAATAATCGCCATTGGCCGAATCTACAAATTCGGGATTGGCGACCAATGAATGGAGGTCAAAACCCCGCGACCGCCATTGGCTCAGAGTCATCGGATCCCCAACCCCGGTAACGACGGGCTCGGCACCGTCGTTCCAGAAAAGGTTGAAATCGAATTCCTGCGCGAAGGCGGGGTTCGCCCGGATGAACTGATAGGGTTCGTTACTCACAAAAATATTTCGCCGGATCACATCGTCGCACCCGGGATACCAGACGTGAAACCCCCCAAAGCCCTGGATGATGATATTATTTTCGACGGTTCGGAAAAATCCTTCGCGCAGTTTGATCCCCATTCCCAAACAGAGGTTGTTCCGAACTTCATAGTTCGACGAACCATCATCGAGATCAATTCCCCAGCTGTGTCCCCCGGGATGCGCAAACCGATTATTCTGAATCCGCGTCGGCTTGTAATTATCCAATCGACTCCGGGCCCTGGCGCGGACCGGATCGCTGCTGATGCCAAAGCGTCCCGGTGTTTCCCAATGCCGATCCCGACCCCAGCTGTTGAACGGACCGTGATCACCGGTCTCGCGCACCGTATTGAAAGCGTCGTTGAACTCGATGAGATGCCCTCCCCAGGTTCCATCGTTGATGCAAATGGCAGCTCTCGGGATTCGGAAAATGGTGTTATGCCGGACCGTTATCTCCTCGGACATGGAGATCAGCACTCCTGCGGTCTGTTTGCCGACCAAGCCGAGATCGTGAATGAGGTTGCCCTCCACAAGGCAGCGTGCCGGATAATCTGGACTCTGCGGCCCAGGGGTCAGATCAATCTCCTGCTGTGGCACGGTATTCCGG
Organism: Verrucomicrobiota bacterium; assembly: GCA_021733945.1. GTDB lineage: Bacteria > Verrucomicrobiota > Verrucomicrobiia > Limisphaerales > SIBE01 > JAIPJX01. The sequence continues at coordinate 17,398 of JAIPJX010000067.1, read as the reverse complement.
TATTCAACAGCCGGCGAACGCACCGCACCCATGTCTCCCACAATACACACCGCACTCTCGCAGAGATCGGAAAAATGATTCCCGCTGATTCGATGATCCCGATTGTATCGGCTCAGGAATACTCCATTTCCACCCAGCGCACCAAACTCTGAATCAGCGATGACGCACGCCTCGGCACCCTCCAGCCGCACGGCCGCCAATCGCGCAACCGACCAGTCGCCGCGCAGCAACCGCTCATAGGGTTCGATGAAGACGCGCGCCGTATGGCGAAATCGGAGCCCCTCCAGGCGGACATGTCGGATCGGGTTCGTGGAATCGCCCCGAAGAAGAACCAGCTCTTTGAGTCGTGGTGTGACGATCTCGGCGTCCGTTGGATCAACCAACGGGCGCGGGACCAAGAGAAGTGTCCGATGGACGCGATCGAAAAAGAACTCGCCGGGAGCATCGAGTTCCTCGCGAATATTCTCGATATACAACAGCTCCTTGTGATACCCACCGCGGAAGAATGGATCAAAGCCACCGCCCCGGTTTTCCTGCCATCCGCCTTGCAGTCGCGGATTCCCGGAAGGATCCAATCCCACCACGCGGTAATGTTTGCTGCCCCATCGGGCCTCGTGCAATGCATGCACGAATGCGCCCACCGGATCGGACCAACCTTTCAGGCGCTCGGCAGAAAGAGCTTCAGCGGACGTGCCCCCAAACACTGGAAACCGGACGCCCGGTGTGGCTTCATCACCCGCTCGACCGGATTGAGTCGCAGTCTTTTCAGCGCTCTCGTAATTGGGGAAACGTGCGAGGTGGTAACGGTCCCCGTTGACGAATAGTTGATCGATGTCCAAATCCCGGGCGATTGCCTCTGGAACCCTCGCAGAATAAACTCCGTTGGATGAGGACCACTCGAGTTTCAATCGGACTCCACCACTGAGAATCACAGTCTCCCCCTTCGCGGCACGATAAACCACCGGCGAGGTTTCCGTTCCAGAGTCTGATGGATCGAGCGCCAGGGGTGCGCTTAAGTAATAGGTGCCGCCCCGAAGAATGACTTCGATTGGTTTCCCTTCGGCGCGATCCACAGCGCGCACCGCGGCACGAGCTCTTTCCAAAGTCGCGAACGGCCGGTCCTTCGATCCCACCCATCCGTCGTTCCCGGAAACCGACACGAAAATCGGTTCGCGATCCGATGAAGCGGCGGCCGGGCAGGGGACCGTTCCCGGGTCCGACACGCAAAGCGCGACCATCAGGAGCATTTTGCAGAGCACACCGTGCCCCGGGTTGGGAAGGGTCTCGTGATTCATAATCGTTTTTCCAGGTCTGAGTTCAAACGGTAGTGGCTCTGTTTTCGGAAGCCCTCGAGCTTCAGGGTTCCGTCGCGATGCACCTCGAGCACGCCGTAGGCGTTGTTCTCGGCTCCCGCCCCCTCGATCACCGCCGCGAGCGAACAGTAATGAATCCGGCCGATCTCGCGATGATCGTTGACGTGATTGTGGCCCTGAAAGACGGCGAGCACCTTTTCGGATTTCTCCAAAACGTTTCGAACCGACGGAGCGTTCTTCACCGCGTGGGGCCCCTCGATATCGAGGCGTTGGTGCCCGAAAACAATGGTTCGGAGAGCGGTCTGCTCCAGGTCGGATCGAAGCCACTCGAGTTCATGCGCAGGGATGCTCGTATCCGTCCATTCGAAATTCCGATTTCCATAAGGAACACCGTCCTGACGGTAACAGGCATCGAGAACAACGAAATGGAACCCGCCGTGGTCAAATGAATAATGCCCGGGGCGTGCATCCGAATTTGAGTAGAACTGTTCCTTGGTCAGGGTTGAGACACAGTGATTGCCAAGCACATAGTGCCGGGGTGCCCTGACCTCCCGAAACACCTTTTCAATTTCATGCAGGTGTGCAATCTCGGCTTCCACCGTTTCCGCGGCATCGATCAGGTCCCCCAACTCGACGGCCAGATCGACATCGGCCTCGTTGAACCGGCGGACGCATTCCTTCATCTTGTTCATCGAATCCCGATAATGGCGAGTCCCGGCAGGCAATCGGTCCGCATAATGCACGTCCGTAACCAGACCGATCCTCAGAGCGGGTCTGTCGACAGCTCCAATCACCCGGGGCAAACCTCCATTGAACGCAACGGCACTCATGACGAGGGCGCCATGTTGAAGAAATGCCCTTCTGTTCGATGGGTCTGAAGGATTGTTTTTCATAAGGCTTGTCATTCAGGTATGCGCAACCGGATTGAGTGGCGCGCGCATGGGGCCCATTGAATCCCGGTCCACGACAAAGCTCCAGGCTTTTCGGCGGGTTGGCGGGTTTTCAATGGCCGGTTTTCAATTGCATGCGACCGACCGGGACGGTAGCGTGGCTCGTTTTTGATCACGGACAACTTTTCACGCCAACACGAACCAAAAGGTCCAGTCATGTTACTTTCAAGACGCCATTTTATCCTTCGCGCGGGGGTCGCCGCAGCCGGTGCGGGATCGTTGAGTTCCGGCTTTTCAGCACAGACAGGGGGTGCCAGCAAAACCGGTGACAAACCGCTGCTGGCTTCCACATGGCCATTCGGAAAACCCGCCAACGAAAAGGCGCTGGAAGTCCTGAGCGGCGGCGGTTCCCTGCTGGATGCGGTCGAGCAGGGGATCCGGGTCGTGGAATCAGATGTCGCGAATCAGTCTGTCGGGCTGAGTGGAATCCCCGACGCGGCGGGCATCGTGCAACTGGACTCCTGCATCATGTCCGGGCCCGGACACCGCGCCGGCAGTGTTGCCTCCATCGAAGGTATTCCGCATCCGATCTCCGCCGCACGCCGCGTGATGGAACAGACTCCGCACGTGATGCTGGTGGGCGACGGCGCCCGGCAGTTCGCGATCGAGCAGGGCCTGGAATCGGTTCCCGTAGAGTCGGCACAGAAACACGCTGCCTGGTGGGCCGAACGAGCCCGTGAGAGATCGAAGGCGGTAAAACCGAATCCGCCGAAGGATATTCGCGAGAACCACGATACGATTGCGCTCCTGGCACTGGACCGGGATGGGAATTTGGCGGGAGGCTGTTCCACGAGCGGTTGGGGAGGCAAGATTCCGGGCCGGGTCGGGGATTCCCCGATCATTGGAAGCGGCCTTTACGTGGACAACGAAATCGGCGCAGCGGGTGCGACCGGGCTTGGGGAAAACGTGATGCGGTACTGCGGATCCTTTCTCGTGGTCGAGTACATGCGGCAGGGGCTGCATCCCGAGGAAGCGTGTGTTGAAACCATCCGCCGGATTGCCAGGCTCGATCCGAAGGGATTTGATCTGAGCATTAATTTTGTGGCGATCGACAAGCAGGGGCGTTTCGGGGCGGCGGGAACCGGTCAGGGGTTCCAGTTTTCGATCACCACACCCGCGCGCAGTGAAGTCCTGCAAAGTCCGGGTTTGACCAAGGCGGATGTGGGACCTGTGGGTGGCAATCGGAAATAGTCTGAGACAAGATCTTGGAGGGGGATCATGGGCAAACCGATTATCGCGATCACGATGGGCGACCCTGCGGGGGTGGGACCCGAGGTATGCCTTCACGCCCTGAACCATCCGGAGATTTGCGGGGAATGCACGCCGGTCGTGTTCGGGGATGCAGCGATTCTGGCGCGGGTCGCGACTGCCACGGGACAGGCGCTGAATGCACTGACGGTGAAGCGCGTTGAGGACCTGGTGGACCTGGTACATCCGGCAGTGGTTGATCTTGGGGACGGATCCGGCGACACCGTCGTGCCCGGAACCATCAGCGACCAGACAGGCCGTGCGAGCTTTTTGTACATCAACGCGGCCATCGACGCGGCGCTGGCTGGTCGGGTTGCGGCGGTGACCACCGCACCGATCAACAAGGAGGCACTGCATCGTGCGGGAGTGCGGTATCCGGGGCACACCGAGATTTTTGCGGACCGGGCCGGTTCCAAGCGCTGGTGCATGATGCAGTATTCGGACGAGATCACGTGCACCTTTGTCACGGTGCACGTTGGTTATTCGGAGGTGCCCGCCCTGCTCACCGAGGCGCGGATTCTTGAAGTCATCGAACTGTCGGCGGAAGGGCTGCAACGAATCCGCGGTCGCAAAGCCCGGGTGGTCGTCTGCGGACTCAATCCACACGCCGGTGAGCATGGACTGTTCGGGAACCGGGAGGAAGAACGGATCATCCTTCCGGCAATCGAACAGGCCCGCGCCCGGGGCATTCAGGTCGAGGGTCCGCTGCCGCCGGACACGGCTTTTCTCCCGGCCAAGCGGCGCACCACCGATGTGTTTGTATGCATGTATCATGATCAGGGGCATATTCCGGTAAAAGCCCTGGCGTTTGACACGGCGGTGAACACAACATTGGGACTGCCTATTATTCGGACCAGCGTCGATCACGGAACCGCGCTGGACATTGCGTGGCAGGGCAGGGCAAATCCCAGCAGCCTTTTCAGCGCCATCCGCCTGGCGATTCGGCTCGCCGGAACATAGTCCGGCCTGCCGCCGCCGGCCCCCGCCGTTCTCCAAATTTTGGCTTCAATGCGGGGGCGGTCCGGGATAAGCTCCCTTCCGTGACACGTCATTGTTTCAAGTGTGGCTGGGAATGGACACGCTCGGTGCAGCCCGGGCGCAGCGAGAGCTGCCACGGATGCGGGGCCGATTTGAGGGTCTGCCTGAATTGCGCAAGCTACGACCCGCGCTTTGCCCATCAATGCCGCGATCGCCGCGCCGATCCCGTTGGCGAAAAGGCCGTCGCGAACTTCTGCGAATATTTCGAACTCGCGAAACGCGAGTTTGCACCGGAAAAACCGGACACCTCCCGGGAATCGGCCGCACGGGACGAATTGAGAAAGCTGTTCGGAGACTGACAGGCAATGCCTTCGGATGGGATGGAGTCGCCGGCGCCGAACGAAATAATGGGACCGATTCGTTTGACCTAGGAATGTTTCTCTGCGAGGGTTGCGAAAGTCATGAGTCAGCACAACACGATCAATATTCCCGATTTTCGAAATACCAAGATTCCATTCGCGTTGATCATCTGGGGCGTGGTTGCGTTGTTTGTGGCGCTTGCGGCATTCACGATGTTTTACACCGTGCAAGCGGAGTCACAGGGGGTGGTACTCCGCTTCGGCAAGTACATCAAAACGGTCGATCCCGGGCTTCGATACAAGCTGCCATTCGGCCTGGACCGGGTTCTGATCCTCCCGGTTAAGCGGCAGCTGAAACAGGAATTTGGATTTGGAACTTCGGGGGCGAGTAATCCAACGCAGTCTGCCCAGGCGGACGAACAGGAGCAGGAGCGGAACATGGTGACGGGTGATTTGAATGCCGCCACAGTCGAGTGGATCATCCAATATCGGATTCGGGATCCGCAGGCTTATCTTTTCAAGGTGCGGGATCCGGGAAACACCCTGCGCGACATCTCGGAATCCGTCATGCGCACGGTCGTGGGAGACCGGACCGTGGACGAAGTCATCACGGTGGGGCGTCAGGAGATCGAGTCCGAGGCGCTGGCGAATCTGCAGGAGTTGGTCAACAAATACGACCTGGGATTGAGCATTGATCAGGTGCAGTTGAAGAACGTGAATCCTCCGATCAAGGTTCAGCCCTCCTTCAACGAGGTCAATCAGGCCCAGCAGGAGCGGGAGAAGATGATCAACATGGCAAACGGCGAATACAACAAGGTGATTCCCCGAGCCAGCGGTGAGGCGGAGCAGAAGATTCAGGCTGCCGAGGGTTATGCGCTGCAACGTGTGAACGAAGCCGAGGGCGATGTTTCCCGATTCAATTCGGTCCTGCTCGAATACCTCAAGGCGCCGGAGGTGACCAAACGCAGACTTTATCTCGAAACCATGAACGAAGTTGTTCCGAAGCTGGGCAAAAAAATCATTCTGGACGATGCGGCCAAGGGCGTGCTGCCGCTGCTCCAGATTTCACCTGAACTCGAAGGGAGAAGCGCACGATGAAACAGGTGATTGGATTGATTATCGGCGCGGTGTTGTTCGGGGCACTGATGGTTGGGCTGGGCGCGGTTTACACGGTGAACGAGGCCGAGCAGGTCATCATCACCCAGTTCGGAGAACCCAAGGGGGACGCCATCACGAGTGCGGGGCTTCACTTCAAGCTCCCGTTCATCCAGGAAGTAACGCGCATCGAGAAGCGGATTCTGGAATGGGACGGGCGCCCGACCGAGATGCCGACCAAGGACAAGACTTACATCGTTGTGGACACCTTCGGCCGCTGGCGGATCAAGGATGCCAAACAATATTTTCTGCGCCTGCGCGATGAACGCAGCGCGCTTTCCCGGTTGGACGACATTCTCGGAAGCGAGACCCGCAATGCGATTGCGAAGCACGAGTTGATCGAAGTGATCCGCACGACCAAGGATCGGGTACCCGAACGGGATTCAGCCCTGTTGGATGCGCCTGGGAACGTGGGTGTGCTTTACCCGATTACCATGGGCCGTGCGAAGGTGGAAGCGGAAATTTTCGAAAAAGCGGCCGAGAAACTGACCGACTTCGGAATCGAGCTGCTGGATGTCCGGTTCAAACGAATCAACTACAACGAGAGCGTGCGCCAGCGGATTTACGAGCGAATGATCAGCGAGCGGCAGCAGATTGCGGAACGGTTTCGGTCCGAGGGTGCGGGAGAAGCTGCCAAAATTCTGGGCAAGAAGGAACGTGATCTTCTGAAGGTGGAATCGGAAGCTTACAAACGCGTTCAGGAAATTCGTGGAAAAGCGGATGGGGAAGCCACGGAGATCTTCGCCAAGGCATTCAATCAAAGCCCGGAAGCGGTGCAGTTCTACGAGTTCGTCAAGACGATGGAGACCTATCAGGAAATGCTGGGTGCGGACACCACGCTGATCCTTTCGACCGACAGCGAGATCTTCAAGTATCTCAAGGAAATCAATCCCGACGACAAGAGGTGACCCGTGGGGCCGCGTTCGTTATTCCCCGGAACGGGGCGACGAGTCGGATTCCGCGGGAGCTTTGGGCAGGGTAAAGCAGAATTCGCTCCCCCGGCTTGTGGCCGGCTCAACCCAGACTCTGCCGGAATGGGACTGCACAATGTGCTTCACGATCGAGAGTCCCAATCCCGTGCCGCCGAGCTCTCGTGTGCGGGCTTGATCCAGTCGAAAGAATCGTTCAAAGACCCGCTCAGCCGCATCCGGCGGGATTCCGGGACCGTCGTCGATCACCCGCACCTCAACGGTTGTGTCGTCGATCCCACGGGCACAGACCCAGGTCAACCCGCCCGTCGGACCGTATTTGATGGCGTTGTCCAGGAGGTTGACCAGGACCTGACGCAGTCGGTCGACGTCCGCCTTCACGGTAAGATCCGATGCGAGTTCAATCTGGAAGCGCACGCCTTTCGTATCCGCTTTGGCGCGGATTTCTTCGCAAACCTGTTCGAAGAGAGGCCGGAGTTCAACCGGACCGAAATGCATCGGGGCACGACCCGATTCCAACTCGGAGATTGTGAGCAGGTCGTTGATCAGAAACTCCAGTCGATCCGAATGTTTGAGAATGATTTCGAGAAACCGCGAGCACGCCTTCGGATCCTCCCTGGCGCCGTCGAGCAACGTCTCCACGCAGCCCTTGATGAGCGCGAGTGGAGTTCTGAGTTCATGACTCACGTTGGCAACGAAGTCACGGCGGGTGTTCTCTAAATTCCGAACCCGCGTTAGATCATGAAAGACGAGGATCACACCATGGTTCGCTCCGTTGAGGTCGCGAACAGCCGCGGCATTTACCTCGAAGAATCCGGGGTGAGTCCCTTGAAGTTCGAGTTCGAATCCCGAGATGCGTGATTCGGTCATTACGCGCTCGGCGAGCGAATCGATTTCGTGCATCCGCAGAGCTTCGATGATCGTGCGGCCGACCGGATCGACCGAAAGGTTGATCATCTCCCGCAGGGCATCGTTTACGAATAGAATCCGACCATTTGAATCGGCGACCAAAACACCCTCAACCATGCTGTTGAAGAGAGCACTCCGTTCCGCTTCAGCGCCAGTGGCAGCTCCGGTTTGCAGGACTCGAAGTCCTGCCAGTTCTGAATCCAGCGCCGCACACCGTCTCTGTGCCTGGAGGAAACGCCGGTACCACCAGAGATGCAGGACGAGGGCCCCGGTCAGGATGATGATCGCAAGGCTGGGCCACATTGCATTGGAATTTCTATTGTGACCGGATCAGCGTTCCCCGAAACGGTACCCAACGCCACGCACCGTTTCCAGGAGTCCGGCTTCGGTGCCGAGTTTCTCGCGCAAGCGTCGCATGTGGGTGTCAACCGTTCTGGTATCGATCGCCGCATCATATTCCCAAACGTCCTGAAGCAGTTTTTCACGGGACTGCACGCGGCCGCGCCGCTGCACCAACAGAGCGAGCAGTTTGAATTCGGTTGCGGTGAGATCGATTTCCCTGCCGCTGATGGAAACACTGTGTTTGGGAAGGTCAATCACCAGCTTGCCCACCCGAAACAGTTCGGTCGGATCATCGGGACCCGCACGTCGGCGCAACAATCCTTTTACCCTCAGGATCAGTTCACGCGGGCTGAAGGGTTTGGTTACATAATCATCCGCGCCCAGTTCGAGGCCGAGGACACGATCAATCTCGGAGGCTTTGGCAGTGAGCATGATGATCGGAACATCGGACGTCTGCGGATCTCGCCTGAGGAGCTTGCAGACTTCGAGTCCGTCGATTTCGGGGAGCATCAGATCGAGCAAGATCAGGTCAGGGATGGATTCCCGTGCCTTCTTCAGCGCCTGTGAGCCGGTCTCTGCGGTGGCCACCTCAAATCCAGCACCGCGAAGATTAAACTCGAGCAGGTCCACCACATCAGGCTCATCGTCGACAATCAGAATTGTTGGCTTCATTCCTGGGATCAAAAAAGCGGTATATTCCGGCTCGTTCCGCTACTCAGCGGCGGGCACCGGTGCGATTCCCAAGTGCCGGATATCGAGGGCTTCACAGAGGTAGACAACCTCTTCGGCGATGTTCGTGGCGTGATCGGCGACTCGTTCGAGACTTTTGGAAATCACCATGAGGTGCAGGCTTCGAGCAACGGTTTCGGGGGACTGTGTCATTGCCTTTGTCAACTCGGTGTGCAGCTGTTTGTGCAACCGGTCCACCTCCTTGTCCAGGGGGATCACGGCCCTGGCTTTGGCGGGGTTCCTCGCAACGAAAGAATCCAGCGCGTCCTTGAGCATCGCGGTGGCTATCGCAGCCATCCGGGGTATTTCCACCAGCTGCCTGAGTTTAGGTTCGCGACCCAGGTGAATTGATCGCCTCGAAATGGTGGTGGCTTCGTCACCCACCCGCTCCAGATCATGTGAGATTTTCATGGCGACGGTGATGAATCGGAGGTCACGTGCCAGGGGTGCCTTCGAGAGCAACTGAATCGCCTGTTCATCCACCACCAATTCGTATCGGTCGATCTCGCCATCCTCCTGCTGAACCTGCAGGGCCAGATCGTCGTCACGCTGCATGACAGACTGCACGGCGCGCGACACGACGTTCTCGGCGTGGCTGGCCATGGTGAGGAGCGATTTCTTCAGGGTCTCCAGTTCCTGCTCAAAATGCTGTGTCATGATGTTACTATATCAGTTTCCGTTCCGGATGCACTCCATCGTCCGAAACGCCTCATCCGAAGCGTCCGGTGACATAATCCTCCGTCTGTTTTTCCGACGGATTGGTGAAAATGCGGCGGGTTGTGTTGTATTCGATCAACTCGCCCAGATAAAAGAACGCCGTAAAATCCGAAATCCGCGCGGCCTGTTGCATGTTATGCGTCACGATCACAATCGTGAACTGTTTTTTCAGATTCAGGATCAACTCCTCGATGCGTGCGGTTGCAATCGGATCCAGGGCCGAGGCTGGCTCATCCATGAGCAGAATCTCCGGTTTGATGGCGATTGCCCTGGCGATGCAGAGCCGCTGCTGCTGTCCTCCGGACAATCCCATGGCGCTGCGATGCAGACGATCCTTGACCTCGTCCCAAAGCGCGGCGCTTTGCAGGCTTTGTTCGACGATCGCGTCCCGCTCGGATTTGTCGCTGATGCCGTGCAGGCGAAGTCCGTAGGAAATGTTTTCGTAGATCGATTTTGGAAAGGGATTCGATTTCTGAAAGACCATGCCGACCCGTTTGCGCAGTTCAATGACGTCGACGTCCTTGCCGTAAATATCGTGCCCGGCAATTTCCAACGAACCGCCGATGCGAACGCCGTCGATGAGATCGTTCATGCGATTGAGGCAGCGCAGGAGCGTTGATTTGCCGCACCCCGAAGGACCGATGAACGCCGTGACCACCTGTTCGTCCATGGAGAGGGTGATGTTTCTGAGGGCATGCGCCGTCCCGTAGTGGAGGTTCAGGGAATTGATTTGTATGAGCCGATCCGGCTTGGTTCCGGTCGGCCCCGGCAGTTCGGAAGTTTCGGCCGAGAAGGAGACCCGGGGCTTGAGAGGTTCTGTGGTCATCTGGATTCAGCTTAGTGCATCGCGCGCATTCGGCCCCGGACTCTCGCTCGGACCAGGACAGCGACGAGATTCAGCGCAAACGTGAGCAGGAGCAACACCAATACCGTTGCATAAAGAATTGAGCGGGTCTGCTCAATATTTGGAGACTGAGTGGAAAGGATGAAGACATGATAGCCCAGATCCATAAACTGATCGGATAAGGAACGGGGCAGGGTGGCCATGTAATAAGCGGCACCGGTGAACAGGATGGGTGCGACTTCGCCAGCCGCCCGACTTACAGCCAGGATGCCGCCGGTCAGGATTCCGGGCAATGCCTGGGGGAGGACGATTTTGACGACCGTTTGCAGCTTGGTTGCTCCCAGGGCGAGGCTGGCCTCCCGCAGTCCCGGCGGGATGGCGCGCAGGGATTCCTCGGTAGCCACGATCACAACCGGAAGAGTCATGATCGCCAATGTCATGGAGGCCCAAAGCAGACCCGGTTTGCCCCAGACCGGTGTTTGACTTCCGGAATGCATGAAGCCGTCGAGGTGCGTACCGACAAAACTGATAAAGAAACCGAGGCCGAACAGCCCGAACACGATCGAGGGCACACCCGCCAGATTGTTGACGGCACCCCGAATGACTCTGGTGAGCAGGGAATTGTTTCTGGCGTATTCCGTCAGGTAGATCGCCGTGATGACGCCAACGGGAAGCACCACGAGGGTCATGAGAAAAACGCGCGCGGCTGTTCCCACAATCATGGGAAGCACACCAGCCTGGTCCACGTTGAACATGTCCTGCTCCGTGCCTGAACTGACGAACCGCCAGGAGAGCCCGTCCCATCCCAGCAACAGGATGTTGCCGAGGATGATCGCCAGGATAGCCAGGACCAGAAAGGTGGCGAGGCCCGTCAGGCCGGAAAAGACGAATGAAGCCCATTCGAAACGGGTCTTCTGAAAACCGTTGGGCTCCGATGTGTCGGGCGAGGAAGCCTTCACGCCTTGCCCTCCAGGCGCCGGTTCAGGCGGTGAATGATTAATTCCCCCAGAAGGTTCGTGAAAAAGGTCACGGCAAAGAGAAGCGTTCCGAGCATGAACAGTATCCGGTAATGATGGCCACCAAACACCGCCTCAGCCAGTTCCGCCGCAATCGTCGCCGTAATGGTGCGTGTGGAATCGAGCAGGTTCCAGGAGAGAATGCTGGCGTTGCCGCTTGCCATCAGGACGATCATGGTTTCGCCAATCGCACGTCCGAATCCGAGCAGGACGGCGGCAAACACTCCGGGCAACGCCGCTGGAAGAACGACCTGCCAGGCCGCCTGCCATTGGCTGGCACCCAGCGCCAGTGCGGCCTGGGTGTAGCTGCGCGGCACACTGGTGAGGGCGTCCTCGGCGATTGAAAACAGGACAGGGATGATTGCCAACCCGAGTGCGATTCCGGCGACGAACGCGTTCAGACGGGACTCGGCCCCAACGAGATTCTGAAGAACCGAAGCCATCACAATCAGAGCAAAGAAACCGAGAACCACGGACGGAATTCCCGCCAGCATTTCAATCGCCGGTTTGAGCCATTCCCTGACTCTCGGAGGTGCCAGTTGGGACACGTAGAGCGCGGCACCGAGAGCGAGCGGAATCGAGAAGAGCAGCGCCACGAGCGTTGTTTTCAGGCTTCCGATGAACAACGGCACCACGTTGTATTTATGAATCTCGGATACCGGCTGCCAGATGTAGGACGGCTTCTCATACCCGGTCCATTGATGGGGCAACAGAAGGTAGCGCCAGCTGGCTGTGTTCACGCCGGCATCCTTGTCCAACGGAGCTTCGGCAGCCGACTCCCCTTTCACTTCCATCATCAAGCGCAGGGTGTCCCGGTCCATCTCGGAAAATTCCCTTTCCGAAAGGTCGAGATATTTTGCCAAGTCAGCCGACGAGAGGGTATCCATTTGATCCGCGGGAATCACCCGCTGCGCAACGGTGCTGTCCACCCGGCCCAGGAACACCGGGAGCGATTCGCGCAGAACAAATGCAAAGATCAGAAACACCAAGACAATTGCGGAGAGCGATACCAGGAAGATGCAGCGCTCCAGCACCCACTCCAGAGGTGCCTTCCGGGAACCCCTGCGGACTCCATTCCACGAAAGGTGGGAGGGCGAGGATGCGTTCGGCAGATCGACCATATCCATTGGCGTTTGGCGGATCGGCACCTAGTTGCGGAGATCCTTTGGAACCGGGAAATACCCGACATCCTTTACCAGTTCCTGTCCCTCCTCCCCTCGAATCCACTGGAGATACGCGGCGATCTCACCCCTGTCGAGGGCGGGGTTCACATAGATGTAGAGATAACGCCAGATGGGGTAGGTGCCGTTGGCGACATTCTCCTGGGTGGGTTCGACCGGTGCGGACTGGCTATCCTTCGAGATTTTCAGGGCACGGATGCCTTCGGCATAGGCGGCACCACCGTAGCCAATGCCGTAGGGATCCCTGGCGATCGCCTGCACAACGGCGGCAGTACCAGGCATGGTCTGGGCCCGTGCCGCGAAATCAGATCCTCCAAGGACGTGCTCCTTGAAGAACTCATACGTACCCGAGCTGTTCTCGCGGCTGTACAGAACGATCGGCTTGTCCGGACCACCCACCTGCTTCCAGTTGTCGAACTTGCCTGTAAAGATTTGCTTGAGCTGATCCATCGTGAGATTGGCAACCGGGTTTTTCTCACTGACATAGACCGAGAGCCCGTCGAGGCAGACCCGGTATTCCGTAGGCTTCGCCTTGAACACCCGGATGCAGGCAAGCACTTCCTTGGACTTGATCGGGCGCGATGCGTTGCAAAGGTCCGTGGTTCGATTCTGGAGTGCGGCAAAGCCGGTGCCCGATCCGCCGCCGGTGACTTGAATCGTGGTCGATGGGTTTTTGCGCATGTACACCTCGGCCCATTTTTGGGCGAGGATAACGAGTGTGTCGGATCCTTTGGCCGTGATGGCACCCGCGCGCGTCGAGCTTAGGGCGCTCAGCAAGGCAATCCCGAAGGTGAAAAGGATGAGGAACCGTGATGTCATAATGTTTTCACCTGGTACAATGGTGGTGTGTGCTTATGCGGATCGCGTGGCGTTTTCGTTACAATTGTGTGACGGTGATCCCGTTTGAGGAAACCAGGGAGTTACAAAGGTCGACATGAAATCTCCAACCCCCCGGGGCCGCCATCCGCGATCGAGAAGTCTCGTCGGGTTTTAACGCGGTCGAAAGCCCCGTCTGAACGCCTGTAAGGACGGTGTTCGCCCGCCAAAAACTGCGCCGGCATCGGGGAATCGGCAGCCATGGTTTTAAGCGAATTGCCGGGCCAGAAGAGAACGGTTGAAAGAAGAACTTTCGGCACGGACTTTCCGGCGCTGGAGAGAACAGTTGTCCCAGTTTTGCGTGTGATCATTGTTGTCGTTCTGGGTTCGGCTTTAACGGAGCGCCACGCCAGTCAGCTTGATTAAGCCGGTGGCAACCCTACAATCAGCTTCATGAAACACGAAACCGGCACGCCTGGGCGAGCTTTTGTTCCCGGACGGAGTGAAAGTGGCTTTCCGCGAATTAAATCGGACCGTGGTCCCTGCAACCAGAACCGGAAGTTTGAAGGTCCGCGGCATCCGACGGAGGCATTGTCGTGATGGCCGGGCAACAGGATGTTGAACGGGTTTGTCCGTTGTGCGGAGGAGCGCGAAGCCGGCCGTTTCTCTCAAAAGGCACGTTGCAGCTGGTGCGCTGCGGCAGTTGCGCCATGGTCTACTCAAATCCGATTGAAACCGACCTGGCCAACGGCCTGTTTTACGATCGAATGGGAACCTCGTTCTATCTCTCCGAAGACAAACTGCGCAGTGATTTCGCACCGGTTCGCTTTGAACGGGAGCTCCGTCTCTTTCGGTGCCATTGTCCAGCGGGATCGGTTCTTGATGTGGGATGTTCCACGGGAGCGTTTTTACATCAATTAGGCACGCGTTATCCGGGAGCATACGAGACAACCGGCACCGATGTCACGAGCGCGGCTTTGGATCACGCCGCCAGTCTGGGAATCCGAGTCGTGAGGCAATCGTTTCTCGAGATGACCGCCGCTCAGGGGCCGTGGCAGACGATCACTTTCTGGGCCGTCATCGAACATCTGGCCGAACCCAAGCGGTTTCTGGAGAAAGCGAGAGACCTCCTGGAGCCGGGTGGGTTCTGTTTTGTTCTGGTTCCGAACCTCGACTCATTGGCTGTGCGACTGCTGGGGGCGAAATACCGGTACATCATGCCCGACCACGTCAACTATTTTACCGCCCAGACCCTGGGGGATCTTGCCATGCGGGTGGGAGGATTCCGTGTGGAGCGAATGACCACGACCCATTTTAATCCCATCGTGATCGCGCAGGATTTCAGGGGGGGGACCGATCGAGTGTCCAACGAACAGCGGGCGCATCTGTTGAAACGAACAACGCGCTGGAAACAGAATCCGCTTTTGCGGCCCGTGAAAGGACTTTACAGGGCCGTCGAGGGTTGCCTAGCCTCGCTTGGTTTGGCCGACAATCTGGTTATGATCCTTAGAAAGCAGACACGCACCTCTCTTTGAAACATTATGTCCAATGATTTATTGACCCTCCTGAGCCAGATCCAGTCGGCACTCTCCGTCCGGCACCTTCTCCCCTCAGCCATCCTTTCTGCAGATGATGATCGCAGCGGCCCGACCCGGGAGCTCATGGACCTCGGCCTTCGGGCCGTGAAAGCGGCACAGGACATTGATCTCTCAGATGTGAGCGAACGAATTCAAAAACCACCATTGTATCCCGATGTCTGGCCAGGCGAACACTACAAACTATTGGCGGGGCTTGTTCAGACGATGCAACCCAAATGCATTGTTGAAATCGGAACCGCCGAAGGCATGTCGGTCCTGGCACTCAAGAAATTTTTGCCCGCTTCCTCGAAGGTCGTTACCTTCGACATCGTTCCCTGGACACACTATTCGGACAGCGTTCTCCGTGCGGAGGATTTCGCGGATGGAAGTCTGACACAGATCGTTGCGGATCTCACGGACATCAATGTGGTGCACCAGCAGGCCGGGCTGCTGCGCCAAGCGGACATTGTGTTTATGGACGCAGCGAAGGACGGACGAATGGAATCTGTTTTCATGAACAATTTCACAACCGTGGGACTCAAGGAAAAGGCGCTGTTTGTCTTTGACGACATCCGGCTCATTCAAATGGTTCCCCTCTGGCGCCAACTGGTGTTTCCCAAGATGGATTTAACGTCGTTCGGACACTGGAGTGGCACGGGGCTCGCCTTCTGGTCGCAATCCCGGCCGTGGTCCGGATAAACTCGGATTTACAGTTTGACTCGCGGCAGATCTCCGGTTGTTTTTAGAGATATGTCGAAAATCGAGCGCGCCTTACTTTCAGTCACCGATAAATCCGGGCTGGTCCCCTTTGCCCGCAGCCTGGTCGCGGCCGGCATTGAAATTCTTTCCACCGGCGGCACCGCCAAGGTGCTGCGGGGCGAAAACATTCCTGTCACCGATCTGAGTGCCTTCACCGGTTTCCCCGAAATGCTGGATGGCCGGGTGAAAACCCTGCATCCGAAGGTGCACGGGGGCCTTCTCTACATCCGAGGAAACGCCACTCACGAACAATCCGTGCGGGAACACGGACTGAAACCGATCGACCTGGTTGTCGTGAATCTTTATCCATTCGAGCAGACTGTCTCAAAGCCTGGCGTCACCCTGGAGGAAGCGGTGGAGAACATCGACATCGGAGGACCTTCCATGCTCCGCAGTGCCGCCAAGAATCACGACAGCGTGACGGTTGTCGTGGACCCGGCCGATTATGCGGAAGTCGCCAGGGCGATCGAATCCAACGGAACGACTTCGCCGGAGTTGCGCCGCAAGCTTGCAGCAAAGGTGTTTGTTCGAACGGCGGCGTATGATGCCGCCATCGGGGAATACCTGACACGTGAGTTCTCCCGACCCCTGGCGACATCCGATTCGCCCGCAAGCCGGATGCCGGAATCCCTCGCGTTGCGCGAACCCCTGGCGCAAACTCTGCGGTATGGGGAAAACCCGCACCAGAAGGCGGCGCTTTACGGGCCGTTCCGGGATACGTACGAGCAACTGCATGGAAAGGAGCTTTCGTACAACAACATTCTCGATCTGACGGCGGCGGCGCATTTGATTGGAGAATTCTCGGGTGATCCCCATACGCTGGCGATCCTCAAACACACCAACCCCTGCGGCATTGGTCAGGGCGACACTCTGCGTGCGGCATGGGAGAAGGCATTCGCGACCGACAAGCAGGCACCCTTCGGGGGAATCATTGCGGTGAACCGCGACCTGGACGCGGAGTGCGCCCTGGCGATCGTGGAGATTTTCAGTGAAGTCATCGTTGCGCCCGGTTTCTCCCCGGAGGCCCTGGAGATCCTGAAACAGAAAAAGAACCTCCGTTTGATCCAGCTGCTGAAGGATCCCCGCGAAACCGACGCCCGGGATGTCCGCTCCGTGGGTGCCGGCTCCTATCTGATGCAGGAATCGGACGTCCGGGCGGTGGGCGTGCAGGATTTGAAGATTGTCACGAAACGCCAGCCGACCGAATCCGAATTGCGCGCGATGCTTTTCGGATGGCGCGCCGTCAAGCACGTCAAATCCAACGCAATTGTCTACGTGCAGTCCGACCGGACCCTGGGCGTCGGGGCGGGGCAGATGAGCCGTGTGGATGCGAGTCGGATCGCGGTGTGGAAAGCGGGCGAAGCCGGATTGTCACTGGCCGGGAGCGTGGTGTGCAGCGACGCGTTTTTTCCGTTTGCCGACGGTCTGGTGGCCGCGGCGGAGGCCGGGGCAACAGCCGCGATTCAGCCGGGAGGTTCGATGCGGGATTCCGAAGTCATCGCCGCCGCGGACGAACGCGGAATCGCGATGGCCATGACCGGCGTGCGCCATTTCAGGCATTAATCGGCGATCCGAC
>JAIPJX010000066.1 GCA_021733945.1 Verrucomicrobiota bacterium | reverse complement strand
CTCGCTGAGCCGTGGGCCACCCGAGGTCCAGATCCCTGACCGCTCACCGGGACGGTTCGCGCCACCTTTCCCCGTCCCCTCGGCGGTAGGGCGAAGCGTCTCGCTGAGCCGTGGGCCACCCGAGGTCCAGAGCTCTGACCGCTCACCGGGACGGTTCGCGCCACCTTTCCCCGTCCCCTCGGCGGTAGGGCGAAGCGTCTCGCTGAGCCGTGGGCTGCCCGAGGTCCAGAGCCCTGACCGCTCACCGGGACGGTTCGCGCCACCTTTCCCCGTCCCCTCGGCGGTAGGGCGAAGCGTCTCGCTGAGCCGTGGGCTGCCCGAGGTCCAGATCCCTGACCGCTCACCGGGACGGTTCGCGCCACCTTTTCAGGTCTTCAACGGGCGTGGGGCTTGGAGGTCAGATATTTTTTCCAAATAAGCCAATGGAAGCAACGGTTCGAAGAATTCTGTCTTGCACCCGGCGCGGAAAAAGCGCGAATTTTGAGTTTACAAGCGAGGTTGACTCTGGACAATGGGGGTCTGTCACCCGTTTCCGAGCAAGTGCGATCGTGTGACTGTTGACCATGAAGCCATTCATTCTTTTCAAAGGCTCCGGCATTTGCCAAACCGTCCTTCTGGCTTGCATGATCACGACGGCCCCCGTCGTGTTTGCCGGGGCAATCGAGAAATCCTCCCTCCCGGTTACTGCGAAATCCCAAAGCTCCGATCCGGGGGAGGCGGCCGCGGACTCGGAGCTGTTCAGTGCTGAGCAGCGTGCTTACTGGGCCTATCAAACCGTGCGGCGACCAGAACTCCCGGATGTCTCCGAGGAATCCTGGGTGCGCAACCCGATCGACGCGTTTATTCTCTCGCAATTGGAGGCTCGGGAAATCAATCCCTCCCCGCAGGCGGACAAGATCACATTGCTTCGGCGGGCAAGTTTTGATCTGACCGGATTGCCGCCGACGCCTGAGGAGGTGGATCTGTTCTTGTCCGACGGTTCGGACAAGGCGTTCGAGCGCGCGGTGGATCGGTTGCTGGGGTCTCCGCATTACGGGGAGCGCTGGGCTCGGCACTGGCTTGACCTGGCCCGGTACGCCGAGAGCGAAGGGTTCAAGAGTGACGAAACCCGTCCGAATGCATGGCGCTACCGGGACTACGTGATTCGGTCCCTGAACGAGGACAAACCGTATGACCGCTTTGTGCAGGAGCAGATTGCGGGCGACGAACTTTGGCCGGAGGATGCGGATGCGCGAATCGCCACGGCGTTCAATCGTCATTATCCGGACGAGAGCAACGCCCGCAACCTGATGCAACGCCGGCAGGAGATTCTCAATGACATCACCGACACCGTGGGGTCGGTGTTCACGGGCATGACCTACGCCTGCGCCCGTTGCCACGATCACAAGTTCGACGCCATTCTTCAGAAGGATTATTACCGGCTTCAGGCGTTTTTCGCGAACAGCGCGGCTGATGACGCGATCGTGTTGGCCCCGGCAGAGGTCCACCGGAAGTATCAGGCACGGCTCGAAGAGTGGGAGGAAAAGACGCGTGCGATCCGCGAAGAGATGAGCCGGATCGAGGAACCGCGACGAAGGAGTATCCTGGACGATTACGTCGAAAAATACCCTGAGCCGATCCGGGAAGCGCTCGGTAAACCACCAGGAGAGAGATCCGCCTTCGAGCGGCAGATGGTTGCCAAGGCCATGCTCTATCTGGATCCCAAATCGCATCAGTACATCGCGGGCAGCCAGACGGTCGGGTCGGGCCTCAAGGGCGAAGCGAAGGAGCGGTGGACCGAATTGAAAAAGGAACTTAAATCGTTCGAACCCCTGCACCCGGGCGAACAGCCCATTGGCACCGGAATTCAGGACCTCAGCATGGAAAGCCCGAAGACTCACATTCTTCGGGGCGGCGT
Source organism: Verrucomicrobiota bacterium (assembly GCA_021733945.1). Classification (GTDB taxonomy): domain Bacteria; phylum Verrucomicrobiota; class Verrucomicrobiia; order Limisphaerales; family SIBE01; genus JAIPJX01. Next base: position 25,055 of record JAIPJX010000066.1, on the reverse strand, counting down.
GTATGATGCCCCGACGGATGCGGTCGAGCCCGGGTTTCTTTCCGTTCTAAATCCAGACGCGGCACCGGTGGTCACACGTCGGGAGATCGCTTCGACCGGGCGCCGCGCTGCTCTGGCCGGGATCCTCACCGATCCGGCAAATCCGTTGACGGCCCGCGTGATGGTGAACCGGCTGTGGCATTATCATTTTGGACGTGGGATCGTCGAGACTCCGAGCGATTTTGGGCGTCAGGGACAATTGCCAACGAATCCCGAGTTGCTCGACTGGTTGACCAGTGAGTTCACCCGGTCGGGATGGAGCCTGAAGGCAATGCACCGGTTGATCATGACGTCGAATACGTATCAGCAGAGTTCGCGGAACCGGGAGCCAGCGGCCCGGATCGATCCGGGAAACAAGCTTTTGTGGCGTTTCCCGCGTCAGCGTTTGGAAGGCGAAGTGATTCGGGATTCAGCGCTCGCAGTGGCCGGTCTGCTCAACCCGGAGATGGGTGGGCCCAGTGTGTTTCCGGAATTGCCCCCGGGAATGTCCGTCCGGGGCGGTTGGACGGTGAGCAGCCGGGAATCGGACAGGAACCGGCGCAGCATTTATGTGTTTGTAAGGCGGAATACGAGGTACCCGTTGTTTGAGAGTTTCGACATGCCGGACACGCATGAGAGCTGCGCGCGCCGGAACCGAACCACCAGTCCCTTGCAGGCGTTGAACCTGCTCAACAGCGAACCTGCCCTCGAATGGGCACGTAGTTTTGCGGGGCGGGTTTTGGACGGAAGCGGTGCGTCACCGAAGGAGCGCATCCGACTGGCCTATCGACTGGCCTATTCGCGTGAACCGAGTGCGATGGAGACCGAATGGGTGCGGGCGTTTTTGAAGGAACAGCAGCAGATCATCGGCGACCGCATTGAAAAGGGTGAAGAGATTGCTCTCCCGCGGCGATGCGCTGCACGGTCCGACGACCCGGCGTACGAGGCGGCGATGGTCGATTTCTGTCATATGCTGATCAACTCGAACGAGTTCGTGTATCGCCTCTGAGATTGACCATGAATCAACCCCATCGAACGGTTGTTGGATCGCGACGCGAGTTTCTGTTTCGGTCCGGAGGAGGGTTCGGGGCTCTGGCGCTCTCCAGCCTGCTGGGTGAGGACGGCTTTTTCCGGAAGACCTCCGCGGCTTCCCAGGAGTCGTTGGACCCGCTGGGCGCAAAGTTGCCGCATTACCCCGGCAAAGCCAAGTCGGTGATCTGGGTGTTTCTTGAGGGTGGTCCGAGTCATCTGGATCTGTTTGATCCCAAGCCGGCGCTTGCGAAGCTGGCGGGACAGCCGATGCCGGAGTCGTTTGGTCGGCCGATCACTGCGATGGGTACTGCCAACAATACGATCATGCCCACTCAACGGGTGTTTCAACCGCATGGTCAGAGTGGGATCTGGGTGTCGGATTGGTATCCGCACATTGCCAGGCATGTGGATAAGATTGCCGTGCTGCGTTCGTGTTGGGCGGATGGACTGAACCACGTCGGATCGGTCTGTCAGATGAACACGGGGGACATCCTGGCGGGACGTCCCGGACTCGGAGCGTGGGCCATCTATGGTCTGGGATCCTCCAATCAGAACCTGCCGTCCTACGTGGTCCTCACCGATGCGAATGAAGTCGTGGGCGGGCCCAAGAACTGGAGCTCCGGATTTCTGCCCGCGATCTACCAGGGGACCCAGTTTCGAAACGAGGGGGAGCCGATCTTTCACCTGGCGCCTCCCGGCACCATTGGCGGGCGGCAGCAGCGCAGCAAGCTGGATCTCCTGAGCCGGTTGAACCGGTCTTTTTCCGCTGACAAACTTGAGGACAGCAACCTGGCGGCGCGTTTAAATTCGTACGAGCTGGCGTATCGCATGCAGGCGGCGGCTCCCGAAGCGGTTGATCTCACGGGTGAGTCGCGTGCGACCCGGGAGCTTTACGGATGTGATGATCCTGCGACTGAAAAATTCGGAACCAATTGTCTCCTGGCACGGCGCATGGTGGAGCGCGGAGTCCGGTTTATCCAGTGCTACTCCGGCAGCGGCAGCGGCTGGGACGCCCACTCAAACATCGAGGCGAATCACTCAAAAAACTGCAAAGCCTCGGACAAACCGATCGCCGGTCTGCTGGCGGATCTGGAGGCACGGGGGTTGCTGGATTCGACGCTGGTGGTCTGGGGCGGGGAGTTTGGGCGCACCCCATTCAACGAAAAGAGCGATGGCCGGGATCACAACCCCTGGGGATTTACCATGTGGTTTGCCGGCGGCGGCATCCGGGGCGGTTCGGTGGTCGGTTCAACCGATGAAATCGGATTGCGGGCCGTTGACGAACGCGCGCACGTGCACGATATCCACGCGACGATCCTTCACGCCATGGGGTTGGACCACGAACGATTGACCTACCTTCATAACGGACGCGATGAACGTGCCAGTGTCGTCGGGGGCCGGGTTGTAGAAAAACTTTTCTCCTGAACTTATGAAACACCGAATCCTGTTATTGGTCTGGTCTCTTGTTTTGTCTCTTCCCGGTTTCGCAGCCGAAACGATCCGGGTGGAATTGATGCGCACGCCGAACGACGGCATTCAACCGCAGACCGTGGTGGATTCCGGCGGAGTGGTGCACCTCATCTATTTCAAGGGCGAAGCCCGGGCGGGAGATGTTTTTTATTCGAAGAAAGAACCCTCAATCTCCCGGTTTTCAGATCCGATCCAGGTGAACAGTCAGCCGGGCAGCGCCATCGCGGTGGGGACGATCCGTGGCGCCCAGATGGCGCTTGGACGCAACGGGCGGGTGCATGTGATCTGGAACGGAAGCGGTGCGCAGCCCGCAGTGGGCCATGAAGGTGTTCCGTTGTGGTATGCCCGGTTGAATGATGTCGGGGATCGGTTCGAACCGGAACGGGATTTGATCACGGTCGCAGCGGGGTTGGACGGAGGCGGTTCCATCGCCGCCGATTCGGAGGGGCATGTTTACGCCGTATGGCATGCCCATGTTCCCGGGGCTGAAAGAAACGAAGCGGGTCGGGCTGTTTTTGTGGCGAGGTCAACCGACGACGGGAAAACATTCGGCTCGGAACGGCGCGCGACGCCGGAGCCGACCGGTGCATGCGGGTGTTGTGGTCTGAAAGCCTTCGCGGATCGCAATGGCGTGGTTTCGATCCTGTTTCGTTCGGCGAGGGATGTTCAAAATCGCGATGAGGTGATGTTGGCCTCCCGGGATCGTGGTGAGACGTTCCAGATCGTGTATCGGCATCCGTGGCAGATTCAGGCGTGCCCGATGAGCAGCGCGTTTTTTGCGGAGGGGAAGAATGGCATGCTCGCCGCGTGGGAGACTGCCGGGCAGGTCTTTTTCACTTCACTGGGGGACAAGGATCTTTCCGGCCCCTTCGCGCCACCGGGAAAAGGAAAACGCAAGCACCCGGGTTTGGCGATGAACGAAAGGGGCGAGACCCTGATGGTGTGGGCGGAAGGTACAGGTTGGAACAAGGGGGGGGCGCTTGTGTGGCAGTTGTTTGATCGCGATGGAAAAGCGAAATCCGAACATGGGATGAGGGACGGAATTCCGGTTTGGAGTTTTGCATCGACGTTTGCCGGACCCGATGGTTCGTTTGTGATTCTTTATTAAGGCGATCGTCCGCCGAATGGTTCTGTTCGGAGAACTCAAACCGTGCCGCTTGGTTTGCATTCGGGAAGCGGTTTTGGAGGTGGCTTTCCGGGTGATTGCACCAGGGTCACCATGGACAGAATCCCGGCCAGGGCGATCAGCTGCGTCCTGGTGATTTCTTCGTGATCGGCCCATCCCCAAACCATGGTGCCGAGCGGAATCACATAGGCGGTCAGCCCCGCGAACAGGGGGCCCTGTTCCTGAATCAGTTTGTAGAAAATATGGGTGGCAACACCGGTTGCCAGGAGGCTGCTGACCGTGAGCGAGAAGACTGCGAACCTGAAATGTTCACCCGTTCGAACCGCCTCGGAGGGGAGCGCGAGCGCCACGGGGACGAGGATCGCTCCGGCCATCGCGAGCGCACAGAACGAAAGAGCCAGGGCGGGAATGCCGCTGAGTTTCTTCTTTAGAAAAGTGTTTGCGATCGCGTAGCAGAGCGGCACGGATACGGCCAGAACGAGGTCCCCCGGGGGGATGTTCCTCCGGATGCCGTCGGTCATGAGCAGGAGGAGAAAACCGAGTCCACCGAGGACTCCCATGAGTTGATTGCGGGACGGATAGAGGCCGAGCATCGGGATGGAGACCAGGATCGTGAGCAGCGGGACCAGGCTGATCATGAGGCCCATGAAGGCGCTGCCATTTCGTTGGATCAACCAGGGCAACGCTGAAAAGGGCCATACATACGCAGTAAAAACAAGGATGGTGATCGATCCAAGATGGGCTTTGCGAATGGGCCATGGTTTGCCGCGCATCCACCAGGCAATTCCGAGCACCGCCGCGCCGCCGAGCACCCGACCGCCACCCACGCTGATGGGGCCAAACGCCAGGGTGGCCTTCTTCATGAGGATGAAGTTGCTGCCCCAAATGACGCTCAGGAATGCGAACAGGAGGTAATGCATCGGTTCGTGCGGATCACCGGCGGATCAAGGTCGAGGGATGCCGGGTCCGGTGTCCAGGGGCACACCTTGCTTGGTGGCCTTCGGGTAGGCGAGCAAATTGTCGGCGTCAATCGTGTTGCTCCGTGATTCGGACACGGTTTCACGACCCGATGAGGGCGGAGCAGAATAAGATCAACCTGGAACAGGGAACGCCTCCGCATGCGGAGGGTAGACCGGAGCAGGTCGCCTGAACCGCGGTTTCGGTGGGCTTGTTCCTCCACCAACGTTCGCGCGGGTGGGGCCATGTCGCCCGAGGACGATTCGTCGTCAGCGGGGACTGGTTACCAGCAGGAGCCAGTCGCCTTCCGAGGGCGTGGTGAATTGAATCGCACGTTGGTTGACAACGGCTGAGACCTGTTCCGGTTGTCCGGTTCTCGGGTTGTACCAGCTTGCGGAAAAGTTTTTCGGAAGAGACCGCGAAACGATGCTCAATTCGCGGTCTTCAGGAACATAAACAACCAGAAGATCGCCTTCCTTGGATCGGGCGGCTGCGATGTGGCGCTTCGGATCCTGCTTGCCGGGCTGTGCCCCCAGCACTTCGGGTGCGGGACGCAGGCGCCAGAAATCGATTGCCTTGAAGAAGCTTGAGACGTGCGTCATCTGGGCAGCTCCGGGCATTTCCAAAGCCTGTTTCCAGGGGAGGGGGATGCCTGAATTCTGATGGTCGGTCGGAGGGGTGGTGCCGTCGTCCCATCCCCAGACACCGTGGCCGCCGTAGGAGACCCCTGCGGTGGGTGAGTTGAGAAGGCTCCAATAGACCGCACGGCGCACGGTGTGCGCGCTGATCGGGGTTTTGGACTGATAGGCCACATGGTTTTCGTAGGGAGGCTCGAGGTTGATGAACGGACGAATCGGGTCGAGGTTCCATCCGGATGCCGGAGGGCCGGAGTTCATCCAGGTGAGGGTGCGTGCATCGTCGCCGTGACCGCTCTGGTAACCCAGGAAATCGAGCCAGTTTGCATCCGTAAATTCTCCTTGAATCCACTGCATGCCTCCCGGATGCATCGTGACGGGAGCATGTGGTTCATCTCCGAACACCGCCTGGCCGATTCGTTTCCATCGTTCGGCCTTGACTCCGCGATAATCTCCGTCGCCGGCGAGGAACCAGGCGACCGCGTTGCTGCCCCAACGCGCCACCATGTATCGGGCCAACCGAACCGCCTGTTCTTCCTGAAGCGCGTAGCCGGGATTGACCTGGGGTATGGAACCTCCACCAATCGCCCAGAGAAGCACCGGCACCCCGAGCAGATCCGCCTGGTTCATCGCATCGAGCTTTTCGTCCAGACGTTGGAAGAATTCCGGGTTCACGGCGATTCGATCCTGACCCGTGAACGCGAGTTCCCCAAGGTGGTCTCCTTCCGGTGCCGCCCGCCACTGCGTTGTGACCCATTGGACGGCGGTGAAACGCTGCAGTTTGCGGCGGTTCAGGTAGTAGTTCCAGTCTGCAGGGGTGGACATCAAAGGGCCGTTCCAGGCTGTGTCCGCCAGCCAGAAAAACGGGGTGCCGTCCTCGTGCTCGAAGTGACGCCGGTCGCGTGCAACGCGGATGGGGCCGTGTCGTTCAAAAACCGTCTTCCCGGAAGCCGCAGTGCACAGGAAAGTGCCCGAATGGTTGTTCAACCCTTCATTCGCCGTGTCGAAACAGGAGGTGGAGTAATGCCATTTGCCCACTTCATTGGGTGCGAACCGGACTTTCCAGGTCCGATCTCCATCCCAGAAACCGTAGATCAGGCGGCTCCTGCCGGACGGGGCGGTGAACACGACCCGCAGTTCGGTGTCCTGAATCGGGTTCTCGTATGACGTGCTGCTTCGGAAATCGAGTTCCAATCGACCCCACTTTGGAACCAAAGTCAATTGTTCCGGACGGTCGGGAACGGTTGCACAGCCGCCCGCCAGGAACAGGGTGAGGAGGAAGAGACCGGACAGGCTGCGAACCAGTTGGTTTGGGATGAGGGAGGAATGGGAGTTGTGCATCGCTGGATGGAGTTCTGGATTCTTCCTCCAAGTATCGCAAAAGATCCGGGGAGGTGTCAAACCGGGGTGTGATGATCGGGGGCGCGTCCTCCAACACAAACGGTTGCGCCTTTTGGGGTGCCTGTGCCGGACGCACCCATGCCGCATCAGCGAATTTGTTCCGCTGATCCCATCACCTCCTTGAGGCGCGTGTGAAGGCCGGTGACCAGGGTCAGGGGTTTGTCCGAGCTGGTTGATCTCGTTGTCTCCTGGGGCACCACGACGACTCCCTTTCTGGCGAGGAACCGGGTTCCGTCGTGGTTGATTTGGTAATTCGCCAAATCGATGTCTCCGCTCGGTTTGCGAAAGAGTTCTCTGGGTGTAGTGGGTTTGAACTCCGATCCCTCGATGGCATACGGCACTTCCATGACAATCCACGGATTTGCGTTGCCCAGGAAGTAGAGTGTGTTCTCGAGTGGATTCCATCGGGCGGTCACATGCCAGATCTTCTCGGTCCCCGTTGACATCGGAATGGCGGGTGGACCCGGAGGTTCGTCGATCCCCTTCACAAAGATCCTGGTCCACTGACCATCCAGCCACACGGACTGGAATGCCACCCATCTTCCATCCGGCGAGACGGTTGGCGATCCCTCGTGACCGGGTGTGTCAAAAAAGGGTTGCAACTCGGCCCCAGGTTTTGCAGCGAGCTTGTGAATGCTCGGGTCGTATTGTGGGCTGTGTGTAATTTTGCTGACGAGCAAGGTGGATCCATCGGGAGTCGCACCGTTCACATCGATTCGGGGCCCGTCGAATTGATGGATGATTTCAGGTTCTTTGAAGGCATCCACCTCGCTCCTCACAATCGCCCTCCGGTCTCCCATGCGTTTTGTGAAATAGACGTATCCGTCGCCGGACCAATAGGACACGGCTTCCTCCCAGGTCTGCGGCAGCTTGTGGACGGGAACGGCGGTGCGCCGCCCGGGAACAGGGTTCCGGAGATCGACAACACAGACATTCCGGACTCCTGCCACCTCGGTCAACACAACGACCCTTTCCTCCCTTGGCGAGAGACTGTAAGCAAAGGTGCCGATCTCCCCCTTTATCTCCGCCGCGCCCTCCTCCCTTCCATCCGTGTTGACCCAGACGAATCTTGTATACAGATCGTTGGGCACGAATCCCCTCCTGAAGACAAGCAAGCCGTGCGCCGAGACCGCGTAGGGGCTCGCACCGTGCCCGCCTTCAGGTGCCACCCCCTGCTCGATGAGGGTTTTCTCTCCGATCACCCGGCCGCCGTCCCGGTCGAATCGGACTGCATAAAGGCTGTTGTTCTGGATGAAAAGCAGGTAGCCCGGAGCGAACAACCGGCCGGCGGCGGCATTGCGAACCAACACGGATGCTTCGCCCGTATCCAGGTGGATCCGGACAATGTCCACCGCGCCGTCCGTGAGCCGCGTGGCGATGACGTGCGGGGTGCCTTCGGCAGGTTCAGGGTTTGCGTAGGAGACGGTCGAAGAATCTTCCGGAGGCTCCGCGAATGAAGGCTGAATTTCAAGCGGTGCCTTGTTCTCGCCGGAATGCACCAGAATCACATTGCGGTTCTCGAGCGTGATCACCATGTTTTCAGGCGAGATCCAGGCCGCACCAGAGATCGCGACGGATGGATCCGAAGGTTGGCCCGGCAGCGTAAACAGATTTTCGTCGCGATTGTTTTGATCGGCAATGCTTGCGATCTCCATTTGGCGAACGTAGGTATCTCCGCAGTAGCACAAAAACCGGCTGTCCGGTGAGAAAAAGACGCTCCGGATCGGATTCTCTTTGACGACGAAGTCCTTCCTCGTTTTGTCGATGCGGGTCTGCTCATTGTTTTCAAGCTCCCATAAAACGATTTCACGATTGTTCCCAGCCATATAGGCGATCCACCTGCCATCCGGTGAAATGGCGGGCCGCGGCACGGCGTCGATGACGACGCCTTCAGGAGGGGCTTTGGGCATCTCGATGACAGGCATCCGGATCAGACCCGACATCCCGGGGTCACCGGCCCCGGCAAGACGGGTTGCCGATGGTTTTAGAATCCATGTCAGCGTGGCCAGTCCAATGCTGAAGGCGTAAACCCTCCAGTCCCCCCAGAGAACCGCCGGTTGCCTGCGGGTCCGGCGCACTGAATGTCCTGCTGCCGCTACCTCCACACCCTCCGAACCAAGCAAGCGCTGCAACGTTGGCAGGATCTCCTGCACGCTCTCGGCCGGGGACAGGCCTGCCACGTCCAAATGCTGAATGCCGGCGAGATGATACTCCAGTTCCTCGGGGATCTGGGTCGACTCCAGGAGAACGGGAAGAATCGGTTTGTTCTGCTCCGAGGCAAGAGACACCTCCCGGGTGACATTTCTGGAGGTCACGGAATTGGGGGTGACCATCAGGACCAGGACCTTGCATCCCTTGATGGCGGAGGCGATCTCCTTGCTCCATAGGGTCGCCGCCCCGATTCCAGATTGGTCGACCCAGACGGAAATGCCCGCCGAACGCAGCCTGTCGGTCAGCCCGAAGACGCGCTCCTGATCCTTGCTCGAATAGCTGATAAAAACTTGTTCTGCCATGGTGAAACGCTTGGTCAAGGCTGCCCGGGTTCAACAAACCGAGGGCGTGGCCTGCGCGGATCTGTCGGGCAAACCGTGAATCGCGTCGGCTTCATCGATTCCTTGCTTGATCGACGCGGACTGGCGAAACGGGCCACTCTGGTTTTTCATCGGGAGTCCGCACAATACGGCCATTCGTTTAAGCGATTCGGAGGGTAGGGCGAATCCGTCCCGGTGAGCCGACAAGCGGTTGAGCGGCTCAGCGAGGACGCATCGCCCTACCGTTTCAGTTCTTAAACGAATGGCAGTGGTCCGCACAATACGTCCGGCAGAATCTCGGTTCAATCCGAAAAGCATCGCTCCACCGAAGCGCGCCGGATCGCCGGACACGGCGAGGATGGACGGATGCCCATGGGAGCTGTCCGTGTTTCCGGCGTCGGCCGACCGGAATATGGCCACCAACTCTTCGCTTGGATCGATGACAAAGCTGGTTCCGAGGGCGCCTCCCCGCCCGAAGGATCCGACCGATCTGTTTTCCGCGGCTTCCCCCATGTCCGTGGTGACGCGGAATCCCAAACCGATCCGGGTCCGTCTTGTAGCAGAAACGTGTGTCCCGCATTTCCAGCGGTTCGAAGATGCGTTTTTTTAGGAACACTTCAAAGGGTTGCCCGCTCAGGACTTCCACGAGGCGTCCCACGACATCCGTGCCGCGACTGTCGGCGAACTGGGTGCCGGGCTGGAATGCCAGGGGAACGGACGCATACACCCGGACCAGTTCCGTCAGCGTGGCTCCGGATCGTCGCAGAGACTCCACTTTCTCGGCGTACAGCGCGGCGTTGGGCATTGGTTCTCGGCCGCTCGAAAGCCCCGCCGTGTGGGCGCGCGTCCGGCAATTCAAGAGAATTGGTGGGGGGTGTTTTTCCCGCCTCGCGAACCGGGAGGTTGGGGCGATCGAGGGTCGGGTGGGTGAGGCGGTAGTCGCTGGACTCCGGGCGCTAGGGCATTCGGTCAAGGTTGAGGAATCGATCGGTGCGACTCAGTCGATTGCTTGGGATGCAGACGGGAAGAACTTTCAGGGGGGCATGACGTCCGTGTTCGGAACGGGCGTGCCGAGGGATGGTGATCCCGGCACGGTTCGTCTGTTTCCTACGAGTCCAGCGTGCCTAGTTTGCGCATTTGTAGAACGGGTTCGTCCAGTGAAAGCCGCTCCGGCGCTCGGTTCCCTTGTAGGCTCCGAAGAGGATCAGAACCCTGGCTTCGTTGGGTTGCAGAGTAAAGGATCCTGATTCTTCGAGACTAGGTTGGTATTGGTTAGATGTAATGATGATATCATCGTGCCCGGAGTGGATCAAATGAACGCGGTTTGCCTCAGGGGGGAGCGAGGGAGAGCCCCTGGTGATGGATTCTGGGTGGAGGTCGGACCGAGGGGGGATCGGTGAGGTCAGGCCAGCACGTTGAGCAGGGTTTCGGTGGTCTCCTGCTGGACTTTGGCTGCGGCTGTGTTTGCCTCGACCTCGCGTCGGGCGATGATGAGATCCAGCATGGGTGCGGGACCGATCCGGCCGGAAGCCAGGGCGGTGGAGGCGCGCTCGACCCTGGAGGTGGCGCGAAGAATGCCTTCGATCGGAGCGACTCCGGATGACGAATGGGAATTCACAGCAGGATTGAATCAGGAACCCGGAGGGTTCTCAAGGGGATTATTCCCATTCGATCGTGGCGGGCGGTTTGCTGGAGATATCGAGACAGACACGATTGACGCCCTTGACTTCGTTGATGATCCGGTTGGAGATCTTTTCGAGCAGGTCGTAAGGGAGGCGAACCCAATCGGCGGTCATGCCGTCCTGGGATTCAACGGCGCGCAGCGCGATGGTGTAGTCGTAGGTGCGTTCGTCGCCCATAACGCCGACGCTGCGAATCGGGAGCAGGACGGCGAAGCTCTGCCAGATCTTGTAGTACCAATCACTCTGTTTCATTTCTTCCACCACAATGGCGTCGGCATTCCGAAGGATGGCGCAACGGGCGGGAGTAACCTCGCCGAGGATGCGAACAGCGAGGCCCGGTCCGGGGAAAGGCTGGCGATAGACGATCTCCTTGGGCAATCCCAGTTCGAGTCCGAGCAGGCGCACTTCGTCCTTGAAAAGGCATTTCAGTGGCTCGACCAATTCGAACTTCATGTTCTTGGGAAGGCCGCCGACGTTGTGATGGCTCTTGATGAGCGCAGCCGGGTTGCCTGCGATGGGCACGGACTCAATGACGTCGGGATAAAGCGTTCCCTGTGCGAGGAACCGGGCTTTTCCCGCGCGTTTGGTGGCGGCTTGAAATACCTCGATGAAGGACCGTCCGATGATTTTGCGTTTGCGTTCGGGGTCTGTGACCCCCTTGAGGCGTTTCAGGAAGAGGGCGGAGGCGTCTTCGTATTGGAGTTTGACCTTGAAATTGCGTCCGAACACCTCCTTGACGACCTCGGCTTCGCGGGCGCGGAGCAGGCCGTTGTTCACGAAAATGCATGTAAGCTGATCCCCGATGGCCTGGTGGAGCAGTGCGGCGGCGACGCTGGAATCCACTCCGCCGCTGAGCCCGAGGATGACCCGCTCGGAGCCGACGACCTCGCGGATCGTTTCGATTGCCTGCACGGCATAGCCCTTCATGGTCCACTTCTTGCCGCAGCCACAGACCCGGTAAACGAAGTTGCTGATGATCTGACGGCCCTGGGGAGTATGCGCGACCTCCGGGTGGAACTGGAGACCGAAGAACTGTTTTGGGCGATGTTCGATGGCGGCGTGGCCCGAATTTTCGGTTACGGCGACCGTCTGAAAGCCTTCGGGAAGTTTGGTGAGTTTGTCGGCATGCGAGTTCCACACCTGTAATTTCGCGGGGAGTCCCTTCAAGAGGGCGCACGAACGATCGGTCACCTGGAGGGTGCCCTTTCCGTATTCCCGGCGTTGTCCCCGTTCCACTTTGCCCTTGAGGAAGTGGGCGAAGAGCTGGATGCCGAAGCAGACCCCGAGCATCGGAATGCCGAGCTTGAAGATTCCGGGGTCTGGGAAGGGTGCCTTCGCGGAGTACACGCTGGAGGGACCGCCAGACAGAATGATGCCCTTGGGAGCGCGTTTGGCGATCTCTTTGGCAGGGGTGTCAAAGGGCAGAATGGTTGAGTAAACCTTGCATTCGCGGATACGGCGGGCAATCACCTGGGTGTATTGCGAGCCAAAATCGAGGATCACGATCTCTTCAGTCATATCAAATAGAAGCGCACGTTTTTGCCTTTTGCGGAGGTGTTTGACGAGGAAAAAAAGGTCCGTGCTGCTGAAAGCTCCATCGGTCCGCCGGGACGAGCGGGAGGCGGTCGGTGATTTTGAGCCTTACGGTTGGGTTATCGGGGCGACGGCGGGGAGGGGAGTGTTACGATTGCAACCTTGCCGCTGGCCGGGTCGTAGGTGAGCTGGGTGCCCTGGGGAGCGGTGGGCAGCTTCGGGATGTATTTCATGGTGACCAGTTCGTTGAGATCCTTCGGGAACCGGTCTTCGGCTGCATGGAACAAGCTCACCGATTTGGTCAAGGAGGTCAGGTCGAGAGTGCGGATGGCACTCTTCTGGGCGTTTCCAATCGCGCCCAAATAATCGACGGGCGCGGTGAGCGGATTGCCGCCCGAGGTGGATTTCTGGGTGGACTCCTCGGATTCGGGCCCCTTGCCGCAGGCTGCAAGCATCAGGATGGCGATCGATGCAGGGAACAATCCAGTCTTCATGGAACGATTCTACAGGGTCTGGGAATGAAACCAAGCCGTGTTTGAGCGGTTGGGAGGGCGGCCCCGGGTTGGAGATGCCCGAAGAAAATATTGAATTGGTGTAAACCCGAGTTGCCCGCTATCCTGCTCCCGTGACCAACAAAGCCGTGATTGGCTGGTCTGAATACGTTTCCTTTCCGGACTGGGGCATCGAAGGCATCAAAGCCAAGATTGACACCGGTGCCAGGTCCAGTGCCCTGCACGTGGAGAACCTGGAGCACCATGACGACGGGTTTGTGTCCTTCGACGTCATCCTGAACCGAAAGAAACAGAACCAGCAACGCCATGTGCGCACCCGGGCGGTGAAGACCGCACGCGTGCGTTCGAGCACGGGTGAGTACTCGGAGCGTTGTTTCGTGAAAGCGCGCATGTTGATTGGGGCGATCTCGAAGGAAATCGAAATCTCGTTGGTCTCGCGCGGAGACATGCTATTCCGAATGCTGATCGGTCGCAAGGCGCTGGAGTCCGACTTTGTCGTCGATGTCTGCCGGCTCAACGCCCTGACGGCCCGGCCACGCTTCCGGAAAAGCAGGAAATAACCCCGTTCGCCGCATGAAAATCGCCATTCTTTCGCGAAGTCCCAAGGCTTACAGCACCGCACGCTTGAAGAAAGCCGCCGAAGAGCGCGGTCACAAGGCTGTTGTGCTCAATACCCTGAATTTCGCCCTGGGCGTTGATCGGGATCACCCGCAGTTGTTCTACAAGGACAAGGCGATCTCGCGCTATGATGCGGTCATTCCGCGGATTGGCGCCTCCGTCACCTTCTACGGACTGGCGGTGCTGCGGCAGTTCGAGCAGATGGGTGTTTATACGATCAATTCCGCCCTGGGCATCGCACGGTCGCGCGACAAGTTGCACGCCATGCAGATCCTCAGTCGACACGATATCGGGCTTCCGCTGACGGCATTCGTGCGGCGCAAGGAGGATGTCCTGCCGGCCCTGCAGCGAGTGGGCGGTGCGCCCGTCATCATCAAGTTGCTGGAAGGCACCCAGGGTGTTGGGGTCATTCTCGCGGACAGCGTCAAGGTCGCCCAGGCCATTGTTGAAACGCTTCAGAGCAAGCAGCAGAATGTGCTGCTCCAGAAGTTCGTGAAGGAGAGCAAGGGCAGGGACATTCGGGCCTTTGTGGTTGGCGACCGGGTGGTGGCTGCCATGCGGCGTCAGGCGACCGGAGATGAATTTCGGAGCAATGTGCATCGGGGTGGTTCCGCCACGGCCGTTCAGCTCAGTCCCGAATACCTCGAAACCGCCGTGCGCGCCGCCCAGATTCTTGGACTGCGTGTCGCCGGGGTGGACATGTTGGAAGGGACAAACGGCCCTCAGATCATGGAGGTCAATTCCTCGCCCGGACTGGAGGGCATCGAAGGTTCGACCCAGCTGGACGTTGCGGGGGCGATCATTGAGGAAATTGAGAAACAAGTCTTATTCCCCGAGGTTGACCTCCGGCAGCGGTTGACCGTGTCCGCCGGGTATGGGATCGTGGAGCTGACCGTGCACGGAATTCCATCCCTGGTGGGGCACAAGCTGAGGGATACGGATCTGCGTTCGCGAAACATCCAGATCATCAGCATGACGCGCCGCGGGAAGCCCATTCCCAATCCGAGTGCCGCCACGATGATTCGGGAGGGCGACAAGCTGCTTTGTTACGGAGACCTGCGGGAGCTGCGAGCCCTGATGGGGGACAAGGCCGCGAAACCAACCCGCAAGAAGCGGAAGACCTGATCCCATGCCCGCCGTGAGCAAGCCTGGAAAGAGCCAGAAAAGGGAACCCCTGACCATCGCCGGCCAGGCGGTTGCGCTGGGGGAAACCCGGGATCTGGAACTGGAGTACAGCCAGAGCTATACGGGCATTCGTGTTTCCATTCCGGTTCGCGTGGTGCGCGGCAGCAAGCCGGGGCCGACTGTCTGCCTGATTGCCGTGGTGCACGGAGACGAGTTGAACGGATTGGGAATCCTTCGTGAGCTTGTCTTCGAGAAGGAACTCAAGCTGGAACAGGGTTCGGTGGTCGTGATCCCGGTTGCCAATGCCTCCGGGCTTGAGCATCACAGCCGGTACATGCCGGACCGCCGCGATTTAAACCGATCGTTTCCGGGATCTCCGGGTGGCAGCCAGGCCAGCCGGTTGGCGCATCTCCTGTTCAATCGGATCATTCGGCACTGCGATTACGGGCTCGACTTCCACACCGCCGCCGTCCGCCGGACCAATTACCCGAATGTGCGGGGGGACCTCACGAATCCGGATGTTGCGGCGATGGCGCGAGCGTTTGGCTGCGAGCTGATCGTGAACAATCGCGGAGCCGAGGGATCCCTGCGCCGAACCTGTGTGGACCGGGGCATTCCCATGATCATTCTCGAGGCGGGAGAGGTCTGGAAGATGGAACCGGGCGTGGTGGAGTTGGGCGTTCGTGGTGCGGAGAACGTGCTCAAGATGCTGCGCATGCTTCCCGGGCCGATTCAGGCCCCGTCCTTTCAGACCGAGATTCATCGAACGCTCTGGGTGCGGGCGGAGTGGGGCGGCATCCTCAAGTTCCACGTGCTGCCCGGAGAGATGGTCAAGGAAGGCCAGTGTCTTGCCACGAACATGAGCATTTTCGGCGTCCAGCAGAACCGGTTGATCTCGCCTGCCGGCGGGATTGTGCTGGGCATGTCCACGATGCCGGCGGTGAAGCCCGGCGAGCCCGTTTTTCACCTCGCGATCCCGGCTGACTCGATGGCGAGCCTGCGTCGGAAGAACGCCCGCAGAGGGCCTGATTCATTGCATCAGCGCATTCAGGACGAACTGGCCACCAACATTCAGGTCAGCCGGCAGACCTGAGGTCCTCCGCGTCGATCCGGTCCAGCAGGACGATGGCATTGAAGTGTCCGGGGCGGTGACGAATCGCGCGTTTCAAAAAATTCTTCGCTGTGCCGGGATCCCCCAGGGTGAAAAAACAGAGACCCAGTTGAAAGTTGATTTCCGGGTCGTCCGGGGTGTTGCGGGCCTGCTGGGAATAAACCCTTGCCGCCTGACCGATGCGTCCGTGTACAAAGTGGAGGTGTCCCAGCACCAGAGCGGTTTCCCGACTCAGGGAGGGGGATTCCAATCGTTTCTCCAGGAAAGCCTCCAGCTCATCCGACTGGTTGCCCGTGAGAGCGCCCGCGAGTGTTTTTGGGCCTGAACCGGCAGCACCCTGAAGGATGCTCTGAATCAATGGGCATTCAGGAGCGATGGCCTCAAGGGCGGGTTGGATGTCGACCAGGACCAATGCCTCGGGTTCCGGGGGATTCTCTGGCGTCGGCGTGTGTCCTTGGACGGTCGCGCGTTCCGGGTTGTTGAGCCTGGCATCGCCCGTATCGTTGATGCCACCTGGAAGACGGCGAGCGCTGACCAGCGTCGACAGAAGCGCTTCGAGATGTTGGACGGAATGTTCGATATGAAACTGGTTTCCCGCGAACGTCACCGCCTGGCGCCGCATTTCCGCGTCTCTGGAGACTTTGTCGATCGCGAGCAGGATGGTTTCGGCAAGGTTTTTCACGGTGTTCGGGGAGTAAAGGAAACCCGTTTCACCTGGCTTCATGGTTGCAGCAATCCCGCCGGCATCATGCGCCACCGGAATGCATCCGCAGGCCTGCGCTTCAATGGAAACCAATGAGAACGATTCGATGTCCGAGGGAATGCAGACAATGCTGTGCTTCTGAAACAATCCCGGCATTTTTGAAATGTCCACCGGTCCGTGAAATTGAACCCCGGGGGGTGCGTTCCGGAGCAGCGATTGTTCATATTCGTCTGAATCATGCCACATCGCCGCACTTCCATACAGGTGCAATTGGGCGTCCGAATGGCGTTCGCGGATCAATTGGAATGCCTCCAGAAGGATGTGGATCCCCTTGCACTTGACGAAGGCCCCGGCGAACATTAACGAGGTCGGGCTTCGGTTCTCCGGACCCGCTTTGAAGATGCGCGGATCGACGCCATTTGAGATCACGGAAATCTTGTTCGCTGGAATTCCCTGTTCGATGATGTGCTGTTTATGAAGATCGGATAAAGCGACGACCGCTGCAATATCGGGGTGCAGCTTTCGTTCCGGTTCACCCAGGTCCCAGCTGTGCTGGCAGAGAACCCACTTTTGATGAGGTGGTTTCGGATAAAAAAAGCCTCGGAGATGGCTCGCCACGACAATGACTTCGTAGGCCGACAGAAACGAATTCACGTGCTCCGGCATGGGAATCACCTTCGCACCACCGATGTGCTCCTCCCTCGAAACGTAGTCGCCGGTGATATGGATCGGACCCAGCGCTGCTCGGCGGGCCAATCCGCTTGCCATTTCCGAAAAGGCGCGATTGGTCCCTCCGAACGGTTTTCCCGTGTTATGGAAGTTGGGATAATAGAAGAGAACGCTCATTCAGAGATTGGGCAGGCCATAGAATGGCTCAGATAGTTTGACGATAAGTGATCCCCGTGGGTTCAAACAATAAGGAATTCCCTCAAATCCATTCGTCGGTTTTGAGAAGATCGGCGGCGAAATGCCGGGCACGTTCCACCAACCGGACGTCCTTCGTGAGATCGGCGAAGAGGAGCTTGGGGAGTCCGCTCTGATCCGATCCCAGAAGATCGCCGGGGCCGCGAAGGAGCAGATCGGCCTCCGCGATTTCAAATCCGTCGGTGGTTTTTGCAAGGACAGTCAACCGGCGGTTGGCTTCGTCCGATTTTCCACTGGTGAGGAGGATGCAGTGAGATTCGTGTGTGCCGCGGCCGATCCGGCCCCGCAACTGATGAAGTTGCGCCAGACCGTATTGCTCTGCGTTTTCAATCACCATGATTGTTGCGTTGGGCACATCGACCCCCACTTCAATGACCGTGGTGGCCAGCAGGAGCTGGAGGTGGCCTTCGCGGAACGCGCGCATTACCGATTCCTTCTCCTCACGAGGCAGGGATCCATGGAGCAGGCCCGTGGCGTGTGGCAGGAATCGTTCGCGCAGTGAATCGAATTCCCGGGTGACGGCTTTGAGCCCTTTCGGCCCTGCGTTGCCATCCGTCTCGATGCGCGGATAGACCACGTAGGCCTGGCGGCCTGCATCGAGTTGTTTGTGGACGAAATCCCAGACCTTGGGAAGGCTGGACTGGGTGCGTACGTGTGTTTTGACCGGGATGCGTCCCCCGGGATGTTGGTCGATGATCGAGACATCGAGGTCGCCGTACAGGGTCAGGCCGAGCGTTCTTGGAATGGGTGTGGCGGTCATCACCAGAAGGTGGGGGTAGTTCCCCTTGCGCACCAGTTTCTCCCGCTGCGCGACCCCGAAACGATGTTGTTCGTCGATGATCACCAGTCCGAGGTTGTCGGGAGAAAACGCGCCTTCGATCAGTGCGTGTGTGCCGACGGCGAGGGAGCCGGGGGATGGTGACTCCGGCGTGAACGCGAGTGTTGGTTGTGTGGGGTCCAGGGTCGGTTTTCGATTGGCGGTGTGCAGGTGAACGTCGATGCCGAGGGGAGCAAACCAACGTTCGAAGAGCTGGAAATGCTGTTCCGCCAGGATCTCGGTCGGTGCCATCAGCGCGGCCTGAAAACCGCTTTCAATCGCCATCAGGGCGGCACAGGCCGACACGACCGTCTTGCCGGAGCCGACATCGCCCTGAAGGAGACGCCGCATCGGGACGCCGGACAGAAGGTCGGCGCGGATCTCACGCAAAACCCTGGTTTGGGCATCGGTGCACCGGAAACCGAGATTCGCCAGAAACGGTTTGATCAACCGGTTGTCGCCCTGACAGATTTTCAGGGGGGCATTCTCGAGCAGACGCTTGCGCCGGGTTTGGATGGAGAGCTGGAGTTGGATCAGTTCGTCAAGGGCGAGGCGTTGCCGTGCGGGTTGAGGCTGGTTCGGATGATCCGGAAAATGGAGGCGGACCACTGCCTCCTCCCGGGATGGAAACTCCCTTCCCAGGGAGATCGGCCATGGGTCGCACAGGTGCCCGCGGTATTGTTGGAGCACCTCGAACAGGAGGGACCGGAGCCAACGCTGCGTGATTCCCTCGGTGAGGGGGTAGACCGGAACAATCCGGTTTAAATGGACGGGGGGTTCGTCGCGTTCGTCGATGGCCTCGGTTTCGGGGTGCTCCATGGCGGGAGGTTTGGAGGTGTGTACCCTGCCGTGGGCGATGATCTCGGTGCCCTGGTGGAACTGCCCCTTCATGTAGGGCCTGTTCCACCATCGGCAGTGTACCCTGCCGGTGTCGTCTTCGAGAATGAGCTCGAAGAGCGTTTTGCGGCCCTTGCCCAGTCGTTTCAGGCCTGATGCCAGCACCCGACCTCGAACGGTGGCGATGTCGCCCGGGCCGAGGGAGGAAATGGTTTGGACCTGGCGACGGTCCTCATACCGTCGGGGGCGAAGCATGAGGAGATCGCCGATCGTATGGATTCCGAGGCGGGCGAGCTGGGTGGCGCGCGCTTCGGCCACGCGAGTCAGGTCGGATACGGGACGTGAGAGAGGATCCGTCGGGAGCTGGTCTTGAAATCGTTGGCGCGCGTGGCTCATCGCCTCTCGGGCCCCTGGGACTGCACGGGTTCAATCCAACAGGGCTTTGATCACTTTGCCCCGGCCGTCCTCGGTGACATAAAAACTGCGGCCATGCGCCGTGAATGCGGCATTTGCAGGGATGCCCAGTGTGGCCAGCACCGTGGCCTGTATGTCGCGCAGCAGCACCGGGTTTTCGACCGGGACCATCGGGTGTTGATCGGCGGTGCGGCCGAAAGCGACACCTTTTTTGAAGCCGCCTCCGAAGAGGAGCATTGCGTTCGCTTCGTTGAAATGGCGATGAAACCCGTACATGGCGGGTGTGTTCACGATGAGGTTCGCGCCCGTCGGATCGGTTTCCGGGGAGCGTGTCTCTTCCGGTTCTCCGGGGCCGCCACCAACCGTTCTGCCGAATTCCGAAGCCACGACGACCAAGGTGCGATCCAGTTGCCCGGAGGCTTCCAGGTCCTGGATCAATCGGGCGATGGGGCGGTCAATCTGTTTCTTCAGCTCGGGCATGCGCGTTCCGCCATGATCGTGCATGTCGAATCCCTTGAACCGTTCGAAGGGGAGTTCGACCTGGACAAAACGAACCCCCTGCTCGACCAGTCTCCGGGCAAGCAGAAGCCCGCGTCCAAACCGGGCTCCGTGGAAATAAGTGGGATCCTTCACCGCGTCCCTGGCGATTTCCGGTTCGTAGGCGCGGAGCAGGTCCGGGTCCTCGGCGGCTGCGCTGGAAAGTGTTTTTCCGAAGGTTGAATCCAGCAGTGCGCGGGCCGAGGAAAAGGAATCGAGATGGGCAGCGGCCTCGGGTGCGGTGATTCCACCCGAATTGGCGGAACGCGCGAGCGCCTTCAGGAGTTCAAGGCGCCGGTCCGCGCCCCCCCGGTTCCAAGGGTTGCCGGAGGCCCAGGGGGATTCGGGTGCCAGCGGATTGGGAATTGTGAGCGGGGCGAAGTGGGGGCCGTAAAATCCTGCACCGGTGTATTCCTGGATGAACCGATCCACCCATTCGCGGGCCACGGCATCCCGACCAATCCAGACATAGGGAGGTATTCCGGTTTGTCTGGGACCCAGGAACCGGGATACGATCGATCCAATGCTCGGAGCCTTGGCGGCCGGCGGAAAGCCGTAACCTGTCAGGGTGCGGTATTGTGCGGGCAGGTGCGCCAATGCCTCGGGGGAATCATTCACAAGGGTCCGAACCACGGTCCCCAGGTTGATCACCTCAGCCAGATGATCGAGTCCTTTTCCGAGCGAAATGCCCTTGGCCGAGGTGTGAATCCCGCCGCAGGTGCTCAGGAGTTCGCTTCCCCGCATTCCCTCCCGAAACGGGGTGTGCAGTTTCGGGTCCCACATATCTGCCTGGGCGATGCCTCCGGGCAGCCAGATCCAGATGACGGAATCGGCCCGGCGCAAGGGCGGTTGTCCCTGGGGACTGCCGGTTGTTGCGAAATCCGCTGCGCGGCCGGATCTGAGGAGCGCGTTTCCAAGAGCGCACGCGCCCAGGCCAACAAATTGACGGCGATTTAGTCTGACACGCATCCTCACAGGGTCCTCAATAAATGAATTGAAACTCGGGGCTGGCAAGCAACGTCCAGAGCAGATCCCTCAGTGGTTCTTCGGGTGGAATCGCGCGTACACGAATCACGCCCGCCTTATCCCAGTGGACAGTGCCGCCGAGCTGATCGAAGGACCATCCGGAAAGGGTGTTGCCGCCGCCGATTCCAACATCGCGAACGGGTACTTCAAGAGCCACCCATTGACCGGACTTTGGCAGCGCGCCCATGGCACGACGCCCTGGGGAATCTTTCTGACCCAGCCGGATGAGGTCTTCGCCCCAGAAAGCCCGGTGATCCCAGCTGCCGTCGTTCCACTGCATCATGATCTCCCTGGGTGGATCGTCCTGGGCGATGAAGACATGCACCACGAGGATATCCTCTGGGCCGATCGGCAGAGGGGGAGACGCCTCGGAAAAATAATGTTGTCTCTGAATCCCTCCCCCCCCTTGGCCGTGAGCTTTGCTGCCGCTCAAGACGGGGAACGTGGGTGGTGACCCCCAGGTCCATGATTCGATTCCGGCGCTGCCTGAGAGTGTGGCTCCCGGCGGGGGGGCGTCGTCAAACCAGACCTCCATCTGCGAGGCGTCCGGCCGGGTTTCGCCTGAAAGGCTCCTGCTCACAAAAGTGGCGCTCGCCTGGAGTTCTTCGGGAGTGGGTGGTCGGCTGAGGGCGGCTTGGAAAAGTTGATCCACGCCGCGGGCTGGGTCGGGTTGGGCGGCCAGGTCCTTGACGAGAGTTGAATCAAGGATCACCTGCCAAAACTCAGAGCCGTTGAGCAGCTCAAGAGGCAGGGCCAATCCGGTGCCCGGGGGGCGAAATGCGTTTGCGGGCGCGCGCCACGCGGGGGCTCCGAGGGCCCGTCGAAGCGGCGTCGAAACGACGGTTCGGTATGCCCGCTGCGTAGTCTCGAGGCGCTGATTTGCCGCGACGAGAATGCTGTCCAGAAGTTGTTCGGTCGACAGTCGGCGGAGGCTTGGGGATTGGTAGAACCGGGGCAGAGCGGGGTTTTCGGGGTCGAACGAATCCGCAAGACGGGCGTCATACTGCAGTTGATAGGTCCGACTGCTCACGATCAACCCGATCAGTCGCTGGAGATCGAATCCGTGCCGGGCGAAATCGTCGGCCAGCCACGCAAGCAATTCGGGGTGACGGGAGGGGGCCCCGCTCTGGAAGTCATCGCTTGGCTCGACGAGGGCAAGACCGAAGAACCGTTTCCACAGCCGGTTGACCAGGGTTCTCGAAAAACGGGGGTTTGCGGGATCGACCAGGAGTTGGGCAACGCGGCGCACCCTTGCTTCCAATCCCCGGGGCACGGAGGTGGGTGCACCCGGGATCTCAATTGGGAACGCGGCTGGAACGGGGCTGGCCTGGTTCTGCCCGGCGATTTGAAAATCGATGTTTGTTTCAGCGAACATTCCGGCAAATGCCAGAAGGCGCACCTGGGGCCAGTCCGGTTGTTCCCGGTCATCGTGGCAGGCCGCACAGCTGACATTGGCACCCAGGAAGGTGCGAGCCACCCATGCCGCATCGTGAATGGCGTCGCTGCGGGAGTCCGATCCAGGCCTGCCGGGAGGGCTGCCCGGGAGGGTGGGATCGATCAGTTGGGAGACCATGAGATCGTAAGCCTGGTTTCGGCTGAGGCTGGAAAGAATCCAATCCTGGAGGGGCGGTCCCGCCGCGATCCGACCCGGCTGCAACACCCCTTCGCCGCCCAGCATCTCCATCCAGAACGTTGCCCAATGCGCGGCATAATCCCCGCGTCGGTTCAGGAGCTTTTCCACCAGTGCCGATCGCTTCGTGGGGGAGTCATCCTTCAAAAATTCGGTGACCTCGCCGGCTGTCGGGATAACGCCGACCAGGTCCAGGAAAATCCTGCGGAGAAACGCCGGGTCGGAGCACAGGTCCGGAGGTTGCTGCGCCGAGGCAAGGCCCGCCGTTTTCCATTTGGAGGCGATGAACTGATCAATGGGATTGAACGTGGCGGATTCCACCTCCGGAGGCGGCAGCGGCGGCGGTGCCCACGCCAGGCGCAGTTCCCGGCGGGCAGCCAGCATCTCCTCCGGGCTCCCTTGAAATAAGAGCGTGCTTACGGCTGACAGAGATCGGGGATCCTCCTCGAGGACCTTTAAAATATTCGTGGAGAGGGACGGGGAGGGTCGCATCGTGACGACCTCCGTGGTTCCCGTGGGTTTTCCGGAATAGCGGATTTCGGCTTCCAGAACACCGCTCACTGGATCTGCGGCGCGCGCTGATGGATGGAACAGGTGAGTCGCAGTCAGGATCGCCCCCACAGCGAGCCGTCGCCAGTTGATGGCCGAGGCACGAGGACTGGGAGTGTCGACTGCGTCCAGCGGGGGTGGCGTGTTCGGGAACATGTTGGACTGCCGTGGGGGCCCTGAAGGGAGCAGCCGGGTTGGGCAGCGATACAACGGGTCGGAGTCTGCGGTTAACCGGTTGCCTTCGGTAATCACACGGCTGGGCTCAAAGCCCCGGAATCAGTAGGTTGGGGGCGAGCACGAGCCGGAATCCGACATAGCTCAGGCGGCGGCTCGGGGTGACGTTGTTGCGGTAGGCCGACCGGCAGGAGGCACCCACATAGTCCCAACCTCCTCCCCTGAAAACGCGGGCCGCGCCGGATGCCGGTCCAATGGGGGTGGCAACGGTTCCGCCGGGATAGCGGGATTGATACCAGTCCAGGCACCATTCCCAGACATTCCCGTGCATATCCGAAAGTCCGAACTGGTTTTCCTTCCTTTCTCCGACCGGGTGCGAGGTGGCACCGCTGTTTCCATCGTACCAGGCGTGCTCGCCGAGTTGCGAATAGTCAGGATCATCGCCATGACTGAACCGTGTGGAGGTCCCCGCGCGGCAGGCGAACTCGAACTCGGCTTCGGTGGGGAGCCGATAGGCAAAACTGGTGCTGAGCCTTCCTGCGGCCCGTTCGATCTCGGTCAGGATTGCGCAAAACAACATGGCGTCGTTCCAGCTCACCTGTTCAACCGGGCGACGGGGATCGCCCTTGAACCAGCTGGGGTTTGAGCCCATCACCCGTTCATATTCACGCTGGGTCACCTCGTGTTTTCCGATCCAGAATCCCATCGGGAAAATCACTTCGGTCATTGGATCCTCGTCAAGATCCCGGTCCTGCTCCTCCAGCGGGCTGCCCATACGAAAGGTTGCTGCCTTGAGGTAGGCCATGTCGGGCAGTGGCACCAACTCGAGGGTTTCGACGATGGTTAATGAAGCGTCGACGCCCTCCTGCAGCGGTTTGAGCTCGATGGGGGCGCCGGTGCCCATGATCAGGTCGCCAAATGCATACCAGTTGTTAAAGTCAGCGCTTGAGTAGGCCACATAGGTCTGGCCGGGCTCACTTGGGAACCTCAGGGACACCCCCGAGGTGGTCGAATAGTTTAATTCCAGGGTGACGGAAGCCGCTTTCCGATACGCGCCGATGCGGAAGAATGCGGGTTTGTCGCCGAGAACATCGGGGCCGACTGCGAGAGGGCCGCCTGTTCCGTTGATCACATTTCCAGCCGGTTCCCATCCCTTGAGGTCGTAGCTCCGAAAGATCTGGTACCTGGCTTCGGACTCTGTTGGAAAGCGAACCCCCATTTTTCCGGCGATTTGTTCAGGCTCCATGAGGGGCGCCTCCAGCGGGTTGATCGTTTGTGCTGCCGCCAGTTGGGAGAAAGCACCGAGAAAAACGCTGAGTGAAACAAGAGAAAAACTGTTCATCGAACGCACAATAAAGGTAAAACGCGACTGATAGAAGCCGAATCTTGCTGTGAAGAGAATCTTTTCAAGTCGAACTCGTCCATACTTCGGCCCGTCGATTTTGGTTTTGAGCTCGGGTCGACCTGTTGTCGGGTGGGGAATGCCATTGGGGTATCGCAGCGGGGGGGTGCATGACAGAATTCTTCGTCGATGACGAACGAAGGTTAGTGCGTGCCCCCCACCAAGGCGAAGCGTCTTGGACGGCGGTAGTCCTCTACCGCTTTTGGGTAGCGCGAACCGTCCCGGCGAGCCGGGTTGCAGGGAAGGGGGATTTAACCACGGATTTCACGGAGGACCACGGATTAAGATGCA
>JAIPJX010000065.1 GCA_021733945.1 Verrucomicrobiota bacterium | reverse complement strand
CTCGGCCGCTTCCGCCTCCCCCGCCCCCTCCGACAAAACGGAATTCGTCCCGCCCGTCCAATCGTGCTCCGCGCCGACCGAAGCCCGCGCCTTCCGCAAAAATGAGGCCATCCCCGCCCGGTCAAAGTCCAGCCTGACAAAGGCACCTTGAAAATTTTGGAGGCAGCGTGCCTCGCAGCCCGAGGCACTGTCGGTCGCAGCGCGACCGACACCACCCAGGAAGGATCATTCAGGGGGGCCAAAAGTTCAACGCGAGGCCGCCGCTTCGCTTTGCCCTCGCATTTCCACAACGTCGCGGTTGATTCGATGATCCGGGGGATGCACAAAATCTTCCACCCGTGCAGGACTCAGTCGCGTCGCGGAAAAATGTCGAATCCACCCATCACTCCGCAATCCCGGCTCCGACATTTTCTTCAACGATTCGCCCGTCGAACAGATGCACACTGCGATCGGCATATTTCGAAAACCGGGTGTCATGGGTGACCATGCAGATCGTTGCCCCTTCCTGATGCAGTTCACGCAGAAGGTCCATCACCGCCTCGCCGTTTTTTGAGTCAAGATTCCCCGTTGGTTCATCCGCGAGAAGAATCGATGGTTTGCCTCCCAGCGCCCGGGCCACCGCCACCCTCTGCTGTTGCCCTCCGGAAAGTTGGGCCGGGTAATGTTTCATCCGGTGCGCCATGCCCACCTTTTCAAGGGCCTCGGCAACCCTTTGCCTGCGTTCGGGAGCATCCATGCCCCGGTAGGTCAGTGGCAACTCAACATTTTCGTACACCGTCAGATCTCCGATCAGGTTGAAACTCTGGAAGATGAACCCAACCTCCCGGTTTCGAATCCGAGCCCGTTCCGCCGGCCCGATGTGTGCCACGGACTGACCGTTCAGCGTATACACTCCGTCCGTCGGTGAATCCAGCAAACCGAGAATCGAGAGCAGGGTCGATTTCCCACACCCCGACGGCCCGGCAATGGAGACATACTCCCCGCGGGCAATTTCCAGATGGATGCCTGACAGGGCGTGAGTCTCCACTTCGTCTGTGAGGAAGACCTTCTTGATGGATTGAAGTTGGATCAGGGAGCCGTCGGCTGTGTTCATGGTCGGGCTGCTGGTTTTCTGGTCGATGGTCGGTTCGGCACTCATAGTCTCGGTTGATTGGTTTTTCAACAATTCTAATTCAGACGGACCCGGTCATACCCATCCCAGGTCGACATGTCGGACAGGATCACCTCCTGACCGAGGGTTAATCCGTTGATCACTTCAATAAAACTCACCGAGCTGCGGCCCAGTTTCACAGGCGTGCGAACCGCTTCCCGGCCGTTCTCCGTGACCCTGAAAAGGCCGACGGTGCTCTCCGATTGCCCGATCACCGGGCGCCCCACAAAAAGCACATCCTCCAGACGTTCCAGCTCAATGATGCCGTCCACGCTCAGCTCGGGGCGGGCCCCCTTTGGCAGGGCACCCGAAAGTCGCACATCCACCGTGACCGTGCCCTGAGTGGCGGCGGGATCAATTCGCACAACGGTTCCGGAAACCTTGCCGTTGCGGGTATCGATCTCGGCAGATTGCCCGAGCTCAACATCCCTCGCCTGCGTTTCCGGGATCTTGATTTCCGCCATCAACCGCTTCGGATTGGCCACCCGTGCGATGAACGACCCCGCGCCAACCTGATCTCCCACCTGCAGCAATTCCCCGGTCCCCAAACGCTGCAACACTCCGTCGATGCCGGCCCGCACCTCCAGGCTGGCCAACTGGCTGCGTCTCAGGTCCAGCTGCGCCCGCAACTGCTGCACCCTGGCCTCCTGCACGGCGAGCTGGGCTCCAAACGCCTCCGCACTGATCGCGAGGCGCCTGGCCTCGATGCGACTCAGATTTTCGAGTTGCCCGGCCGTGGCGAGAGATTGTTTGAGTGTCAATTGCGGCACCAGTCCATCCTTGGCCAGCGCCTGATTCACCTCCGCGTCCATCGTCGCTTTCGACGCGTTGGCTTCGGCGCTTGCCGCCGAAGCCTGCAGATTCAACCGCTGACTGTCCAGACTCACCTTGAGATTGATCAACTCGGCCTCGGCCCCTTTCAACGTCCATTCCGCGTCGAACACAGCCTGTTCCAGTTCCGGGTTGCTCAGCTTCAGCAGGATCGTCTCCGACGTGACCGCCGCGCCCACTTTGACCAAAATCTCTTCCACACGCCCGGGATGCCGCGCCGTGATGGAACGAATCTGCTCCGGCACCAGGGTGCCGTTGCCACGGACCTGACGGACCATGGGTCCGCGGTCGACCTTCCCAAAATAGAGTGTTTCCCGATCAACCGAAGGTGCCGCCGGCTTGAGCTGCGCCAGCCGGATGGTGATGAAACCGAGAACCAACACCGCACCGAACGCAAAAGCGATCTGCCTGCGGCGGCGTTTTCGTTTCTGATCGGGTCGTGCGATGTCCATGTTCTCTTGATTCGTTCGGCGGAGGAATCCCTCCACCGGTCATTCCCTATGCAAACACCATGCCATCAATCGAAAAAAGCACAAACCGTTGGATTCCAACATGAAACAATCGTTCTCCCAACACGGAAACACTCTTCCCTGTTCGCCTGTGGGATTCAGAAATCCCACCTGTGGGAAAAACCTCCCCAGAATTTCGGAGTGCGGCGGCAAAGCGCAGCGTCGACGCCGCTTTGGAAGGCTCCCGCACCACAACGCCGAACTTCAGCTTCGGTTTTGTTCCTCTTCCCAGGCGGCACGCACGGCGGCCGCCACACTCGGAGCGACAGTGGAATCCAGAGGGTCCGGAAGGATCCGGTCCGCGGTTGGTGTCCCGACCGTGCGGGACAATGCTTTCGCGGCGGCGATTTTCATTCCTTCCGTGATCCTGTCTGCCTGCGCATCCAGTGCGCCCCGGAAGATTCCTGGAAAGGCCAGCACGTTGTTGACCTGATTCGGAAAGTCGCTGCGACCCGTACCCACCACCGCCGCCCGTGCCGCGAGGGCCACATCGGGCATGATCTCGGGAATGGGGTTGGCCATTGCCAGAATGATGCAACGGTCATTCATCCTTTGCACATCCTCCCCCGTCAGGAGATTTCCCTTGCTGACACCGATGAACACATCCGCGCCCTTCAGGACATCATGAATACTTCCCTTGCGATTGGTGCGATTGGTAAAAACGAGGAGTTCCTTTTCGCGCGGCTGGGATCCTTGGCGATCACTTCGCACGGACGCGCGACTCCGGGCGTATAGGCCACCGAAAGATCGTCCCGGGTCTTCACGGGCATCTTGTTGTTGATGCCGATCTTGCCTCGAAGTTGTTCGTGGATGATCAGGCTGCGCCCTGCGTAGTCGGGTGCGGGCATGGTTTCAAACGGTTCAGGATTGGGGTGTGCGGATGACGAGATTTCTAATTTCAGTCATGTCTTCCATGGCAAAACGAATTCCTTCGCGGCCGAGACCACTGTCCTTGACTCCGCCATAGGGCATGTTGTCCACGCGCCACGAAGGCACGTCCCCGATGATCACCCCGCCGACCTCCAGATGATCCCATGCGTGAAGCATTTTGTACAGGTCCCGGGTAAAGACACCCGTCTGCAACCCGAACACGCTCTCGTTCACCTCGGCCACGGCGTCTTCGAACTTTGAAAACCTGCTCAGCACGGCGACGGGGCCAAAGGCTTCCCTGGCGCAGACATCCTCCCCGCGTGGAACCTTCTCCAGAAGCGTCGCGTCCAGGATTGCCCCATTGCGTTTTCCTCCACAAAGCATGACGCCTCCCGCCTTGACGGCGGAAACAATCCAGCTTTCGAGCCGGGCGGCTTCCTTTTCCGAAATCATCGGACCAATGAACGTGGATTCGTCACTTGGATTTCCGGATTTCAACCTGCTGGTCGCGGCGATGAGCCGCACCTTCAAGTCCTCGTAGATGTCCTGGTGAACCATGATCCGCTGCACGCCGATGCAGCTTTGGCCACTCTGGTAGAAAGCACCAAACACCAGACGCTGAACGGCATCGTCGAGATCGGCATCCGCATCAACAATGCAGGCGGCGTTTCCTCCCAGTTCGAGGATTACCTTCTTCTTGCCGGCCCGTGCCTTGAGCTGCCACCCGACATCCGGGGAACCGGTGAAGCTCAACAGTTTCAGGCGCTCGTCCGTTGTGAACAGATCCGCACCGTCGCGGCGGCAGGGCAGGATCGAAAAGGCGCCCGGCGGAAGATCCGTTTCCGCGAGCACTTCGCCCATGATCAACGCGCCCACAGGCGTGAGACTGGCCGGCTTCAGTACGAACGGACATCCAACAGCGATGGCCGGAGCCACCTTGTGCGCGGCGAGATTCAGCGGAAAATTAAAGGGAGAGATGAACGAGCACGGTCCGATGGGCACCCGCTTGAACATGCCCCGATATCCCCTGGCTCGCGGCGCGATCTCCAAGTTTTGAACCTCCCCGGTCATTCGCACCGATTCCTCGGCTGCAATCCGGAACGTGTCAATCAACCGGCTCACCTCCCCCCGGCTGTCCTTGATGGGTTTGCCCGCTTCAATGCACAAAGCCTGAGCGAGCTCTTCGGCGCGTTCCGTGAACCGCTTCACGCAATGATTGAGCACGGCCTGTCGTTCATAGGGCACCATCGCCGCCGTGGGTCCCGCCGCCGCCACGGCCGCCGCAATGCCCTGATCAATTGCCTCGGGAGTGGCCATGGCAACCCGCGTCGCCGGTTCGCCCGTAAATTTGTCCGTGACGATCAACTCCGCGTTGGGACGTTCCGGTTTGTTGGCCAAATAATAGGGATAAGATTCCGCAAGCATGATTTATAAAAGGGTTTGGCATGCCGCGTTCGGCCGCCCCGCTATTAAATCGTCCGGCTCCGCTCAGGCAATTCCCTGTTGAGTATCCGGTCGTTCTCCGAGTAGTCCACGGGCACATCGATGAGATGCACGCCGCCCTCCCGACGGCATCGTTCGATCAACGGAACCAGATCCTCCGTTTTCTCCAGCCGATGCCCGGCCGCGCCGTAGCTTTGTGCGTAGGTGCGGAAACACGGGTTCTTATAGTCGAGCCCGAAATTTTCGAATCCCATGTTCGCCTGTTTCCACTTGATCATTCCGTAGCCGCTGTCGTTCAGAATCACGACAATCAAATCCAGCTTCAATCGCACGGCCGTCTCAATCTCCTGGGAGTTCATCATGAAACCACCATCCCCGCAAATCGCAAGTACGGGGCAATCGGGGTGCACGATCTTGGCAGCCATCGCCGAAGGCAGACCCGCTCCCATGGTCGCCAGTGCGTTGTCCAACAGAACCGTGTTCGGCCTGCGGGCGGCGTAGTTTCGGGCAAACCAGATTTTATACACCCCGTTGTCCAGGGCAATGATCCCGTCCTCCGGCATGACTTTGCGAATGTCCGCAACAAGCCGCTG
Organism: Verrucomicrobiota bacterium; assembly: GCA_021733945.1. Taxonomy (GTDB): domain Bacteria; phylum Verrucomicrobiota; class Verrucomicrobiia; order Limisphaerales; family SIBE01; genus JAIPJX01. The sequence goes on along the minus strand of JAIPJX010000065.1, from coordinate 22,122 downwards.
AGGATAGACCGGAAACCGGGCATCGTCGCGCCCCTCGGTCACATGAGAAGCCATTGCCCGACGCGCCTTCAGGAAGTGATCGAAATCCCACGTGCCCTGGGGGGCAAGCTGCTGATTGAGCTGCCAGATCGCATTGGCAATGTCGCCGACCAACTCCACTTGCGGGAAATAGACAGGGTCCACCCGGGCGGAACTGAAATTGACATGAATGACCTTGAGACCGTTCTGGCTCATGAAAAAAGGAGGCTTTTCCACGACATCATGGCCGACGTTGATGATCACATCCGCACGTTCCACGGCGGAATGAATAAAATCATTGGCGGACAACGCGGCGTTGCCGATGAACAGGGGATGCGTTTCATCCACCACACCCTTGCCCATCTGCGTGGCGATGAACGGAATGCCCTGCTTGTCCACGAAGGCGCGAAGCTGCTTGGCGGTCAGCTTTCGGTTCGCTCCCGCGCCGATGACCAGCAACGGATGACGGGCATTGACGAGCAGCTCGACGGCCTGGCTCACCGACTTGCCTTCAACGGTCGGGCGCCGGACCTTGCTCGCCTGGACAGGTGCCACGGCGGTTTCTTCAGCGGCGATATCTTCCGGCAACTCGAGGTGCACCGCCCCGGGTCGCTCCTCCTCCGCAAGCCGGAACGCCTCGCGCACGCGGGACGGAATATTGTCCGCACTCACGATCTGTTGGGTGTATTTGGTGATCGGCCGCATCATGTCGACCACGTTCACGATTTGGAACTGCCCCTGTTTGCTGCGTTTGATCGGCTTCTGTCCCGTGATCATCAACATGGGCATGCCGCCCAGCTGCGCGTAAGCGGCGGCCGTCACGAAATTCGTCGCCCCGGGTCCCAGGGTGGACAGGCACACACCCGCCTTGCCCGTCAGGCGACCGTAAGTCGCCGCCATAAATCCGGCGGCCTGTTCATGCCGCGTCAGGATGAGCTTGATCTTCGAGCGGGACAGCGAGTCGAGCATGTCCAGGTTTTCCTCGCCGGGAATCCCAAAAATGTATTCGACGCCCTCCACTTCGAGGCATTTGATAAATAAATCGGAAGCTTTCATAGTTTGAGCAATACAACCCGGGCCCACGGCGGAATGGAAAAAAGAGCTAACGAACTGAGGATCAGACAACCTCGGTCTTCGAATCACGCTGTGCCGGATGGTGGACCTTTTGAATCATCGGATCAAGTGCAAAGGGTTCGTGCACACGGGGAATCTGCCCGCGTCTGATGTTTTGGAGGTTTTCACCGTCCTCGAACCGAAAACCGGGATCATGAAAAAAGTTTATTGAAAAAAAATTGTCCACCCAGCCCTTTGCCTGCGACTCAATCAATAGGAAGCATGGTTTGCCAACAATGAACGAAAGGGTCCAAATCCTGTGCGAAAGCGCGAAAGACGGCGATGCCGATGCGGCATCCGAGCTGCTGGAACTTTTCCACGAGCCGATCTTCGCGTTTTTGCGGCGCTGGACGGGGGATCAGGACGATGCGTGCGATTTGACGCAAAAGACCTTTGTTAAGGCCTGGGTTTCCCTGGGTTCATTCCAGGGACGCTCCCGCTTTTCGACCTGGCTTCACGGCATCGCCCGTCATGTGTATGTCGATTGGCGTCGGAAACGCGGCACCGGCGAACTGCGAACCGACGAATGGTGGGGAGCGTGCGCTTCGGAATCCGGCAACCCCTGCGACGACGCGGCCCAACAGGACTTGGCGGGTCGCGTTTATGCGCTGCTGACACAGAACGAGGAAGTCCACCGGCTCAAATCCGAGACGCGCGATCTCCACAAACTCAGGAACGAAGTCCGCCACTTACGCGAACAAACCCAGGGCCTGGATCTCCTCCGCGCGGAGAACGAACGACTGACCGCGGCCATGGCAGAACTCCCGGAGGCACAGGCACCAGAAATCCCCCGACCGGCATTCACGCTGGAACAACTCAAGTTCTCGGGATACGGGACACCGGAAGAGATCCGGATGCCATTCAAACGGATCGGCGACGATTGGAAACTCAGCATGCCGCCTTCGCGTTGAGCGCGCATCTTGCGCGGACACCCGACCGGATGGATCCCGGACACGCATTGCACGGCCGAATCAGCCGGACGCACTGCCAAATCCCGGCCGGCAGTTCGGCACTTCGACAAGAAACCCGGCTTGGAACGGGGGATGCTCCGAGCCATCGAAACGGACTCGCCAAACGATCCATCTTCGTCCAGTCTCTTGCTCCATACTATGAGCAAGGTCAACAAGAGGCGGGAGTGCCCCGCAATTGGACGTGAGATCACCTCGGCGGAGTGCGGCGAAAAACGGGGCAGCGCTTACCCCTGCCCTGCGACATGTTCGTTTTTCCCCTTCGCCCCGGCCAACTACAGCGAGTTTCTCCACATGGAAGCGCAGGTGGACAAAAAAGGCGCGCTCTGGATGTTTGAGGAATCCCGGCGTCTCGGCGATCCGGTCAGCATCCAGGAACAGGCCGACCGCATTCGCGACGCAGTCGAGCTGGACGCTTTCATGATCTGGAACGTTTTCTTGAAACCGGACGCTTCCGGCCTGACCTGCATTCAGCGATGGGAGAACGCCGGTTTCACAGGCGTGAAAAACGACGAACGCGTGCTCTTGCGCGCGAAGACTCAAATTCGGGTCGCCTTGTTGGAAGTGCACCGGATTCTGGACCACGAGACCGTCGAAGGAGTCGATTTGCTGGACGCGAACCGCAAACCACTCCGGGTTCTCGATCGATCGCTGGCCTCCGCCGCTCCGCGCTTTGGCCTGTACCTGTCGTGGTTTTATCCGTTGCCGCATTTTTGGCGAATCTCGGGCGTGGCGATCGAGCTGCCCGACTTCAGCGAGTTCGAACCCGAAGAAGCCGCGCAGGAACTCATCCGCCACCTGGGAGGGCCGGAGTCCGATCCCGCCCGACGCCTGTGGCTGGCCGAGCACTTCAGTCGAATTCAGCGCGCGATCCACTCAACGGAGATGGCGCAGCGCGCCGAAATGTTCGCGCAAATGGACGCGCAATTTGGGAAAGCCGTTTACGAACTCAAGGCACCCTTCGACGAATGCGCCCAGCGTCTGGATGCATTGCCGGATGTCGAGAACGATGCGCCTAAGGACGACGAGCAAAAGGAGGGGTTCCGTGAGGGGCGGGTCTGGTTTTCCGAGAAGTCCGCCTCCCACGCGGAGGAGGTCGGTGGACGCGGTGTTTTGGGGCGCGTGTTGATGGGGCAAACCCACTGGCGGATTCAGGCGATGGGCAGGGAGCGCTTGGAGGAAATGCGCCGACGTTTCGAAGATCGCATGGGCGCGCGTGTCCAGTTCAACAGCGAACGTCGAGACAATTTGGCCGCGCCCCTGGCTGCGAAAGACCGGAACATCGACAGATCCCTGGTGCCCCCTCGGCTGCTGGCGGGCGGGCAAAAGATCATTCTGGAAACATCCCGTGTGCCAGCTCCCGCACCGGGAAAGACGAAAACGGACTTTATGCGTGAACTCGCTGAGGCCAAAGCGCGTGCGTTTCTCGGCAACCCCATTCCAGCCCTCGACGGAATGACTCCGCGCGAGGCCGCGAAGGACCCCACCCAGCGGCCGCGGCTCATCCGCCTGATGAAAACCCGTATTCGCGATCTCGACCAACGGAACCTGAAGGATGGCCGGCAGGACAGTCTCGACTGGATGCTTCAGGAACTCGGGCTCGGGGAGTTGATGTTCGATCCCCCTCCGCCACGAGCCCGACCAGATCGGGACTCCGAGGACGATGAAGAGGACCACTTCCTGCCACGACCGGAAGCGCCCCGATTGGAAGGCGAACCGTTCGATACAAAGGAAGCCAGCACGCGTCTTGCCGCGGGAACGGCCCACTTCGAGACCTCAAAGCAGGCAATCAGCGAACTCGCAGCCAGTGGTTCCTTCCTGCTTGAGGATGCGGGGGAACTCACACGGGACCTGATGGACGAGGGAGAATTCACATTGGCGGTGGCTTTTATGATTCAAGTGTGGTTTGCGCTCGTGCCTCCCGGCGTCGAAGCTCCTTATATCGATCCCGACGATCTCGCCGATGCTTTTAATGCCATGATGGCTTCGGTGGCGAAATGCGGTAACGAGCCATCGAACGTGTTCCTGAAAACCGTGATCCAGGGCGGCCGTCAGCCGGCATTGGTCCAGCAGGCCGCCGGGAAACTGATGGAAACGTCGCGGAAACTGAAGGGTGCAGACCGCCCCGGTTCAGCCGCCGTCATCACAACGATCGTGTTGATTCGTGTGGTTACGGATTGTCTGGACCAAGCGTTGCGTGAATAGGCGACTTTCACATGCAGGATGTGATTAAATTCCCGCCACAACTCACGCATCCTTCGGAGGTATCCCAATGACAGTCCCCAAGACTTCCATCTGTGGCGCGCTGGCCATCACCCTTCTGGCCCTGCCCTGCCTGGCGCAGCCGGCGGAAGACGCCGAAGACGCGCAATTCGCCGCGCTTCGGGCCGACGCCAAAAAGTCTTTCGAGGAAGGGGTGGCTCCATTCGTCAAAACCTACTGCGCGCACTGCCACGGCCAAAACAGACAGAAGGGTGGCATCAACTTCCAACCCGCCCTCAACAACCCCGGCAACGCTGACTCCGCCAAACGTTGGAAACAGGCGCTCGCAGCGGTGAAAACCCACGACATGCCGCCGGAGGACCAGGAAAAGCAGCCCACGGACGAGGAGCGTCAAAAGTTTCCGGACTGGATCGCCAAGATCAAATACCTCAGTGCGAAGGATCCCGGTTCGTTTGTGATCCGCCGGCTGACGAAAACAGAGTATGCCAACACGTTGCATGATCTTCTGGGTGTGGATCCGGCCATCGCCCGTGACCTCCCTGATGAAGTGATCGGCGCGGGTTACCTCAACACGCTGTCGCCCCTCCAGTCCGAGCTCTATCTCGCGATCGCCAACGAAGCATTGGACCGTGTCTTGGCACCCGAGGATGCGCCGCCCACCCGGTTACAGGAGCGTCTCTTTGGGAATCCACCAGAGCCGGGGGCCGATCCCCGGGCGGCGGCCAGACATGTCGCCACCGGACTCGCCCGGACCGCCTACCGCCGACCTCCTTCAGCGGCGGAACTGGATGTCCTGATGGACGTATTCGATCTGGCCCGGGAAAACAAACTCTCGTACGGGGCTTCCCTGCGCCTCATGCTCAAGGCGGTCCTCGTCTCCCCCCAGTTCCTCTTCATCACTCCGGCCGATGATGCCACATCCGATGACGGAATCGTCCCCCTCGACGACCATCAACTGGCGTCCCGTTTGTCCTATCTGCTCTGGTCGACCATGCCCGATCCGGAGCTCGCGGCTCTGGCCGATCGCGGAACGCTGCACGAACCGGAGATTCTGAAGGCGCAGGTCAACCGCCTGCTGGAGGACGATCGGTCCAGGGCGTTGTTTGACGGTTTTGGAGCGCAGTGGCTCGGCCTTGAAAACCTGGAGGACAAAACCTTCGACCCTGTCAGATTCCCGCAGATGACCCCTGAAATCCGCTCGGCAATGATCGACGAAGCCCGCCTGTTCTTCGGCAGCATCGTGCGTGAAAACCGGAATGTGGTTACTTTTGTGGATGGGGATTACACATTCCTCAACGAAACCCTCGCCACCCTTTACGGCATGGAAGAATCCGTCACCGGGCCCGAAATGCGCAGGGTGAAACTGCAGAATGCCAATCGCGGGGGAATCCTGGCAATGCCCGGCATTCTGGCGACGACCTCGTTTCCTGGCCGCACGAGCCCCGTCAAACGAGGTGTCTGGGTGCTCGAACAGGTGCTGGGCGAACACGTGCCACCTCCCCCTCCGAATGTTCCGGCTCTGGAAAAACAGGACCGAAAGACGATCGAGAACCTGACCCTGCGCCAGCGCACGGAACTCCACCTGACGGATGCCGTCTGCGCCAATTGCCATCGGATTCTCGATCCCATCGGATTCGGCCTCGAGAACTTCGACGCCATCGGACGCTGGCGGGAGCAGGATGATGCGGGGGGCACCATTGATGCGGCGGGGGAACTCCCGGGCGGAAAACATTTCACCTCTCCCGCCGAACTGAAGGCCATCATCGCCGGACGCGCCGGGGACCTCGCCCGCAACCTGACCCAGAAACTGTTGTCCTACACCTTGTGTCGTCAACTCGAAGGCTACGACGAAATCGTGGTGGATCAACTCATGAAGACCATGGCGGGGGACGGCTATCGGATGCGGACGCTCATCACCGAAATCGTCGCCAGCTATCCTTTCACGCACCGTCGGATCCAGGAACAAACCGCCCCGTCACCCCATGAAAAATAACTTTCTCATAGATCGGCGCACGTGCCTCAAAGGAATCGGAGCTTCACTCGCCCTGCCCCTCCTGGAAACCATGGGCTGGGCGGAACCGGAGCGGGACAATCCTTTCAAACCACCGGTCCGCATCGGATTCATGTACATGCCCCACGGCGTCATCATGGATCAATTTTGGCCGACGAGTCCGGAGACCTACCTGTCGGAGCCACCACCGGCCCTGGAATCGCTGCGTCCGGTGCTCGACCAATGTCTGCTGATGAAGGGCATCTCGGGAGTGCCGATCGCTCCGTTCAACGGGGCCCCGCATGCGCTCGAATTGTCGACCTGGCTCACCGCCGTGCTGCCGGATGCGGACCGGCGAAATGAAATCAACATAGCGATCTCCGCGGATCAGATCGCCGCCAACTACGTGGGCGGGCTGACGTCCCTGCCGTCCCTCGAACTGGCCACCATGCCTCAGACGCACAAGGAAAACCAGGAGGGCCTCAACGAAGGCTATTATTCGCACTGCAGCTTTCGTTCACCCACCCAGGCCGTCCCCGCAGAGATCAATCCCCGAACCGTTCTCAACCGGCTGTTCGGGAAATCGGACAGTCCCGGGAAATTTACCCGGGCCGATCCCCTCGACCGGCAGATGTTGGATCTGGTCATCGGAGGAGCAAAAGATCTCCGCCGGAAATTGCCCCGGGACGATCAACACAAACTGGACGAATACCTCGACAGCGTGCGCTGTGTGGAACGGCGCATTGCCGCCATCGAAACCCGCCAGAAAGAGGCGGCCCTGGAGGCCGCCGGAGTCAGCGTCAGCAAACGCAACGACTCTGATTCGCCACCCATCGAGATCAAAATCCCGGAGGGAGACAAACGCAGCGAATACATGCAGGTGATGTGCGACCTCAACGTGCTGGCATTCCAGACGGACACAACACGCGTGAGCACCTACATCGGCTCAACACCCAACGGCGTGTCTTATCCGGAACTCGGATTCACTAACGAGCACCACTCGCAGACCCATCACAACCACGAATCGGAGAAGGTCCGGAAAGTCGCCGCGATCACCGAATTCAACATTTCCCAGTTTGCATACATGATCAAAAAAATGCACAGCCTGCGCGAAGCAGACGGCACCCTGCTCGACAACTGCATCATGATGTGGGGCTCCGGCCTGGAGGATGGAAACAAACACGCCCGGGAAAACCTTCCCTTCATCATCGCGGGACGGGGCGGTGGATCCATCCACACCGGACGTTTCCTGGCGGACACCCGGGGCAATCAGGGCGACCTGCTCACCACCCTGCTCGCCTGCGCCGGCATTCCACTGGACCGCCCCATCGGGATCGCCACCAAAGAAATCGCGGCCATGCGGAACCCTCTGTAGGGCTGCCGAACCCGGCGTTCCCGACCCACCCGTTCGGGGGCCCGCGCATCGACCAGACTCCATCGTTGTTGGCATGGGCACTCGACAGCCGCCAGTCCCAGCGGTCAGTCGTCCACCAAAATCAGGTGGGATCCGTGCGCGGCCGGGCGCGACCCGGCGGCGCGCTTGTTTTCGGGTATTGTCCTTGCCGTGATGCCGGGGACCAGCCACCCTCGCGGGGAGCTATGAAAACATCATTTCCTGCGCGTCCCCCAGGCTCCCCAGGGAACGGTGTCGTGCACAGCTCCTCGAAGACGCTTCGTTGCCAAATTGTAACAAATCCGTCATCCGCCCGTTACATGGATGCTGCAAAACTCGTCGGGATGAGGCCCCAAACCTGCACAGAGGCCTCGCGACCCGAAACGATTCATTCATCATGTTAATATCATCGCTGGGAACATCTGCATTCCGCCCCGCTTCCGTGTCGGTGCTTCGCGCCGACCGCCCTCTCAATTTATTTCGGCACGCTCCATAGCCCGCGTTGCGCGCGGGGCTGGCATTGTTCCTGGCAGCAGCCTCGGTCCCGCTGCCGACCGCTGCGCAGGACGCCCTCGCGTCGCCAGCTGCTTCCCCAACCGCGGCAGCCCAGCGCCCCGTCGGACAGGAAGCGGCCATGCTGCAGTTGTTCCAGATCCTGCGGGATCGTGGCTCCATTTCGCAGCAGGAGTTTGATCTCCTGAACAATCTGACCTCCAACGGCCCAACCACCGCAGCCACCATCGGCCACGCCCACCACACCCGCCGGTGACACCGCCACGGTCGAAGAAAAGGTGCAGCAAACGCAGAAATCGGTGGAGGCGCTTGATCAAAAAGTCGATGCGGCCACCAAGCGGTTGTTCGCCCTTGAGGAGATCACCGACGGCACATCCTCCGAGCTTGTCAACAAAGCGCTGGCCGACAAGTGGTATCAACGGTTTTCCTTTGGGGGCTACACCCAGCTCCGTTATACATCGCTCCTGGACAAAGATACGGAGTCCCTCGTTGTGCCAAACGACCGGAGCGTGAGTGAGACGGACAGCCTGTTTATTCGCCGCGGTCGCTTTAAGGGCAGCGGCGATGTGACCCCGCACCTGTACCTTTACAGCCAGGTTGATTTCAGCGGCTCCGTGGGAGGCCGCGGCGATTTCGGCCTTCAGGCGCGAGACCTTTACGCGGACTTTTCCTTCGACAAATCCCAGGAGTATCGTCTGCGGGCCGGTCTTTCCAAGGTGCCGTTCGGTTGGGTGAACATGCAGAGCAGTCAAAACCGGGCACCAATGGAACGACCCGACGCCATTAACTCAGCCGCAGAAGGCGAGCGGGACCTGGGAGCCTATTTCATGTACGCCCCGGTCGAGGTCCGCAGGAGGTTCAAAGAACTGGTGAAGTCCGGTCTCAAGGGATCGGGGGACTACGGCATGCTGACGTTCGGCCCCTACGCCGGACAAGGTCCGAACCGATCCGATCTCAACGGGGAACTGCACTGGGCGGCCCGCCTGGCTTATCCGTTCAAACTCCAGAACGGCCAGTTCCTCGAGCTTGGCCTCCAGGGCTACACCGGCCGGTTCGTCCCTTCGGTGGAACCCATTTCCGTCAACGGCGTTTCTTCCACCCCGAGCCTCGCTGCCTCCGGTGTCACCGACGAACGCGTAGGCATCACCGCCGTCTGGTATCCGCAGCCGTTCGGGTTCGAAACGGAATGGAATGTGGGACGTGGTCCTCAGCTCAGTCGCGACTTCACGAGCATCGGTGACGAAACACTTCTCGGCGGGTTTGTCGGGGTCAACTACCGGATGCAAGCCGATTGGGGAACGTTTTTCCCGTTCGTGCGCTGGCATTTGTTTGATGGCGCGCGCAAGTTCGCACGCAACGCACCCGGCGACCAGGTGAACGAAATTGATGCGGGCTTCGAATGGCTGCCCTGGCCCGAGCTGGAGCTGTCGTTGATGTACACTCATACCCTGGAGCGAACCAACACCCGGGACTACCCCTACCTGACGCTCGAAGACGCCGATCGCCTGTCGTTACAGCTCCAGTGGAACTACTGAATCTCCCGATCAGGAGGCGGTCACTTTTCATGCCGACCTTCTCACCGATCCTTCAGTCGCGATCGCCCCATTTCCGTGGCGCAGCCTCAGCGAGGGAGAGGCACGGGCTTGAAGGACGGCAGCACGCAGTTCACCGACGGCAACCTGCCCAAACGCGATTCCATCGTACGGATTGGGATCCGCCACACCCGTGGCCATGGCGTGCTACCAGCCGCGCCTTGACTTGGAGGGGCTTCGCCCGTCGTGGGGGAAGGTGGCGGGAAGGTAGCGAACCGCACTGCCATTCGTTTAAGAACTGAAATGGTAGGGCGAAGCGTCCCGCTGAGCCGCAGCCCGTCCGAAACCAGACCTCCGAAGCCGCTCACCGGGACGGTTCGCGCTACCTGGTTCCCCTTGAATCACCAGGGGGAATGTATCCCGCAGAGACGCAGGGACGCTGAGAAAACCGATCAATTGCGCCCCCTCCCCTCTCTGCGTCTCAGCGCCTCTGCGGGAGATCTTTTCGAGGTCCCATTCTCCTCAGTTGGGGGGATGCGATTGTTCCCAAAGTCAGGGCGCGCTGGACGCTCCTTCGGTCACTCGATGGATGCGCCGGTTGGACGGGGGAGGGCCGCGTGTTCTGGCTCAGTCTGCTAGTTGCGATCCCGGAACAACTCGCCCGTTTCGATGACTCTTGCCACCGGATCACCGCACTGGCAGCAGAGTCCTTGGAGCGCGAGGGCACCGGAAGAATGAACCTCCCCGGAAAACTCGACCATCGTGGTAACTCCTCCGCACTTGGCGCAGAAAACGTTCGCCAAAAGCAGCTTTCGCCGTTCATCGGCCATCATGCCCCACAGATAAGTCGCTTCGTCCGTGAACCGAGGGATGTGGTTATCTTTATTACTCATATTTGATTCTCATAACGGTGCTCACCAAACCATCGTCCCACACATTCCTTTTCGTCCTTCGGAAACGGGCGCGACAGCGCAGTCATTAGCGGCTAACGAGGCAACGGCACGGGTTTGAAGGGTTTTAATGCGGGCACCGATTTTGCCGCGCTCAATTCATCAAAAGCAACCTGCTGCAACGCGGCGGCCTGGGAACCGGACACGCCCAGTTCATACGCGCATCCTTCACGCTCGCCGAGTGATCGCGGGTCAAGCCCCGTGAGCTCTCCGAACACCATCAACCCGGACAGGTAGTATCCGTAGGTGCTTCCGTGATAATGATCGGTCGTCCACAAATCGACCTGCCCAAACGCGATTCCATCGTACGGATTCGGATCGGCCACGCCCGTGGCCATGGCGCGGTTCCAGGCCTCGCCCACCGGAATCACTCCGCGGATGAACGGCGTAGCCGCTGCGGCGAGATCGTACCCGGCCCGCACCTCCCTGGCCATGGCGTCAATGGTCCGGCCATGCCAATGCCCCTTTTCCGGATAGGTTTGATCCGCCCGCGACCAGGTGGCTTCAAGCCAGATGTTCACGTTCGGATTATGTTTGTGGAGCCATTCCGCCATTTGTTTTGAGGACCGAATCAACCCAGCCGGATCGCCCGGCTTGTCTTTATCCAAAGTGCTGTAACCGTGCATGACCACATGGTCCCAGGCCCTGCCGAGTACCTCCGCTTTATCCGCCAAATGACGCTCAAGCCCGGATCCCGGGATCAACTCGTGATACACATCGATCCCGACGCCCGCCTGCAATGCAAAGGCCTTGACCAACGCGGGAACCCCACCCCGCCCATCCCCGTTCAGGTCGGTCACCAAATCCTTCCTATAAAACTGCACCGCCGATCCACCGCCGAAGGTGAAACTGTTGCCGATGAACAAAACCCTGGGGGCTCCACCCTCACCCGGCCCGGTCACGGTCTTGTCCGCAGCCAGACCCGGGTTTGAAAAGAAAAAAATCGCGACAACACCCAACCAAAGGCGGGACAAAAACCAGGTTGATTTCATTTCAAAACCTTAATCTTCAAAACATGCACCGCAACCCTTTCCTGCCAACCCAGCGTCGGCTCCGGGTTCCACCGTCAGGCTTTCTCAACTGATCAGCAGCAACCGCAGCTGGCCCGGCCGGGTCGCGGGCGCGCGATGAATGCACGGGGGAACCGGACTGCCGGGATACTGCACGGCGATGCGCCAGAGATTGCCCACGCCAAAGGAAAACGGGCGTGCCGACGCGACAGGCGCGTAATGGAGGTCGTAACAGTTCTCGTTGAGGTATTCGCGAAAAACATCGTTGTCTTCGCCCCCAAAGAGCCTGAGCAGTTCGGCGCGCGTCCCAGGGACGTCCACACGCCGTTTCGCCTCGTCATTCCGCAACCCCTCGCTCGAAGGCCCAAAATAGGTACACAGATACGTGTCGGTTTCAACCGTCGCACTATCCACGTGAAAGGAGAAAACATCGGTTGAAACGGGGCCCGGCCCCTCGTCGCGGGCGTATCCGTGAAGGCAGTCGAGGACGGGGTCAAGGTCGTGCGCCTGCAGCAACCGCAGGTCTTCGACGAGACGGTCAACGGCGATTTTGCCGGCGGTGCTCACACTCAGGGCAAGGAGTCGTTCGGCGTCGAGCGTGGCGTCCCCCTCGCTGGCACCGAGCCGTTCGATCACCTCACCGAAATCACCGGCCAATTCGCGTTGCCAGCAAAGCGCATTGACGCACCCGGCGAACGGGGTGCCCATCAGCTCGTCAAAACTTCGAACCCGCTTGATGCGGGGATAGTCGGGAGCAGGGATACTCATTGAAAATGCAAACGGAACAGATACTCAGCGGACGTTTTGGCCGGTGGTTTCGGATTAATCCGCCTGGTCGAACACGGGTTCAGGTCGGCGCACGTCTCAAACAATTCCGTCCAGATTTTGGGCATGGCAGGATAGAATCGAATCTCGGCTTTCATTCATCACGCCAAGATGCGATCAAAACAAAGCCGGAAGGTCAACGAACAAACTCGCGCAGACGGCGCCGGAAAAGCGGTAGAGGACTACCGCACTCCATGACGCTTCGCGAATGGTCACGTGCTTCGGAACAATGCGCCAGCTCTTGGAGTGCGCCCTCTGGCGCTTTTTCTTTGATTACCCACGACCGGATCGATGCGTATCGCAACACAACACGCTTCCGCCGAAAAGCGGTAGAGGACTACCGCACTCCATGACGCTTCGCGAATATCCGGGCACTTCGGAACGCTTCGCCCCGATGTTTACGGTTGATAGACCGGATTGTTCCGATCCCCGCCGCTGAGGACATAGGCGAGCAGATCAAGGATTTCCTCCTGGGTGAGCAGGCTCAAGAGCATCGGCGGCATGGGGGACGTTTTGCCGGGCTCGATGCTCGTCACCTTCTTGCGATCAATCGTCACGCGCTGGTTGGGATCGCTGGCGTCCGTGTTGAGCGTGACGCCATCGCCATTGAGATTCACAACAGATCCGGTGTATTCATCCCCGTCGGTCGTGGTCACGACAATCGGAACAAACTGTTCGTTCAGCACCTTGCTGGGGTTGATGATTTGATCGAGCAAATCATGCGGGCTGAACCGTCCGCCGGCACCGGTGAGGTCTGGACCGGTCATCCCGCCTTCGTTTCCGAACCGATGGCAGGCAAAACAGGCTGCCGCCCCAAACATTTTCCGGCCATTGGCAAAGTCACGCCCCTTTAATCCGGTCTGAGCGGCGGCACTGAGCTGTTCCAGATTCCACTCGGTGGGGTTGCGTCCGGCAAACACGGCACCAAAATTCTCCAGGGCGGATTTTCGTTCCCCCCGTCGCGCGATCAGTTCGGCGAACTGCGTTTTCTCGGAATCGGAAAACGTATTCAAAGCGTCAGTGCGAATGAACTCGATGAACCGGTCGAAGCTCGCCCCTCCCTTGTAGCTCGCCGCCCGGAGAAACCACTCGAGCTGGGCGGTGCGTGTTTCAGCGGTCCATCCCGTCTTCAACATTCGCAGGCTGCGGGCATACTCCATCTGTTCCTCCTGAGTCGGTGCCGCGGCGATCAGAGCCATGCCCTTGGCCGCCGCATTGGGGGCCTGCAGATAACAGAGGATCTCGCACAACAGCCAGTTCTGTTCGCGTGTGACTGCGGGAAACAGCGGGTCGAGTTTGGCGATGAGACCCGGAACCGCCGCATCCGATTGCCCAAAACGGTTCAACGTGATTTCGATCGTTCGCAACGCGGTGAGCTGCGGCTCCAATCCGAGTCCGGCAAGGTCGAGCTTCATCAGCGCCGCCAGAATCTTGTCGCGCAACTCCACGTTCACCGGCGCGGTGTTTTCATCACGATGACTCGGACAAACCCCGGCCGAGCGGGCCAGGGCCAACAGGGCTTCCACCTGTTTCGCCGGATCCGGTTCCCTGAGCGCGCGCTCACTCCATTCCGTCACCGGCTGATGCTCGACGGCGATGCGCGCCGCCCATCGGATGAACCGGTCCGGGTCCCCGAGATGCGGCCAGGCTTTCGCAACGGTCTGTTGATCGATTTTGCCATGCAACGCTTCGAGTTGATGCCGTTTCAGACGTGCTTCGGTGACGATCGGATCGCGATCCACGCGCGCGGTGGATTCGGCACCCGTGTAGGTCACGCGATACAGGCCCGACTGCACCCGGCGTCCACCAATGGCAAAATACAGGGACCCGTCCTGCGGATGAATGATGGCATCGGTAAGCGGCAGCGGTGAACCGGAAAGAAACTCCTCCCGGGTGGCGGTGTAACTGGAACCCTTCTCCTGAAGATGAATGGCGTAGAGTTTGCCCCAGCTCCAGTCGAGCGCAAACAGCGCGTCCTGATACCTGGCCGGAAATTTGGCGCCGTACCCGAAGGTGACTCCCGTGGGCGATCCCGGGCCGATGTTCAACGTGGAGGGCAGATTGTCCTCGTAGAACTCCGGATACTTGCCGGTGCCGTTGCGCCACCCGAACTCCGCTCCGCTGACCACATGATTGATGCGCGTGGGACGATACCACGGTGTATTAAAATCATATTCCATGTCCGCATCGTAGGTGAACAACTCGCCATCCCGATTCACGGCCGCATCGAAAACATTCCGGAACCCGGAAGCAAAAATCTCGAAGGTTCCGCCATCGGGCGAGACCCTGTAGATGATGCCGCCCGGTGCGAGAACGTTGCGGTTGTGGCCACGGCCGTCCGGCATGCGCGGGAGCAAATGATCGTCGCCCCAATGCCTTGGCACCGGCGAACTGGATGCCGTTTCCGTGAGCCTGGCATTGTTGCCCGTGACGAGATACAGCCCCTTGCCGTCCGGCGTCGGCATGACGGCATGCACTCCGTGATCCCCCCCGGAATCAATCGCCCGCAGGAGCTCCGCCCGATCCAGCTGATCATCGCCGTCGCTGTCCGTGATCCGATAAAGCCCGCTTTGGAATTTGCGCGCGTAATCGTTCACGCCGACATAGAGGGCGCCATGGGCGAAAACCATTCCATTGATGGCACGGACATCGACCCGGACTTTCGAGATGTCCTGCGACCGCAGCACCTCGCCCTCCCGGGGCGGTGTAAAACGATAAAGCCCGCCATATTGATCGCTCGCGTAAATCCGGCCCCTGGCATCCGCGCAAAGATTAACCCATGACCCCTGTTCCCCGCCCGGAACCGAGTACAGGAGTTCCACCTTAAAATCCTTCGCCACCTTGATTCGCCCGATCGGGGTCGCCTTGTTTTCACCAATCTGCTCACCCGTCGAGGTCGGGCGCCGGTTCCTCGGAGGCGTGGCGGAATTTGCCTGAGGCCGGGGATTCGGTTCAGCGGCAAGGGCGGAGGTGATCAGGAACAGACAGACCAGGGTATTCAAAAATGGATTCATGGCAAATCACGGAAACGTCGATGTTGGAGCCAGTGTTTTAAAAGATGCATGGGGGGCGGGTCAATCATTCCCTTGGACATTGGGATCCTGATGGGAGTGAGTGGATTTGCCTATTCGGGCAGGACCAAAGCGGCGTCGACGCTGCGCCCTGCCGCGCGCACTCCAAAACACCGTCGTTCTTCGGACGCCATGCCTTGGAATCCATCCCCATGGCAGACACGAATCCCCTCGCCCAAACCCGCCGCCCTGTGGAGTGCGGCGGCCGAGCAGTCCAGGATCTGGCGATTGTGTGCCCCCCCCTGAATGAAGCTTTTTGGGTGGACTGGAGTCGGCCGCGCTGCGACCGACAGTGCCTCGCAGCGCGAGGCACACCACCTCATGAGGTACACCACCCAACGGGTTGACTCCACTCGTGGGGATGCTCCGGTCTTCGCCGGGTTCGCGTAAGCGTCATGGAGTGCGGCAGTCCTCTGCCGCTTTTGGACCTGCCAGCGTCGTGGAAAGCGGCAGAGCAGTCCAGGATCTGGCGATTGTGTGCCCCCCCCTGAATGAAGCTTTTTGGGTGGACTGGAGTCGGCCGCGCTGCGACCGACAGCGCCTCGCAGCGCGAGGCACACCACCTCATGAGGTACACCACCCAACGGGTTGACTCCACTCGTGGGGATGCTCCGGTCTTCGCCGGGTTCGCGACAGCTTCGTGGACTGCGCCGACGCCGCTTTGCCGATACCCTCAACAACACGGTCCTTCCCGTACGTTCCGGTGAAAAAATGAGGCGATCCCGATTCGGTATCCACTGTTCCACCTGCGAGGCAGACATCCGTTCAAAACGGACCACCCCCGCCTTCCGAATCCCTTAAACGAACGGCAGCCCCCCCCGGGCGATCGCCCCGGGCCTCTGAAAGAAGCACCGTTGGTGCCGGATTGCCCTGCCGAGGACACGGAGGCCTTCCATGCCACGCCGCAACGAAACCTCCCGCCGGACTTTGTCACCTGCCAATCGGTCCGGGATTGATTTGCCAAACACGGATTCTTGCATCTTGATGGGGACATGCCAGTCCGTGGATCGCTCCACCGGAAAAATCCTATGGGACCGAACCGTGCGCGAGGCATTGCCACACGAAGGCGGCCACAACTCGGGCAGCCTTTCATCCAACTCGCCCGCAACCGATGGCAAACACGTGTTCGCGTTCTTCGGATCCAGGGGACTGCACGCCCTTGATTTTGACGGGAAAATCCTGTGGCAAAAGGACCTCGGTGCGATGCACAGCAAACACGGGCACGGCGAAGGCAGCTCACCCGTGCTCCATGGCGACACGATCGCGGTGAACTGGGATCACGAGGGTCAGTCGTTTGTTGTCGCCTTCGACAAAACGACCGGACAGGAACGATGGAGAAAAGAACGCCCGGAACTCACATCCTGGGCCTCGCCGATTGTCGTTGAACACGCGGGCCGGGCGCAGTTGATCATCAGCGGCACCCGACGCATCCGCGCGTACGACCTTGCCAACGGCGACGTCATTTGGGAAGCCGGGGGACTCTCGGCCAACGTGGTGGCCTCCCCTGTCTCGGGCAACGGGATCGTGATTGCCGGGAGCAGTTACGAAAAGCAGGCCATGTTCGCGCTTCGACTCGACGGTGCGACAGGAGATATTTCGAACACCGGAAACGTCCTTTGGAGCCGCAACCGCAGCACGCCCTACGTCCCCTCCCCGCTTCTGTACGGCGACGTCGTCTATTTCCTCCGGCATTATCAGAACATTCTTTCGCGGGTGAACACAGTGAGTCGTGGATTCGTGCCCCGGTTTTGCCCTCGTCCACACACCGTTTTCCCGACCACCGAAATGCACGGCCGACCCTGCCTGCACCCGCTCACCCTTCAAATCCAGGGCTTGCCTTCGGGCTGAAATCCGGGCGTAGTAGATTCCCCTTATGAACAGCAAAAACATCCCGTCGCCCTCAGGCATTTCGCGTCGTCAGTTCATCCGGACCGGTGTTGCCGCCGCCGCCGGCATGGGTCTGATTTCAACCAGTCTGGCCAAAGGCCGACGCGGCATCAAACTTGGATTCGACAACTTCTCCATTCGCGGCATGGAGTGGAACGCCGGCCAGGTCATCGATTATGCCGCGGCCCAGAAGGTGGACACGGTCCTGTTCTCCGATCTCAAGGTTTACGAGAATCATCAACCGGCTTACCTGCGCGATCTGAAATCCAAAGCCGCCGATCTCGGAATCGAGATCCAGGCAGGCACCTACAGCATCTGCCCCACCTCCGCAAAAGTCACCCGGGACTACGGCACACCCGAAGAACACCTTGCCCTGTGTATCCGCATTGCGACAGCCGTCGGTTCGCCCGTCGTGCGTTGCGTCCTGGGCAACAGTCAGGATCGACTGGTCGAAGGGGGCATCGAGGCCCAGATCGCCAGCACGGTCAGGGTCCTGAAAAACGTACGGTCCCGCGCCCTGGACGCCGGGATCCGGATCGCCGTGGAGAATCACTCGGGCGACATGCAGGCCTGGGAGTTGGTCACGCTGATCGAGGACGCCGGCAGGGACTTTGTGGGTGCAACCATCGATTCGGGAAACGCCGCCTTCACGCTGGAGGACCCTCTGGTAAACCTTGAGATCCTGGCACCCTGCGTCGGAACCACCGGAATCCGCGACACCGCCGTTTGGGAAACCCCCGAGGGTGTGGACACCCAGTGGACCGCCATGGGCGAAGGCAACGTCGACTGGCAGGTGTATGTCGATCGATTCGCTGAGTTGTGCCCGGGCACCCCGTTTGTGCTCGAAATCATCTCCGAATACGGACGCTCTTTTCCCTACCTCAAGCCCGAGTTCTGGAAGGCTTTTCCGAAAGTGCGCGGGCATGAATTTGCACGTTTCATCGCCCTCGCCAAAAAAGGTAAACCAACAGCGAAATTCGAAGTCCCACCCGGTCAGGACCGCCAGCAGGCGCTGCGTGACTTCCAACGGGCCGAGCTCGAACGTAGCCTTCGGTATTGCAAACAGGAACTTGGACTCGGATTAAAATAACCCACTCAAACCAACGTTGCGGTTTGTTTCCCACGCACTCCCAGGAGAGCCGAACCCGGCCAACGTGCAGACCGCCGGAATCGCAACAAACAACCTGATCCGCGGAATGTTTTCCTCATTCACCCACCCCTTCCAAGGGCCCATCCGGACGCTGTTATCGTTCGTTCGACAATCCGCGCGCCGACTATTGCTTCTTTGGACTCTGGCCGAATTGCTGGAGGCGGAGCTCGGATCGGACGAGCTGCTGGCCAGGGTCGAAACCACCAAGTTCCGCAGGGTGCCGGGTTTCGGGAGAAAAGGACCTGGTTATATCATCCTGCAGCACCACGATCAGCCCGCCTGGTTTCGCAGCATCAAGATCCGGGAACTTCATTAAGGTCCAAATCGATCCGAGCCTCCACTCGCGGTGAATTCTTGAAACTGGATCCATGCATTTCTTTCGCCCCCTTCTGTTCCGATCGTTCTCGCTGCTGGCATGCGCGCTTGCACTCGTGCTCATGACCGGCTGCGGGCGGCAGTCCAAAACCCTCACGCTTCGGCTGGCGCATTCTCTGGACACCAGTCATCCGGTGCATACCGCGATGGAACATATGGCCGCCGCGTTGGAGAAGACATCCGGCGGAACGATCCGGATAAAAATCTATCCCGGCGGGTTGCTCGGATCCGAACGCGAAACCATCGAACTGCTGCAGCTTGGCGCAGTCGATATGGTCAAGACCTCGACCTCACCCCTGGAAGGATTCATCCCGGGCATGGCGGTCTTCGGGATTCCCTACCTGTTCCGGGACGAAGCGCATTTCTGGAACGTTCTGGAAGGCGACATCGGAAAACAACTCCTCGCGTTGGGCATCGACAAGAAACTGCGTGGGCTCTGTTACTACGACGCCGGGAGCCGGAGTTTTTACACCAAGGATCGTCCAATCAACTCCCCGGCCGATCTCAGCGGGTTGAAGATCCGGGTGCAGAACAGCCGCACCTCCATCCTGATGGTGGAGGCCATGGGCGGGTCCGCAACCCCGATTTCCTTCGGCGAACTGTACACCGCGCTTGATCAGGGGGTGGTCGACGGGGCCGAAAACAATCCGCCGAGCCTGCTGACATCGCGTCACTACGAAGTCTGCCGGTTTTATTCGCTGGATGAACACACGCGCGTGCCGGACGTGCTCCTCGTCGGCACCGAGACCTGGGATCGACTGACCGAACAACAACGCCGATGGCTGCAGGAAGCAGCCGACGAATCGGTCAGGATCCAGCGCGATCTCTGGAATCGCAAAACCCGGGAAACGCTCGACAAGCTGGTCGAAGGCGGCGTCCAGATCATTCATCCGGACAAACAACCGTTTCAGGACGCGGTTCGGGACCTGCATGCGTCGTTCAAGAAAACCGAAAGCGGCCGCTGGATGCAGGCCGTGCTCGACCAGGAATAGCCCGCCATGTTGAAACTCCTCGTCAACCTCAGGAAGACGCTCGAATTCCTGCTGGAACGAATCCTGATCGGGCTGGTCGCCATGCTCGTATTGGATGTGCTCTGGCAGGTTGCATCGCGTTACCTCCTGCGAAACCCCAGTTCGTGGACGGACGAACTGGCAACCCTGCTCATCATCTGGGTGACCATGCTCGGCGCCAGCGTCGCCTTCATCCGCAACGATCATCTCGGTATTGATTATTTTGTCGGCAAATGGTCCACACGCAACCAATTGATCAGCGGGATCCTCGTCCAGGTGCTTGTCGGCCTGTTCGCAACCCTGGTGCTGATCCTCGGCGGCCTCAAGCTGGTGGCGCTGACCCTGCTGACCGAACAGGTGTCACCGGCGCTGGGCGTCCGGATCGGGCACGTCTACCTCGCCCTGCCCATCAGCGGCGTGGTCATCCTCCTGGTCGCCATCGAAAGTGCGGCTGAAAAGATCGGAGCGCTCAAACAATCCGGCAGGAAGGCGCGCTCATGATCTCCCCCGCATTCGTCATGGCCCTCCTGTTCGTGATCCTTCTGGTGATCCACGTGCCCGTGGCGGTTGCCATCTGCCTTTCCACCCTGGCCGCCGCAGCCATCGCGATGGGCTCCCTGGACATCGCGGCGGCCACGATCGCCCAGCGCATGGCCACCGGGGTCTACAGCTTTTCGTTGCTTGCCATTCCGTTCTTCATCCTGAGCGGACTGCTCATGGGACAGGGCGGCATCGCGCGCAGGCTCACCGATCTGGCAACGGCATTGGTCGGGCGGCTTCCCGGAGGCCTGGCCTTCGTGAATATTCTTTCCTGCATGCTCTTCGGTGCCGTGAGCGGATCTGCCACGGCCGCGGTTTCCTCGATCGGCGGATTCATCATTCCCGAAATGGAACGGAAGGGCTACCGCCGCGAATTCGCTACCGCGCTCACCATCACCGCGGCCACCACCGGTCTGCTGATCCCGCCCAGCAACATCATGATTGTTTATTCGCTTGTCTCCGGGGGACGGGTGTCGATCGTCAGCCTTTTCCTTGCAGGCATCCTCCCGGGCATCACCTTCGGATGCCTGCTGATGATCGCCGCGGCGATCCTCTGTAAACGCCACGGATACGGCGCTGCCGAGCCGCAGGTCCCCGGTGCCATTTGGAGCACGTTTCGCCGGGCTTTCCTGAGCCTGCTGCTCATCGGGATTGTCCTTGGAGGCATCCTGAAGGGGATCTTCACCGCCACCGAAGCCGCAGCCATCGCGGTCGCCTATTCGTTCCTGCTTTCGGTCGTGGTTTATCGCGAAGTGCCGTGGACCGCCCTGCCCCGGATCCTCCTGCAGACGGGCCTCACCACAGCCGTGGTATTTCTCCTGATCGCCACCTCGATGTCCATGTCCTGGGTCCTCACTCTGGAGAACATCCCCCAACAGATTTCAAGTCTCATGCTCGGTCTGTCGGACAATCCGATCCTGATCCTGCTGCTCATCAATCTGCTCCTGCTGATCGTGGGTGCCTTCATGGACATGACCCCGGCCGTTCTGATTTTCACCCCGATTTTCTGGCCGGTTGTTGAGTCGCTCGGCATGAACCCGGTGCATTTCGGCATCATGCTCATCGCCAATCTGTGCATCGGGCTCTGCACCCCTCCGGTCGGGACCTGCCTGTTCGTGGGATGCGGCGTCGGGAAAACCAGCATCGCGAGGGTCACCCCGGCCGCCCTGCCCTTCTTTGCCGCACTTTTGATCGCCTTGATGCTGGTGACCTTCGTGCCGGCACTCACCACCTGGCTGCCAACGCTGTTTGGATTAACCTGACCGACCCCGGGAGCGAACCGCACTGCCATTCGTTTAAGCTATTCGGAAGGTAGGGCGAATCCGTCCCGGTGAGCCGACAAGCGGTTGAGCGGCTCAGCGAGGACGCTTCGCCCTACCGATTCGCCAGCGGGGACTTTATCCCGCAGAGACGCGGGGACGCTGAGAAAACCGATCAAATGGAATCCCTCTCCGCGTCTCCGCCCCTCTGCGGGAGATTTTTTCGCTGTCCCATGTTCGCCAGTCGGCGGAGCGATGCGATCGTTCTCAAACAGCCTGTCTGTCGCAGCGCGAC
>JAIPJX010000064.1 GCA_021733945.1 Verrucomicrobiota bacterium | reverse complement strand
AAGCGGCATGGCACGAGGCAGGAGCAATCTGACGCTCCTGCAGTCCATCCTCTTCAATCATCCTCCGACTGCAACCGATGGCGGCTCCGATTCTTTTCATCCTCCGCTCTTTGCCACAGCGAACTACCTGACGACCGAATTCGTCGTTCCTCTGCTGGGATGGAACCGAATTGCCGCAGGCCACATTCTGAACCTCGCGACCGCCAGTGCGGGTCTCGTGGGGCTGTTTCTTCTGGGTAAGAGCCTGTTCAACGCGACCACGGGACTCATCGCCGAGCTCTTTATGGCTCTGTTTCCACGATTCGTCGCTCACGCCCACTACAATGCCAAGGACATCCCGGTCATGGTTTTCGGGATATGGACACTGCTGGCACTGTCCACCGCCCTGCAGCATGGACAAAGGAAACACTGGATCCTGGCCGCACTCTGTCTCTCCGCCGGAATCACCTCCAAACTCGACGCCCTGTTCATTCCCTTGATTTTTCTCACGCCGTGGTTCATTTCCCGGTTTCGGCGGCGGACCAATCAACACCGTTCGGAACTCCGAGGCATTGGTCTGTTCCTCACCCTCGGCGTCGTGTTCACCCTTTTATTCTGGCCGCAGCTCTGGAGCAACCCTCCTCACTTGTTCGAAGCGGCCTCCCACTTTGCAGGCCCGTTCAATCGATTTGAAATCACCTACCTCGGCGCGAGCCTCCCGATTGACGAGGTTCCCTGGCATTACCTGCCTGTTCACCTGCTGGCCGTCACACCGGTCCCCCTGCTGATTCTGGTCATGATCGGCTCCGCCCAACTGTTTCGGAAAATATCACACCAACGGTTTGCACCCTGGCTCCTCGCCTGCTGGATTCTGTTTCCCCTCTCGGCACGCATGGTTCCGGGAACTCTCCAATATGACGGCATGCGACACGTGTTCCTGGTCGTCCCCTCCCTGGCTCTTCTGGCGGGCCTGGGCTTCGATCGGATTCGAAAGCTCTGGGGCTCGCGCATCCGGGCACCCCTCTACTGCATCGCGTTTTGCGCCACTCTTGTGCTCTGGTTGATTTTCCAGAACATCCAGATTCACCCCTATCAGGGCTCCTACCTCAACGAGGCGGTTCGCTTCTGCCTCCGGCCAGCCGCCCTTGGTGACTGGTTCGATTTTTATTCCTGGGGTACTCCGCTCAAACACGCCGCGGACTGGCTCAATACCCAAGCCCCACCCAACGCTTCCGTCACCGTCCCGAATCATTTGCCGACCCTGAATCACTACCCGATGCGCCAGGATCTTCGGCTGCAGGAAAGCGGTGACGCAGATTTCACCCTGGTGATGGGGTGGCGCAAGGATTTGCAGAACACCCTGGATCAGCCACCCGTTTCCTCCCTCCGGTGTTACGAAGCCGACCTGATTGCGATCCACGCTCGAACGAACACCATCCCTGCCAGCGCAAAACGTCCTCCAGCGCGGTAACCCACCCTTCCATTCTTGGTTCGGCGAACCTCACTGCCATTAGTATAAGAACTGAAATGGTAGGGCGAAGCGTCCTCGCTGAGCCGCTCAACCGCTTGTCGGCTCACCGGGACGGATTCGCCCTACCCTCCGAATAGCTTAAACGAATGGCTGTGCGGTTCGGGTCCCCATCCCAATCCCCCCCGTTTCGGTGGTTCGAAGCATTCGGTCCCCCGGCCCGCGGTGCGAAACAGCTTGCGCCTTGCCAACGGAAATGAATTCGGCAAAGCTCGCACCACAATGAAAACAGCTGCCGCCAAACGTCCCAAGTCACCGATCGGCCCCCGCAAATCGCTCATGCGCGCTCATTCCGCCATCGTGGTGGATGGAGTCGAACGCGCGGCCAGCCGGGCCATGCTTCATGCCGTGGGTTTTTCAGCCTCCGACTTCGCAAGATCCCAAATCGGGATCGCCTCCACCTGGAGCATGGTCACACCCTGCAACATGCACATCGACAAACTGGCCGACCATGTGGCCGCCGGAGTCAACGGCGCACGCGGCAAGGCGATTGTTTTTAATACCATCACCATATCCGACGGCATCTCCATGGGCACCGAAGGGATGAAGTATTCGCTTGTATCGCGCGAGGTGATCGCCGACTCGATCGAAACGGTCGCCGGATGTGAAGGCATGGACGGTTTGGTGGCAATCGGCGGGTGTGACAAGAACATGCCTGGCTGTCTGATGGCCCTGGCGCGCCTGAACCGACCGTCGGTCTTTGTGTACGGAGGCACCATTCTCCCGGGATGTTTCGAGAACCGGGACGTGGATGTAGTCTCCGTCTTCGAGGCGGTGGGTGCCCACGCCAACGGGAAAATGAGCCGCAAGGACCTCTCCAAACTCGAAGCCTGCGCCATCCCCGGCGCCGGTTCCTGCGGCGGCATGTACACCGCCAACACGATGGCTTCCGCGATTGAAGCCCTGGGCATGAGTCTGCCCAACAGCTCCGCCCAGGCCGCCGTATCGGAGGAGAAAAAGGACGACTGCAAACGCGCCGGTGCCGCCGTGATGAATTTGCTGAAGCTCGGCATCCGGCCGCTCGACATCATGACGAAGAAAGCGTTCGAAAACGCCATCACCGTGGTCATCGCGCTGGGAGGCTCCACCAACGCCGTGCTGCACCTTCTGGCGATCGCGCATTCCGCCGGCGTAAAACTCTCCATCGACGATTTTACACGGATCGGCAAACGGGTTCCGGTGCTCGGCGACCTGAAGCCGAGCGGAAAATATGTCATGGCCGAACTGGTCAAGATCGGCGGACTTCCCCCGCTGATGAAGATGCTCCTTGACCGGGGCCTGCTCCACGGAGATTGCATGACGGTGACCGGCAAGACCCTCGCCCAAAACCTTCGCAACGCCGGATCCTACCCTGCCGGACAGGATGTCATCCGCTCCTTTGACGATCCGGTTAAGAAAAACAGCCACCTCGTCGTCCTTTACGGCAATCTGGCGTCCACCGGTGCAGTTGCAAAGATCAGCGGCAAGGAAGGCCTGCAGTTCAAAGGCAAAGCCATCGTGTTTGATTCGGAAGAAACAGCGATGACCTCTATCCTGGATGGTCGCGTCAAAAAGGGACACGTCGTGGTGATCCGGTACGAGGGACCCAAGGGCGGCCCCGGCATGCGCGAAATGCTCTCCCCCACCTCCGCGATCATGGGCAAGGGCCTGGGCAAGGACGTCGCGCTCATCACCGACGGACGCTTCTCCGGGGGCAGCCACGGCTTCGTGGTTGGTCATATCACTCCGGAAGCCTATGTCGGTGGACTGCTGTCAATCGTGCGCAACGGCGACCCGATCATCATCGACGCGGAAAAATGCCAGTTGACCCTTGATTTGCCGGTCGAGGAAATCCGCAGTCGCCAGTCCAAATGGCGTGCCCCCAAACCCCGTTACACCAAAGGGGTCCTCGCGAAATACGCCAAGCAGGTAAACTCCGCGCATCTCGGCGCCGTGACAGACGCCGATTGCTAGGTGCCTGCCGGAATACTCCATACCCGCGGTTGAACTGACGCATGCACTCCATCACGGTTTCAACCCTGATCCCCGTGCTGCAAACGGCCATCGGGCCGGTGATCCTCATTTCGGGCGTGGGCCTCCTGCTGCTCACCATGACCAACCGACTGGGCCGCGCCATCGACAAGGCCCGGACCCTGGCCGATTCGCTGCCGCACACCCCCGAGGCCGCCCAGCCAACCATCCGGGAGCAGCTCCGCATCTTCTGGAGACGGGCTCGACTCCTCCGACTGGCGATCATATTGGCGGCACTGAGCGCCCTGTTCGCTGCCATCCTGATCATCATCATCTTCCTCACGGCACTCGCGAATCTGGAAGCTGGCTGGGTCCTCACAATCACCTTCGTCCTCTCAATGACCTGCCTCATCGCTTCGTTGGTCGTCTTTATTCACGACACGAACCAGTCCCTGGCCGCCCTGAAGGCGGAGTTAAAACTGGACGCGGCCCTCGACCCCTGATCCCCATCAGTCGTTCGCACCCGGCCGTGGGAGGCCCCGGAGCACTGCCATTCGTTTGCCACCACCCCGGGCCGCCGCGTTTCCGTTCCCGAATCATTTCACCTTCGCCTCGTTCAGCCAACGCCACACCCGGAGCGCTTCGGTGGCTCCCCAGGCCTGGGCATCGCAGCCACGCTGCTGATGAGGGCTGTCCCCGTCGACAATCTCCGGAAGCTGCCCTGCACAGCCTTCGCGCAGCAGACGATTCATGCTCCCGAGAAATGACTTCGCGCTCAGGATGGCATCCGGATGCTGCTCCCAAGCCATCGCGAGCGCTTCACAGAACGACGGAAAGGTCCAGGTCCAGGCGGTCCCATTGTGATAGGCGGGCTTCCGACGCGTGTCTTCATCCCCTTCGTATCGGCCCCAGTACGGGTTATTGGGATCGTTCAGGCCCTGCCCCTGATTGCCGATCACGACCAACGGTGGAGTCACCGGCAGAGGTGCCAGTGTCCGCAACGCCCCGGGCACCACCAAATGCCTGGCCGCCGCATCCACCGACCGTTGCGCACGGATTCCCTTCACCAGACCAAGGCTCACGGCGAAGAGCTGATTGCTCCGGAGCGCTGTATCGACGATCGCATCGTCCGGCTTCTGGCGATCGGGTGCCACCAGCAGATCCGAGAAATAGCCCGGCTCCTCGAGCCAATACCGATCGTTCAACGACTGCTCGGCCCTGGCTGCAAGTTCTTTCCACCGACCCGAGCCGGGCTCCTTGTCGATTCGCGACAACTGCCGCAACAACCGGATCCACAACACCTGGATCTCCACCGGATATCCCGCCCGCGGTGTCGCTGCCGGGAAATTCGTGTCCATCCACGTAAAATGCGGCGGACTCCAGATCAACGCCGATGCAGCGTCCATGTGGATGCCGTTGGCCGTGCCTTTGATGTATCCCTCGGCAATGCTCCGGAGAATGTCGGTGATGCTCCGCCCGCGCCGGTCCACCTTGCTGGCAAGGATCGAATCACCGGCCAATTGGCAAAGGTCCTCGCACACCACCCCATACCAAAGCGGTGCATCGGAGGTGTCCCGATTCGAAGCATCTTCTCCGTGTATGCTATTCGGCAGCGTGCCGCCTTCTTCGAACCGCCCGAAGGTCACCAGCAGTTGCTTCACTTCGTCAACCATGCCGGCCGCCAACAGGCCCCGGGCGCAGATCAACGAATCCCGTCCCCAGTCCAGAAACCACGGATACCCTGCAATGACCGACCGGGCCGATTCACGGCGGACCACGAACGCACGGGCGGCCTTGATTAACTGCAGACCAAACGTGTCCTTCGCGTCGACCCAGGGTTGGTTGCAGATCGCCTTGTTCGTTTTCTGCCGGGCCTCGGCAAACTTGCGAATCACCTTCAGATCCGGCGTTTCCCTGTCCGCGCTGGCAACCAGCAGGGCGCTTTTTCCTTTCGCAAGGGGCAGATCAAACCACCCCGGACTGTAGGCATCCCCCTGTGCGGTCTGCCCCCGGGTCTGCTCCACCGGATGCGCAATGCCCTCGCACCATTCCGCTTCGTGATGGTAACTCCCGTTTTCCGCAAACACCCGAAGTTGCCTGTCCGCAGCCGGAGTGAAGTCAAATCCGGAACCCTCCTGCGACACCCGGCAATGACTCGCAAAATGGGCGTCAGCAGCTGGATTCCGCTGCGTTTCCCAGTGAAAATTCCGATCCTCAATATCCATCCGGACCGTGAGTCGCACATCGCATGAATCAGGCAGATCCCGTCCCACGGAGGGAGCCATCTCGGGACGGCTGAACCGGAGGATCGTCGTATTGCTCCCCTCCAACATGTCGACTTCCAGTTGGATCTCCACGGTGCGTCCGTCCCCGGCGTTTGCGATGAACCGCCATCGGGCCGGAGGACCGGGTTCGAACCCAATCAACCCCTGCCTGTCCAGCGGACTGATGAACCCGTCCGCCACCACCCACACCCGGGCCCGTTTCACAAACACATGGCGATCGACAGGGATTGAATCGTGCAGGTTGGCACCCAGCAGGCAGTCATACTTGGAACGAACATTTCCGAAATCCAGACACAGGCGCGCCATGCCGCCAATGCCATTGGTCAGAAGCACCATCTCGGACCCGGACCAGGCGGACGCCGCCGGTTCCTCCACCGGAACGGATGGCAAAAATCGCACGTCCCCATGACGGACCCGGTCCTCGCTCCCGTAACGTTCGAGAATCAACTTCGCATCGCTTTCCCCGGATCGGGGAGGGAAACAGGCGATATGCCCACCCTGCACTTCAATCGATTCCGCAAATTCACCCCCCCCATGGATTTGCAGCCGGGCACGGAAGGGCCGCCTGTCCCGAATCAACAACCAGTGCCCGGGTGGAACCGGGGCGATGCGCCGCAGGTCCGGCAGCCCCCAGGAGACCACCTTCGGAAACTGCCCGGCCCCTTCCAGAGCCCTGAGGCAACCCATCAGATCACCCTCGCCACGACCGGCTTCGAGGTGCGAGACCGCCGCCAGGAAAGTCTCCGGCCGTGCATCCACCCATTGGGCCAGCTCGCGCCAGGGAACCTGCCCGATTTCTTCCTCGGCCAGGAACCGGCCGAGCGCAGCGACCGCCCACGCCGCGGAGGCACGGGCGCGACGATACGCCCGCCCGCTCAATCCAATCGGAGTCGCGCTCGATGCGAGACAAAAACAACCCGCGGCAGGCACCGTGAATCGAACCACGTCCGCCGTGCGCTCGGACCCTCGGGGCTCCCCCCGGTCCAGGAGATCCAGCGTTGGTTCTCCCATCTCGTGAAAGGCGGACACCGGCAGATCAAAGGTCTGCTCCCTTTCGGTGTCGAGGTTGGCAAGCACCAGCACCTTGTCGACACCCTCGGCCGAATCCCGCCGCAACGCGAACACGGGGGAATCCGGGGGACTCAAGCGGCTCAGCCGGGCTGCATCAAAGAAGCTGGGATGTTCATCCAAAAGCGCGTTGAGTCCTGATATCTCCTCGACCAGATTATCCGCCTGCCCCCAGGCCAGAGCCGATCGCCGGTGCACATTGATCTTTTCCCGGGCGAGCCATTCCACGCCGGAAGTAAACCCGAACGTGCCACTGACGCTGGCCAGCGCGCAAAGCCGGTTGCGGAGCAGGGACCAGGCCCGCCCCTGCTTCGCGAGCCGATCGTTGTCGTGCGTCTCGCTGTAGTGCACATAGGTGCCGACCCGCTCACTCTGTTTTAATCCGTAATCCAGATAACCCGCCACGTCCGCGCCCGAATAATTCTGGAACAGCTCCGAGTAGGCCCATTGCATGCCGCCATCGGTCAAAAGGCTCTCGGTCGTTGCCCACGGCCCCCCCAGCCCTTCGAGCAGGAACACCGTGTCCGGATACTGCTGACGCACCCGCGCGGTGATGTACCTCCACGCCCGCATGGGGACCATGTAACCCGCATCACACCGGAACCCGTCCACTCCGCGATCGCACCAGGTCAGAAACACATCGGCCAGGGTGTCCCAGGGTGCCGACGTACCGTGGTTCAACTCCACCAGATCCTCCCAGGTCACCCCCCAGGCCCCCGGACTGGCGAAGCTCCCGTCTTCGTTTCTCAAAAACCATTCCGGGTGATTCTCCTGCATCACCGACCCCCAACCCGTGTGGTTGGTGACAATATCCAGAAACACACGCCCGCCACGGCTGTGCACATCGAAGGTGAGTTCACAGAACTGATCGACCGCCGTGGTCCTCTTGTCGAACTCCACCAACGCCGGATCAATCGCCGTCAGATCCAGCGAAGCATAGGGACTGCCAAAACGCCCGAACCGCGCAAAGGTGGTCGGCACCGGGTTGACCGGCAGCAGGTGGATGATCCGGCATCCCAGGCGACCGAGGATGTGCGGCAGCTCGCGCCGCACGTCGCGCAGTTTGCCCGAGGGCGGAATCACGGCGTACCCCTGCTGCTCCAAAGCCTCACACTGTCCATTGACCCCGGCCGAATTCGAATCCACCCGTTCCATGCCGGGCCCGAAGGTCCTGACAAACGCGCAATAGATCGTGTTGCCGGAACGACAACGATCGGGATGCACCGACACTCCAAAATCCGGACCATCCGGCCAATGCTGCCGGCCGCGGCCGTCGATCACGTACGCCTTGGCCTGAAAAAAGCCCACCTCCGTCAACGCCAGATCCAGTTCCCAATGGCCCTTGACCCGGCGCATCGGAATGTCCCGCCAGGAAGCGCCAGCCATGGGCAGACGCCCGGCATGGGACTCGATGATTTCACGGCGCACGGCCGCCGCACGCCCGATGTTCGTCCTCAGCACGGCGCGGGTTCCCTTCGGCAACGCCCCCCCGTCAGCGCCGGTCACCGTGAACCGGATATCGTCCCCGACATATCGCAAGGCCCGATCTCCGGGTGCGGGTGTCATTCGTGGTTTATACATAACTTCAACTCTGATCGCCGGAGTCCCATTCCGCGACGGTTCCCCTCGGAAACAGCGCCCCGCGAGGCTTCATCTACGAGCCGGGTCTCCAGCCCCCCATCGAACATAAAACAATGGGGCGACACTACTGTCGCCCCATTGGCAAACTCGCAACAAAAAAATGATGCCTGAGTCTCCAGGTTTCCGGGTTTACCGATACGAATTCCAGGTCTTCAGGACGGCCACCCACATGCCCGGGCGTTTGGGGTTGGCGGTGTAATCGGACGCCACCCACACCTTTTCCTTCGCCACCCGTTCCGCATGCCCGTCGTAAAAGGCGATATTTGCTCCCTCATTGTGTCGGTACAGGGTGGGCCCTCCGGTTCCCGCATCCTTGTAATCCTGCACACTGCCCTTCTGACCGAGCTTGTCCCAACCCTTGGTGTAATCCGCCCCCTGCCACTTGGACCACCAATCATGGCCATCATGAAAAATCAGCTTCTGCGACGGCTGCTCCACTGCCGTCATGCGATGTCCGGCGTGGTCGCTGCTGGCCAGCGCCCAACTCCGGCCGCCCGAAGGATACCAATCCTCGAAATTATAGCTGTAACTCGTCAACGTTCCGCGGTTGTCCTTGTTCGAAGCCCGTGGATTATTTGCGTACGCATACAGGGCAGGATTCCAGATCGCCTTGTCCGCCGGACACCGATAATCCGTGGGCGTCTGGACCATCGAGTTGCCCTGGTTGGCATACCCGATGATGTCGCGGAACTCCGTGTTGGCCATCCAGATCTGCGTAACTCCCCCAGGCCGCAGCTCGATCAGCGGCACCGCCTGATCTTCATGATCGGTCGCGTAGATCACGTTTCCAATTGCAAACTGCCGGAGATTGTTCAGGCAGGCAGCCTTGTGGCCCGCGGCCTTGGCTTTTTGCAGCGCCGGCAACAGCATGCCCGACAGGATCGCGATGATTGCGATCACAACGAGCAGTTCGATCAAAGTAAATCCCCCCGTGGAAGCTTTCGAGCGGGGTCTGGTTGGCGTCGGGGTCGGTGTCATAACATCGTCAGTCTGGCGAATGCGCGTCCATTCCTCTGGGTTGTCCGGAAATTATACGACCCGGTTCCTGAGATTGCAATTCCCTCTCTTCCCCCGAAATGGGCACAAAATACTCAACCGCTTCCGGTTGGGTGATGATTCGGATTGCATGGAGGATTATTTTGCCACTGGAACCTGTGGCGCATTGTCCTCATCTTCGGACAATCGCAACCATCTAGCCTCCCCAAAAATCGGAGGCTTTTCTGGCAGGTGATACACAACTGGAGGTCGTATGATATAAGTTGGGCCAGAATGCGATGCTTTCCTCTCGACGCGATTTCAACTATATTCGGCGCATGAGTATCGAACGAATTGCAGCTGAGGCACTGCGGTTGCCAGCAAGGGAGCGCGCCATGCTTGCGGAATCACTTTGGGAGAGCTTGGTAGACCCATTCAAAGTGCCTGCCTTGGCAGACGTTTCTGAAGCTGTTGCTTTGGCCACCGAGCGAGAGCGACAGTTGGAGAGCGGTGAGGTGCAAGCGGTCTCTCACGAAGAAATGATGATTCGACTCCGTCGATGAGAGTCGAGTATCATCCGGCGGTGGAGTCCGAGTTGCGAGAGATCCGTCAATACCATGACGAACGCTCTTCCGGGCTGGGATCGCACTTCATTGACGAGTTCGAGCGGCAGGTGCTGGCATTGGCTGCGACACCCGAGCGCTGGTTGGTTGAACTCGCCTTGGCCCAGCAATCCGACAGTAGGAAGATACCAGGTTGGGAGCAGAACATTGATCCACCGGAACCGCCACCCCGTGCTGACACTTCCAACGCGTTGGATTCTATCAACGCTGGATTCGCTGCAAGCGTCCGTTTCCAGCGGCTGTCGCTCAGCTTTGGGCGTGGGTGGGTCTTGGGCTTTGAGGCCCTCTCGCGGACCGAGTAATCTCCGGACATAAAATCGTTTACAGCGATTGTTGAGAAATGCGCCGACACCGGCCTTTATGTCGGCTACGTTCCCGGGTCTGCTGGGGCCCATTCCCAGGGGGCTTCGCTTGATGAGTTGAAGCAGAATCTGGAGGAGGTAATCCGCATGCTGCTCGAGGACGGTGAGCCGTCCTTGGATGCGGATTTTGTTGGCACGCAGATGATTCAGGTGGGCTAGGGTCAACCTGCCAGTTCCTAAACCCCGCGAGGTCTGCGTCCGGTTCGCTTCGGCGCGCTTCCTCCGGCGGCTGTGGGTGCGCTTGAACGTTCTGCTGAGAAATCCGAGCTGGCACTTCATCTGAAGTTGGCGTATAGAACCCACATGAGCAACATCGAACTTTCCCAGTTCACGCTAAGGGAGAAGCTTCAAATCATGGAGTCAATTTGGGAAGATCTACGTGGCCATGTTGACCGCTTTGGAGTGCCGCAATCGCATAAGGACATCCTTGACGAGCGTCGGCGACGGATCGAGAGCGGTAAAGCGCAGATTCTCAGATGGGATGACGTCAAGAACTCGATTGGGAAGCGATGATCGAGATTCACATCTCCGATGACGCGCTTGCAGATTTGGATGATGGCTACTGGTTTTATGAGATTCAAGAAACCGGGCTCGGAGACTATTTCGCGAGCACGCTCAAATCGGATATCGAAGGTTTGAAGATTACCGCAGGCATTCACCACCGAGACTATCACGACTACCATCGAGTCTTGAGCCGGGTTTTCCCGTATGCAATCTATTACACACTAATGGTTGACAAAGTTGTTGTATGGGCCGTTATCGATTGTCGACGTGATCCCGATTGGATGCGTGACCACCTGGATAAATAAAGCAGAACAAGACGTCGCTCCTAACGCCTGACCTGCTCCGAGTTCCACCCCTCATATGAACGTTCCACCCCCAGCCGCTGGTTCTGGCTCCGCCCCCGCTCAGGCGTAGGAGGACTTCGCAATTCCCTCTCTTCAACAACTTCCTTGAAAGCCCCGCCCGGATACGGTGCAATCGGGTCCGCCATGTCCGACGTTCCGATCAAAGGCCGGGGGGCCTCGCACAATCCTCCCAATCGAAAGAGGCCTTTGGTATGAACAACTTAGCCATACGATATCGGATGCTTTTCCGGCAAGGGACACACGACTGGCGGTCGTATCATCAATGTTCGACAGAAAGGTGTCGCACGGTTGGCGACACGTGCCAGATTCATTTGCGTGCCGACAGTCTTGAGAATAGGATCGTTCCGGTTTCATTTTTATTCCGATGAGCCCAATGAACCAGCACACATCCACGTCCGTACTCCTGAGGGTGAATGCAAGTTCTGGCTCGATCCAACCGTCGGCTTGGCGGGTAATCGAGGAGTGCTGGCACATGATCTTCGTCGAATCGAGCAGTTGATATTCGAACACCAGGAGCATCTAAATAGAGCATTTAATGAATACCACCCCCGTTGATCCACGAGTCGCTGTTGAACCTGCGGCGTTGCGAGCCTGGGCAGAGGGACGGACGATATACTGCGAGCTGCATGATGGTCGGATCTTCGGTTTTCCTGCAGATAGGTTTCGTCTGCTCAAGGCCGCAAGCGAGGAGCAGCTTGCGAAGGTCCAGCTTGAGCTTAACGGTTTCGCCTTGCGCTGGGAGGAGCTTGACGAGGACATCACGGTTCCTGGAGTCGTTGCGGGTCGATTTCAATTGCCGCCTGGCTAAAACGGCCGAACGACCCGAGTCGAGAGGAAAGCCACCCGCCGCGGCAGCTTTCGGCGGCGGCGTAGATTCAATCGGCAGGTTCGCTTCGGCGCGCTTCCTCCCTCGTCTGTGGATGAACTTGAACGCTCGGTGAAAAACAGAATCTGAACCATAATGTTCTCTGTGGCCCTCTGTGTTCTCTGTGCGCTCCGTGTTAAAAAGCGGGGCACCAGACATCCGGAGCGCGGTGGCTGACCGGGCATCTCACCATGCAGCATCCCAGAGCATCGGGCGGGATTTAGGCGCTCGATAATCTGCTGTTCTGTTCAACCACAAAGGGCACAGAGAACCACAGAGGGCCACAGAGAGCACTTCGCAGGCAGG
The DNA here is from genome assembly GCA_021733945.1 of Verrucomicrobiota bacterium. Classification (GTDB taxonomy): domain Bacteria; phylum Verrucomicrobiota; class Verrucomicrobiia; order Limisphaerales; family SIBE01; genus JAIPJX01. Next base: position 15,127 of record JAIPJX010000064.1, on the reverse strand, counting down.
TACGCTCTGGGGTTGCAGTGGCACAACATGTGTGGACGTTCAGTGGAAGTTCAGATATTCGAAGGCACGATTGGAGAATTCACCGGCACGGTCAAGGGCAGCATGACCTCGTCAAATGCGGCGGGTTGCCATTTGAAGTTTATCTCCGATGGCAGTATGCGGTCGGGCGGGAGCGTCCGTAACACGCAGCATGTCGATGTCCCGTTTCCGAGGTCGAAGAAGCTCGTGATGCCTGAGTTGGGTGAAGTCACCGTTTGGTTCTTGTCCGATGAAGAACTGCGGCTGAATGCGGGTATGTTTGGAAAGTAAGACGTTGCCGAGTAAAAGTTGAGCAACTGAATATCAGAGAATCGCTTGAATTCCGATTCAAAACGCACTTCCTGGCAGTACGACGCAGCGATCCTCGCCATTCTCACGCTGCCGTTCCTTCTCAACGATTTCGCAAATATCTTCGTTTTGGATTATCGCATCTGGCTCGGGATTGACTATGTATTCGTCAAGGCACTGCCGCTTTTCTTGATCTTCCGAGGCTTGTGGGTGTCTATTCTCAAACGGTACGTTTCGAGCCGCATAGTGCCGGTCGTGCTTTCCTCACTGATCTTTGGGTTGATCCACTGGCGCGGCGTCGGTGAGCCGACAATTCCCTCTCTTCAACAACTTCCTTGAAAGCGCCGGCCGGATGCGGTGCAATCGGGTCCGCCATGTCCGACGTTCCGATCAAAGGCCGCGGGGCCTCGCACAATCCTCCCAATCGATTTGAGGAGATTGTGCTCGAACGCGACCTCGACTGGAATCCCGAGGATGAACCAGCCCTCCGGACCCGGATCTACCGGGACAAAACCGCCACTCTGCTCACCACCAACGACAGTCCGGACGTCGGATTCGATGTCAGCATCAATCCGTACCGGGGTTGCGAACACGGTTGTGTTTACTGCTACGCCAGGCCAACCCATGAATACCTCGGTTTCTCGGCCGGCCTCGATTTCGAGAGCAAAATCATGGTCAAGGAGAACGCGCCCGCCCTCCTGCGCGCCGAACTCTCGGCCCGCAAATGGAAACCACAGACCGTGGCCATGAGCGGCGTCACGGACTGTTATCAACCGGTCGAACGCTCCCTCAGACTCACCCGGGGTTGCCTGGAGGTGTTCCGCGATTTCCGAAACCCCGTTTGCATCGTCACGAAAAACCACCTCATCACCCGCGACCTGGATCTTCTGGGAGAACTCGCCCGATTCAAAGCTGCTGCCGTCCATGTGTCCGTCACAACCCTTGACCCCGGTCTGGCCCGCCTCATGGAACCACGCGCCTCACTCCCTCTCAAACGGCTGCAGGCGATCCGGCAACTCTCCGAAGCGGGCGTCCCGGTCGGGGTCATGGTCGGACCAGTCATCCCTGGGCTCACCGATCACGAACTCCCGCAAATCATGGCAGCAGCCGCGCAGGCTGGTGCACAGGCCGCAGGCTATATTCTCCTGCGCCTCCCACTCGGTGTCGCCAACCTCTTTACCAGCTGGCTCGACCAGCATTTCCCGGATCGCGCCCGGAAAATCCTCGGCCAGATCCAGTCGCTGCGCCAGGGAAACCTGAACGATTCGACGTTCGGACAGCGGATGCGAGGCACGGGGATTCTTGCGGAACAGATTTCGAAGATGTTCCAGATTGCATGCAGGAAATCCGGCATTCTCAATGCGCACCTGCCGCTCTCGGCCGGGGCCTTCAGACGACCGAACGATCGGCAACTCTCCCTGTTTGACTAAACAGGACACGACCGGCCGGCGTTCCGCTCAAAAACGCACCACCAAAACCGGGTGCCTCGCTCCGGTCAGATGTAGTACATCTTGTTCTCGCGGGCATCCAGCAACTGCTGGAAGGTGATCGCATCGGCGGTCACATCCAGAACCTGCTGCAACCGCCCCCAGGCTTCACGCAGCTCGACCGGGCACCCCGAATCACCCACGGCCGGCGGATCGAACACTTTTCCGTGCACCGACCGAAGCACCTGACCAAACGTGATTTCAGCCGGTGGCCGTACCAATCGGTAACCACCCACCTTCCCACGTTGACTGCGGACAATTCCGTTGGCTTTCAATTCGATCAGGATCTGGATCAGGTAATTTGCGGGAACTCCCTGCTCCGAGGCGAGGTCTTCCACCCGGATCGCGACATCCCTGTGGAAATGAATCGCCAACCCCAGCACCGCTCGGGTCGCATAATCGCTTTTCACAGAGAGTTGCACCCCAAAAAGCTAAGTGCCAGTTTCCCCCCACGCAACCAGTTTCCCATCCCAATCGCCCACGCCACCCGGGCGAACGGCTACCGGAGTCCGGCCAAATCGTTCCAGGCACCCTGGAAAAGAACCTTCGACACCCTCTCCCAAAAACAGCATTGTCGGTGTTGTCAAACACCGCCCGGGATGTTGACGCCGCCTCTGATCCTTTGGCAGGCTCTTTGGCAGCGGGATTTCCCCGGAAGGATTCACGAAAGCGATACTCCGGAAAGCGAACCCGGGAATTGACGACAGACAACAGGCAAATGGCGCAAAAGAAACGGTAACACGGATTATGGCCGAAACAGCAGGCAAACAGGAATGCTTCGTCGGTATCGATCTGGGCGGCACCAAGATCCTGGCTGGGGTATTCTCCCCGAAACTGAAATGCCTCGGCAAAACCAAGATGAGCACCAAGGCTCAGCGCGGACCCGAGGCCGTGATCCAGCGGATTGCAAAATGCCTGCGCGACGCCGTCGACGAATGCGACCTGGAACTTAAGAACGTCAAAGGCGTCGGCATCGGCGCTCCCGGGGCTGTCGATCCGGAGACCGGCAATGTCATCTTCGCGCCGAACCTGGGCTGGCACGACATTCCGCTCAAGAAAGAGCTCGAAAAACTCCTGGACCTGCCCGTGTTCGTTGAAAACGACGGAAACATCTGTGCGCTGGGCGTGTACGAAGCCGAACTAAAATCCAAACCCAGCCACATGGCAGGGGTGTTCATCGGCACCGGCATCGGCGGAGGACTCATCCTCAACGGCCAATTGCATTCCGGCCACAATAGAACCGCCGGAGAGATCGGGCACATGGTCCTGGAAGTGAACGGACCCAAATGCAGCTGTGGGAACAGGGGTTGCTTCGAGGCGCTGGCGAGTCGGCTGGCCATCTTCCACCGAATCCAATCCGGCGTCAAAGACGGGCAAAAAACAATCCTCACCGACATCCTCCGAGATGACCTCACGGACTTGCGCAGCGGGGATTTGCGCAAAGCGGTGCGGCGCAAGGACAAATTCGTCGAACGAATCATCGAACAGGCCGCCGAACATATCGGCATCGCCGTCGCCAATCTCATCAATCTGATCAACCCGGATGTCATCGTGCTCGGCGGCGGAGTGATCAACGCGCTGGAGGATGAAATGATGCCGATCATTATCAAGAAAGCCAAGGAGCACGCCCTCTCGGGCACATCCAAGGGCATTGAGATCATTGCCTCCCAACTGGGAGACAATGCGGGCATCGTCGGAGGGGCGGTTCTGGCCCGCACGCGGACCAAATGACCACCACGCCGCTGCCTCGGAAAGGCTCCACGCCGGACTGCGGGAACCCACAGCGGCGGGCAGTGATCGATATTGGCACCAACTCGGTCAAACTGCTCGTTGCCGGAGTGTCGGGCGGCCATGTACGGCCGTGCGTCGAAAAGAGCGAGCAGACGCGGCTGGGAAGCGGGTTTTATGAAACCCACCGACTGCAGCCGGAATCGATCGAAAAGACGGCCCTCGCCGTCGCTTCGTTTGCGTCCGAAGCAGCGAAATGGAATCCCGAATCGATTCGCGTCATTGCCACCAGCGCCGTGCGCGATGCCTTGAACCAATCCGACCTCATCGAGGCCATCCATCGCGCCTCCGGACTCAACGTCACCGTGATCAGCGGCGAACAGGAAGCCGACTGGGTGTTTCGGGGGGTGACCACGGACCGCAGTCTGTTGTCCGATCCCCTGCTCATTCTGGATGTGGGTGGCGGCAGCACCGAGTTCATCCTGGGTAAAGGCTCCGTCCAGCATTTTCGCGAGAGCTTTCGGCTCGGCACCGTGCGGCTGCTGGAACAGTTCCCACCGAACGACCCGCCCCTTCCCGAGCAATGGAATGCCTGCCGGAAATGGATCGACGATTTTTTCCGCACCCAGATCGCACCCTCCCTCACTCCGCACCTGTCCGGGTTTCCTCCGGGTTCCATCCGCCTGATCGGAACCGGCGGCCCCACCACCATCCTTGCAAAGATGCAGCTCGCCCTGGAATCGTTCGACCGGGACCGCTTCGAGGCTCTGCAGCTCTCACGCGAGGTCGTTCAGCACCACCGCCGACACCTCTGGAAACTGACACTCAGGGACCGCCAGACCATCCCGGGTCTGCCCGCCAACCGGGCCGATGTCATCCTCATGGGGGCCGCCATCTTCGAATCGGTCATGGAATTTTTCCAGTTCCCAAACCTGAAGATCAGCACGCGCGGCCTGCGCTTCGCCGCCCTGCTCGACCAGGATTGCCCGCACGGTCGCCTGACCCCATAGCCCCACCCCGCCCGAGGATTGGTTCGTGGGGCTCTCAGTCGCGGTCAGTTGTCGCCATCGAGCATGCGGCCCAGTCCACCGAGAACGGAGCCCTCGCCCTTGCTCCGTCCTCCGGTCTGGGGGGCGGCCGAGTAGATTCGATCCGCCAGCCGACTGAAGGGCAGCGACTGCAACCACACCCGGCCGGGGCCGCGCAAGGTGGCGAAGAAAAGGCCTTCACCGCCGAAGAGCATGGATTTGATGCCGCCCGCCCGTTGAATGTCATACTCGACCGAAGGTTGAAAGGCGACAATGCACCCTGTATCCACCCGCAAGGATTCGCCCGGTCCAAGATCACGCTCCATGAGGGTGCCTCCGGCATGCACAAACGCCCAGCCGTCGCCTTCCAGACGCTGCATGATGAACCCTTCCCCTCCGAACAAACCGACTCCGATCCGTTTCTGAAACGCGATGCCGATGCTGACCCCCTTGGCGGCACACAGGAACGAGTCTTTCTGAGTAATCAACTCACCGCCAATCTCCGACAGGTGCACGGCGATGATTTTCCCGGGATACGGTGCCCCAAAAGCCACCTTCGCCCTGCCCGCTCCCTGATTCTGGAAAATCGTCATGAACAGGGATTCCCCGGTGAGCAAACGTTTGCCCGCTCCCATCAGGGAACCAAGGAACCCACCGGACTTCTGCGAACCGTCGCCGAAAACAGCCTCCATCGCGATCCCTTCCTCCATGTACATCATGGCACCGGCCTCGGCCACGGTCGCCTCCTGCGGATCCAGCTCCACTTCGACAAACTGCATGTCGTCCCCGTAGATTTTGTAGTCAATCTCGTGCATCTCAGCCATAACGTATCCTCTCGATTACCTGGTTTAAGTTCCCGAGAACATTCCCCACCGGGCCAACACCGGTCAAGCCCTGGATTTCCGGACTCCGCCCGAACCCAGGAAAGATTCACCTCCCTTCATTCTTGCCAAGAACGCACCCCCATCGCATGGTCGGGCATGGACTCCCACGAAGTTTTGCGAGAGGTGATTCAAAAGGGCAACGCCAAGGAGATCGCCGCGAACATGGGTTTATCGCTCTCGTTGATCTACAAATGGGCGGAGCCGTGTGAAGCGGGCAGCGGCGCCGCCAATCCTCTGGATCGAATCGACACCCTGATGAACTGCACGAAAGACGAGCGCATCATTCAATGGCTCAGTCGCCGCGCCGGAGGTTTTTTCATCAAGAACCCCAAATCCCACTGGCAGGAACCGGATTTCCTGATCCCCGCCACGAACCGGATCATTCAGGAATTCGCCGATCTCCTGGCCGTGATCGCCTCGGCCGCAGGCGACAATTCTATCACCAGGGAAGAGTCCAAAGCGATTCGAGCCCGCTGGGAGGATCTTAAATCGGTGACCGAAGGATTCGTCCGCTGCTGCGAAGAGGGGAACTTCTCCCCCCTTCGCAAGGAGCTCAAACCCGAGGGCTGACCCTCTCCCGAAGCGGTCCGTGAACCGCTCCGAAGTTACGCTCCGTCAGGCGGGACCGCCCCCGTTGAACGCCTTCCGGAGCATCTCGATGCTTTTGGCGACACCGGTCTCGGCCGCTTCTTTTCCCTCAAACTCGAGCGACACGTAGCCGCGGTAGTTCACGTCGGCCAGAATCTTGGCCACACGCCGATAGTCCAGGTCGAGGGTGTACCATTCTCCGCCGCCATAATACGTCTTGGCCTGCACGAACACAGCCTGGGACGCGATCTTTTCAAGCTTCGGATACGGGTCCTCGAGGAAGTTTCCGGTATCCATCAGGACACCCAGCCAGGGGGATTTGACGGCATTGACAATTCTCAACAGTCCCTCGGGAGAACGGGTGAGGCCCCAATGATTCTCCAGCGCGAGAAGAACTCCCAGTTCCTCGGCTCGCGGCAGACATTTCTCAATGCAATCAATGCACCACTGAAAGCCTTCCGTCTCGGTGTGTCCCGGCAGAACGGGTTCCTCTCCGCGGTGCTCCATCAACGTGTCGAAGGACTCGATGGTATTCCACCGGCCCGAGTTCAACCGAATCGAGGGGATCCCCATCTCATGCGCCAGCTCAATGCAGCGCAGGGTGTGGTCGATCTGCTTCTGACGGACCGCAGGGTCCGGATCCACAAAGTCCTGATGGATCGAAAGACAGATCAGATCCACCCCGTTGAGAAATGCTGTTCGTTTGAGTTTCTGAAGATACGGCCGCTCCTCACTCTCCATCTGCCGGTGCAAAACATCCACACCCTCAGCCCCAAGCTGGCTGGCCCGCTCGATCACGGTTTCAATCGGCATCCGGGGCGGCCGGAAGTGCCAGTAGGAATAACTCGATATTCCCAATTTCACCCGTCGAGCCGAATTGCCCTGAGCCAAAACCCTGCCCTGAGGCAGGGCAGCCACGGCAGTCGCGACAGCCGTTGCCCCGAAAAAGGAACGGCGTGATAGTTTCTTTTGATTCATAACTTTTTCTCCTCTTCCAAGCGGGGAGGTTCGGTCAGGACTCCGAGCAAACCGGACTTTGTCCCCGGGCGAGCGGAACCATCGAACTCCGTCCTGACCATGGTTTGGGTGTATAGAGAACTCATATTATTGTGAGCCGCGAGCCCCCGCGAGCATCCGCCTCATGGACGGGAAAGGCTCACAGACTGGATCGAACCATATTCCAACGCCCGCTGAACGCCAAGGAATTCGTTGCAAACAAACGGGCCTCAGCATTGACGCTGAAAACACCCATTCACTTCGAATGCGATCGTTCGCATCGGTCTGGATCGGCCCAACCGGTCGGGTCCGGGATCACCGTTTCTTCGCGCTCATTCCCCGGCCGGAGATCAATCCTCACGTCGGTTCATGGACCGGGATATGATGCTCGAACGGCGGATCCGTCCCCCGCCCCGAATCAACCAGAATCCCAACCCAAACGCCGCGGCGCAGAGGGTGAGCCCACCCGCCAAATACCAGCTTCGTTGATCCGGGGATTCGGGCGATTCGTTGGGCGTCGGCAAGGATCGCCGCCCCGGTCTGGGGGCCGGATCATCTCCGGTTATCCCTGGTGTCCCGGCACGCCCGGGTGTCGGCTGTTTGAGCGGCGAGTTCGACGCCTCAGCTCCCTGAGACACCCTGGGCCTGTCAAACACCCTGGGACTCTCAACCGGTGTCACGGATGACGCCCCCGCCGTCGGGAGGTTCGTTTTCACATCGGACAGGAGGATAGGCGGGGTTACGATCTCGCTCTCAGGTGTATTGGTTGGGGGACTGGAGTTCTGTTCGATCGGCTTTGCGGGCGTGGTATCGGGAGTCACTCGAGCGTCGGCCTGCCGCGCCTCAGCGATGTCACCGCCACCACCTGGATCGGGGGCGGACGGTGCTTTGGTGGCAACCGGCAGTTCCAGAGGCGGCACCGTCGATGGTTGGGTCCCGACCCGCTGGACGGGAGGCGGCACCGGGATCTGGGTTTCTCCCCGTTCCCTCTTCCGGATCAGAGGCATCGCGGGAGCATGGACGGAATCGCCGCCACGAAAAACCGCCCAGGCTTTAAAGACCCCATCCTGCGCACGCAGCACTGTCACGAATGGTTCGCGCCGTTTCCGCAACTCGCGTCCATGCTCACGGTAGGCCAGGTTGATGCGGAGATCGAAAGGCGTCCCCGAAAACTCGACATCCCCATCGCTGAACAATACGATGGTCACATCCGGTGATCGATTCACCGCCTCTTCGAAAGCTCGCATCAAACCCTCCGTGCGGGTTTGTCCGGCGAACTTGAGGCGATCCATCCATTCGAACACCTCGTCGGCCCGGGCGGACGCGTCGCGCTGAGTCCACCGAATCTCAGGCAACTTCGACCGATCCACCGATTGATCGAAGGTCCAGATCTCCACCAATTCCCCCTCGCCGATATGCCCACTCAGTCCGGTCCGGATCATCTCGGAAACTGATTCCGCCAGCACCTTCCTTCGGCGAGCCATTGAAAACGACTGATCGATCACCACGATGTGACGGGGCGCAATCGTGTCCGTCTGGGCAAACATCACCGGACCTCCACCCAACTGGCTTGCGCAGAAAAGAAAGAACACCCCGATCCAGGCCCTGCCAATCTCGGATCGGGAAACCCACCCGCGAGAAAACGAGTTCCTTCCCCACTCCAGCAGACGGCATTTTCGATCGATTGAGTTCATGGCTCGGTCCTGACAAGCCGGGTCACCGCTTCGACGGGCTCCGGAACCCCGAACGTTCCTTCCGGTTGTAGTGATGCAGTTCGCGGTGCTGTTCGTTCAAAGCCAGCGAAGCCGCCTGGATAAACTGTCCGCACGAAGAAACGCTGGCCCCCACCGACAACACGGTGTCCCGCTCAGCCACATCATCCGTGACCACCAGAACTTCACCGACCGCGCGAAACCGATAGGCGGCCCGCTCGATCATGGAATCGGCCGTTTGCCCGCGCTTGGAGTAGAGCACCTCCATTTCGCGGGTCGATGCGGCTTTGGGCGTGCCGGCAGGAGCGCCTGCACCGTCGAAAAACACCGTGATCGGAGTCCCGATCGCATCGCGATACTGGGTGAGCCAATGGATCAATTCATTCCGGGCAAAGGCCGAATGCCGCGGGTGGCCGTCGGCCAAGTCCCCCCAGCGGTGCAGAAGACTGTATCCATCGATCAATATGCGAACAATTGCCACAGACGAAGCTTACCGCCCCGGCTGGAAACATCACGCCATTTTGCAGCGGACTCCGGTCGGTCTCCGGCCTGGGTAACACCTGTTTTTGAGAGCGTGTCTGAAAAGTAGGAGCCGACGTAAGAAGGCTCACTTCTTCACCTGCCAACCCGGGCGATTTCCCGGGCAATTGGAGCCTCGTCACCTCGGCGCCTACGATTGAATTGGAGTTTGTGGAGACAGGCTCTGAGTAACCGCGCGGATTCAGGCTCACCGGCCCGACAGCCCGTTCCACGCACAGCGGCGGTCACAACGCCTCAATCAACCGCTCCAACTCCGCATCCGTATTGTAGTAGTGCGGAGAAAGTCGGATGTACCGCCTGCCAGCCCGGTCCATTCGCAACGAGGTCGTGATGTGCGCCCGCGCCAAAGTCTGATGCAGGTCCGTCAAATCCGCATCACCCCGGCGGAAACTCACAATGCCACTGGCATTCCCGTCGGGCACCTCCGCCTGCACCACTTCGTATCCCTTCCCGGACAGTGCGGACACCAGGAACCGGCGTTTGCGCAACAACTCCGCCGCGATGTTGTTGACCCCCACTTCAAGCACCAAATCCAGCGACGCCTGAAGCCCCGCCAATCCGAGAAGATTGTGAGATCCCGCCTCATACCGCCGGGCGTCCCTGCGAAAAACGATATCCTCTCCAGCCACGAAATTGGGACATCGGACGTTGTGCCAACCCATCGCCATCGGTGCCAGCTGATCCTGCACAGACTTCCGCACATACAGGATGCCAGCCGCGGAGGGACCCAACAGCCACTTGTGCGAATCCGCCGCCAGGAAATCAACATGCTCCACCGTGGTCGGAAACGCGCCGACGGTCTGAATGGCATCCACGCAAAACAGGATCCCACGCTGGTGCAGCGCCTTGCCGATGGCATCAACATCGATCCGGAACCCGGAGATGAAATGACAGGAAGCCAGGGCGACCAGGCTGGTATTTTCGTCAATCTGGCCGATCACATCGACGTCGCGAATCACACCCAGATCGCGCGTGTTCAGGTAGCGGACCTCGACTCCCTGCTCGGCCAGTGCCATCCAGGGATAGACATTGGAGGGATAATCATCGTGGTAAACGAGAATGTTCCGGTTCTTCCGAAACGTTAAACCGCCAGCCACAAAGCTCAAAGCCAGCGACGTCGGTCCCACAAGCGCGATTTCCTCCGGCTGGGCCTTCAGCAAACGCGCCGCCAGAGTCCGGCATTCCTGAATCTGTGCGTCCGGGAACAACTCTTCCTGATCACCCAGGGTGCATTGCGTCGCATAACTCCCCACTGCCTCAGCCACACGCCGGGGCAACGGGCAGACCCCGGCATGCCCGAGAAAGACACGGTCCCGCGTGATCGGGAATTCCCGGTTGCGAAGCGTTTCATCGGAAAGAATTTCTGTAATGGTCAAACGAGTCCTCCCTCAATTGGTGTTCATGATGCCCGAGAAATATCCCGAGTAGAACGAGACAATCCGAAACGCCACGGCGATGGCAACCCCGAAATAGATCAACCTGGGAACCCATTGCGCCAGAGCGCGGAGTTTCCCGGATGCATCGTCCTGATAATACTTGTGCAAACGTCTCAGCGATTCGTCGAGACTGCCGGAGATCTCTCCCGTGCGATAGAGGTTGGCAAAAAGCTCCGGAAATTCCGCCGAACGCTCAATGACTTCCGAAGGAAGCTCTCCTCCGTCCTCCAACCTCGGCCGCCAGGCACGCACCGCCCGCCCCAACGCGGGCGATCCGCTCGCTTCCGCGGCTATCTCCCAGGCGCCGATGATCGGCACTCCGGCATTGATCAACCCTTCGAGCGCGATCGAAAGTCGGGCCAACGCCAGATGCCGCCGCGCCACACCCAGGATCGGAATCATTCGGACAAATCGTTCCACTCCCGAACGCCACCGTTCGCCGTGCCTTCCCTGACACGCAAACAACAACATGCCCACAAAGAAGTAGAGCGGCAGGAGAACTCCCAGCGTCTGCCCGAGATACACCGCCACCTTCCCGCCAAGAACCAGCGCCGGCAGAGGCCCCAGCAACACCGCGACATGGATGACCAGAACCGGATAAGCCAGATGCCCCAGCGTTTCACTGGCCAGACTCGCCCGCTCGTGGTAATAGCCGGACAAAAGCCCGAAACACTGGTCCAAGCGACCGCTCTGTTCGCCCGCCTCGAGAAGTGCGATATCGAATGCTGGCAACCAGTTGCCGACCCTCCGAACCGATTCGGCAAAAGTAAACCCCTGGTTCACATCCGACTGCACCTGAGCCAGCGGCTTCCGAAACGATCGGTTGGGGGGATTCTTTTCGAGGGAACCGAGCGCCGAAAGCAGCGGCAACCCGGCGGACGTCAGGGCCGCGAGCTGGTGGTAGAGCTCCCCTTGCAGCCGAAGCTGCCTGGGAGTCATCATCAGCGGCATGGCCCCGTTCCGGTTGGAACGTCGACTAACCCGTCACCTTGTCGAGGCTCGCTTTGAGATCGCGCTTGCTTTTGACACCCACAATCTGCTCGGCCACCTCGCCGCCTTTGAAGATGAGAAGTGTGGGCACAGCTCGAACCCCGAATTTCACCGCAAGGCTCTGCTGTTCGTCAATGTTGACCTTGGCAATCTTTGCTTTGCCGTCGTATTCGGAGGCCAATTCGTCCAGCAGCGGCGCAATCATCTTGCAGGGTCCGCACCATTCCGCCCAGAAATCGACCAGCACAGGGATTTGCGATTTTGCAACTTCGTCGGAAAAATTCGTTTCGGTGATGTTTACAATGTTTGCAGCTGCCATAAATTTTATTCCTTGATTACCTCCATACGCTGGGTTGGCCGGGAAGTATGGATTCCCTGGAGGCCCTGCTCCTGGCAGGAGACCTCGCCCTCCGGTTGGAGATCCAAACCGGGATTCGATTGAACGGCCGACCGACTAAACGCTTCCGGTCAAAAGGAATACGCGCACCACGGCTACGATCGCGAGCACCATCGAGACGATCGCAAGAGCTTTGTCCGCAGTTCCCACACTCCCACCCGACGAGGTCGCACGGGCCATGGGAACCGAACGTGGCGCACTGGGCGCTGCAGTACGGGGAGCAGCAGACGCAGCAGCGGGCGCGGATGCCTGCACTCCGGCCGACGGAGCAGCCTGAGCAGGCGTCGCGGCGGCAATTGCCGAAGGCGCTGGAATCTTGATGGTCGGTGAAGCCGTTGGTTTCGGTGGCAGATTGATGCGCACCGTTTCCTTCTTGGGCTGCACTTTGGCAGCCTCCGCTGGTTTCGGCGGCACGGGACCCGTCGGCGTGTTAGGAATATTTTCAGCCATAATAATTTAACGCTTTCAAGCTAAGATCCTCGTTCATCGGTGTCAATTGCTTTATCCCACCCGCCACCCGGCTTAAGGGGCCGCCCTCAATGAGGATGCCATGCCGGGCAGGGAGATTCGGCGTCCCGTATCCCGGACGGTTTCGCCGTCCACGGAAAACACCCACAACTGACGGCCCGGATGACTCTGCACGATCAGGAGCTTTCCGTCGCTCGTGAAGGCCACGCCTTCGGGGATGCGGCCAACCGGCAGGTCGAGAATCTTCTTGAAGGTCTTGCCCCGACGGGCAAGCACCACCAATCCGCCCGACTGGCTCAGGTTCGGATCATTGGGAGGCAGGTTCGACTGGTTCATCACCACGGCCGCCACCAGTTTTCCATCCGGACTCACCTCAATCGATTCCGGTCCGGATCCGATCGGAATATGATCCACCGTTCGAATCGGATTCGCGGTCAAATCCACCACACTCAGCGCATCCACATCGGTCGGACTCCCAAAACCCTGACCGGCCGTCAAACCCAGTTCGCCGTCGGGCGTGATGACACACCGGTACGGCTGCCCGTAGACCGAGAGCTTGCGACCTGTCGGTTCCAGGTCTTCCCCGGACAACATCAATTCGGCCAGATAACCTCCCTTTTGAATACTCGCCAGCGCCCGCTTCCCGTCCGGGCTGATGGCCACGTCGGAAATGCTCAGCTCAGGTTCGCAGACAACCACCTCCCGAAGCCGGATCACCCGGTTGCCATCGATTCGAAGCACGGAAATCGTGCCAGCCGCCCGGTTGGCCACCAGCGCCAACCGGCCATCGGGGGAAATAGAAATGCCGGACGGCTGCAAACCGGTCCCCACCCGTCCCACAACCCGCGGTGGTTTCTCCGTCAAATCCAGCACATGCGCATAGGATTCCGGAACCCACCCCGTTGCCGCGCTTGCGTCCAATTTGAGGGAATTGGCGATCAACGCGAGTTTTCCATCGGGTGTGATCGCAATGTTCGAAGGCGGACCAATCACCGAATTGGCAACGCCGGAGAGATGCTGCACCGATGGCGGCGATTTCGAGAAATCGATCACGCTCAGCGAATCGGGCTCCGCATCGGTCCGAACCACCGAGGTTCCGGACAGCAGATCGATCTTGTTCTCGTTGCCGGAGATCACCACCTGCGCAATCAGCGAGTGAGCCAGGCCCACCATGGCGATGCCCGCCAAAAATTGTTTTCTTCTCATAGCGCCTACTTTTCCAAACATTTTATCCACAACCGTATGCGTCGCTCACGGGAACACCGCACGACACTGCGATCCGGTCAAGAACGGCAGCACGAACCACCCCGGTGGGCCGATCGCATCCGTGCAGCCTTATCCAGCGCCACCTTCCCTGCCTCCGGATCCCCGAGCCGAAAGGCGGCGCACGGAACACCACCTGCCACCCCCAAAGGCCTCAACCCTCGCTGAACCCCTCTGCCCCATCGCCCCACGTCGCCTGCGGAGACGTGGTGAGCGTCTCCGCATTCAACCCGTGTTCCTAAAGCTTCTCCGAATGCGACCCCAGATAGGCAGCCACGCCCTTGGCGTCCGCCTTCATTCCCTCGTCTCCCTTGGTCCATCCGGCAGGGCACACCTCTCCATGCTCCTCCGTGAACTGCAGGGCATCCACCAAACGCAGCATCTCATCGACATTTCGTCCGAGCGGCAGGTTGTTCACCACCTGATGCTGCACAACCCCGGCTTTGTCGATCAGGAACGAGGCGCGAAACGCCACGCCGTCCGGATGTTCGATTCCGTAGTCGGCCACAATGGTATGTTTGATGTCCGCAACCATCGGGAACCCGATCGGTCCAATACCGCCGGCCTTGGGTTCGGTGTTCCGCCAGGCCACATGGGTGAAAGGCGAATCGATCGAGACCCCCACCACCTGAACACCCCGCTTGTTGAATTCTTCGACCCGTCGATGATGCGCAATGATCTCCGTGGGACAGACAAACGTGAAATCCAGAGGCCAGAAAAACAGGACGACGTATTTCCCCCTCAGACCGCTCAACTTAAATTCGTTGTCGATCGATCCATCCGGCATGACAGCGGACGCTGTAAAATCCGGCGCTTCTTTACCTACCAATACACTCATTGATTCTTCCTTTTGTAACGTTATTAATTCCAAAGCCCCAACCCGTGCCAGACGGCAAATCCAAGGGTCACCACCAGTCTCTTACCCCCCCGGTCCTCGCGCGGACGTGGAGAAGATCCTAAGCGACGCCCCACCAATACGCAAGACCCGTGACAACCTTGGAGGCCGCCCGGGTGCATGACAGAATTCCTCTTCGATGGCGAACGAAGTTTACCGCCGCCGCACCCCACCAACACGAAGCAGTCTTGGACTGCGGTAGTCTTCTACCGCTTTTTGGCAGGGCGAACCGCACTGCCATTCCTTAAACTGATGGCAGCAGGGCAAAACATCCCGGTGAACCGAGGCCGGATGGAAATCGAAACGCTGGAACCCGCTCACCGGGACGGTTCGCGCCACTGCCATTCGTTTAAGCTATTCGGAGGGTAGGGCGAATCCGTCCCGGTGA
>JAIPJX010000063.1 GCA_021733945.1 Verrucomicrobiota bacterium | reverse complement strand
TCCCCCCTGCTTCAGTGGTGTGCCCAGCAGGAAATGGGGCATCGCTTCGTGATTTACATCGCTGACAGGGAGAATACGCAGTGGACGCATCGGTGTTTGAGGCAGGCCGATCATGTCATCTTTGTTGCTTCGGGAGAGGGCCGTCCGGAAATTGGCAGTCGGGAGCGGAGAATGTTGGAGGATCCGTCGGTTGAGAACTCAAAACGAACCCTCGTTCTGCTGCACCAGAAACACACATCCGTTCCGGCGGGAACGATCGAATGGATCAGGCAGAGCAAAATCTCGATGCAGCATCACGCGCGCATCGATCGGAACGAGGATTTTGAACGAATCGCAAGGTTTCTCATGGGAAGTGCGGTGGGACTTGTGCTTGGAGGTGGAGGGGCCAGGGGGTTTGCGCACATCGGTGTCATCCGTGCATTGAATGAATTGGGCATTCCCATCGACATCGTGGGTGGCAACAGCATGGGAGCGGTGATTGGGGCCCAGCATGCACTTGGTTGGCCTCCTGAAGAAATGATCGCGAGAACGATCGAGTTTTGTCTGAGGGGCGAGGAGTTAACCCTGCCGTTGATTTCGGTTTTTAAGGGCCGGAGAATGTTTCAGGGTTTCAACCGGATGTACGGAGACGCGCACATCGAGGATTTATGGAAGAAGTTTTTCTCGGTCTCCTGCAATTTGAGCAGGGCCAGGATCATGACCCACGACACGGGCCCCGTATCGGCGGCCGTGCTGAACAGCAACTCGCCTCCGGGCCTCATTCCCCCGCAGGTGGTGGACGGGGACCTGCTGGTGGATGGCGCGCTGTTGAACAACATCCCGGTGGATGTGATGAGGCGATTTAATCCGGCGGGGCCTGTGATCGCGGTCGATGTCAGTGCGCGGGAAGATCTCCTGGACAATACGAGCCTGTCGGGGGGGGTGTCCGGCGTGAGGTTGTTGTTCCACAGGCTCAATCCGATGAAGACGAAGCGGATTCAGTTCCCGGGCATCAGGGAGATTCTTTCCCGAGCAAGTACGATCGGTGGTGTGGCCGCTCAAAAACGAATGATGGAAGGGATCGCAGACCTGTACATGACTCCGCCGGTATCGAAGTATCCGAACATGGCGTATAAACAGGGCAAGGTGATTTCCGAGTTTGGGTATGAATACGCCATCCAACAGTTAACCGAATGGAAGCTTCAGAAAACGGGTTGATAAAAGGGGGCGAGGTTGTGGCTGGAATGGATGAAGTGAAAGCGCCAGAAGCTCCGGGTAGCGGCGTGGACCGGCCCCTTCGGTCCGAGGCTGATCAGGGGAAAACTCCGCTGCTGGAACTCCTTGCGAAGCGCGCGACGGCACATCCCGAACGGGTGGCCCTCACCATGCTGGGAGCCGATGAAAATGAAGTCTGCCGTCTAAATTACCGTGAGCTGGACGGTCTCGCCAGTGACATCCGTGCCTGAACCGGCTGGTGAAAAGACTGGATCCGCCCGCAGGGAGTGGAGTCGGGTGAAGATGGAGTGCTCCGCCGTGCTGCAATATACTTCCGGGTCCACTTCAAACCCGCGCGGGGTGGTGGTGACTCATGCCAATGTGATGGCGAACTTCCGCAATTGCGCGGAGGGGATGGGGCTGGATGAACGGTCGGTTTTCGTTTCGTGGCTGCCGGTGTTCCACGACATGGGGTTGTTCGGAGGTTTGTTGGAAGGGTTTTATTGTGGTGGCCACACGGTGTTGATGCCTCGGAACACCATATTGCGGAATCCCCTGAGTTGGCTCCGGGCGATTTCGAAATATCGGGGCACGCTGAGTGGCGCCCCGAACTTTGCGTGCGAAGCCTGCGTGGCGGCCGTGAACCGTCGAAAGCCTCCCGAGCTGGACCTGTGCTGTTGGCTGACCGCATTCAACGGGGCGGAGCCGATCCGAGCCCGGACCTTGGAGAAGTTTGCGGCGAGCTTCGCACCGTTTGGTTTTCGCTCCGAGTTTCTCTATCCCACCTATGGGTTGGCTGAGGTGACGCTTTTCGTGACTGGTTCCCGGTCCGGGTGCACTCCGGTTGTGCGTCGTTTCGAGGGGATCGAGGGAAGCCGACTCGACCGCCTGGAGGGCGACCTGGTTTCGAGCGGACGACCCGTGTGCGACACGGTTGTGCGTATTGTGGATCCGGAAAAACGGAAACCGCTTCCCGAGGGAAGTGTGGGGGAAGTCTGGGTGTCCGGTCCGCATGTCGCGCGGCACTACTGGAACAACAGTGCGGCGTCGGAATCGTTGCAGGCGGTCCTGGAGGCGGAGGGAGATCGCCCGTTTTTGCGCACGGGCGACCTGGGGTTTCTGGACAATGGAGAATTGTTCATCACGGGACGCGTCAGCGACGTGATCAACTGGCGTGAGCAGAACCTTTATCCGCAGGATTTGGAGAACCGGGCCTGCAATGCCCACGCGGGAATCGAGCCCGGGTGTGCCGCGGCGTTTTCGATCAGTGACGAGGTCGTTCCGCGCGTGGTGATGGTTCTGGGTCTGCGAAAGGGGCGCGAAGCCGGTGACCCGCTGGAAATCTCCGAAACGGTGAAACGGATTCTTTGGACCGCCTTCGATGTGACACTGCATGCGCTTGTGCTTGTGCCGAGATCGGAAGTCGCAAGAACCTCGAGCGGTAAGATCCGGCGGCGTTCGGTTCGAGCGGCGTATACAGGGAAACAACTCACCGTCTTGCATGAATCGATCAGGCAATCGAGCTGGATGCCCGATCCGAAGCCGGGCGATCGACTGGGCGCTTTGTCGGTGAAGAAAAGCGAAACGCCACGGAACCAACGGCCGGGAGTGGTGGTGAAACCGGGTGTGACCCCGCAGGACCCGGGCGTCTCGGAGAACGAAAGACTGACCTCGATCGTTTCCGCCATCTGGACGGATGTGCTGAATCTGACGCATGTGGATCGTACGGCGAATTTTTTTGATAGCGGCTGTCATTCGTTGCTTGCGCTCAAGGTGGTGGGACGAATTGAGTCGGATCTGGGGGGCCGACTTCCGGCGAGAACGCTGTATCAGGCGTCCAGCATCGACGCCCTGGTCTCGCTGATCGTGGAGCAGACGGGGGACGCCGGGAGCGATTCGTCCAAACGCTCCGGGCGGGTTGAATGCAGGCCGTTGCGCCGGGGGGGGCGAAAGCGCCGTTGTATTTTGTTTCGCCGGGAGAGTGGGGCAATGCCGCATTTGATCGGTTGATTGATTTTATCCTGCCCGACTGACGGTGTTTTCAGCCTGTCGCCGCCGGGGATTGGAGTCGATGACGACATCGTATCGATTCGGGATTTGGCGGAACGGTATGCCGATTTCATCGCTTTCGAATCGGGGAATGAGCCTGTTCATTTGGTGGGCTATTCGATCGGCGGTTTGGCGGCCTTCCAAACCGTCCGAATTGTTTCGGGCCGAAAGAATCGAATCGCGAGTCTCACGCTGATTGACACGCTTGATCCGCGATGGACGCGTTTGGGGCTTGCGGCGGTGGCCGCGATGCACCGGATGCCCGGGCTGCTGTCTCGATTTGCAGGGATTCCGGTGATGCGTCGATTTGCCGAGATGGCGCTGGACGAACGGTTGTTGCGGCAGTTGGGAATGGCCGTTTCCTACCGGCCTGTTGCCTGGCGGGGCCGGCTGCATTTTATTTCATGCACGTTTTCCGCATGGGCTGGAGGTCTCCGCTCCGGGGAATGGCGGGCGAACGCAGCTGCTTTGGATGTGATGAAAGTGCCGGGATCCCATTCCTCGATCTTTCAGGAACCAGGGATCCGGACGTTGGCTGCATCGCTTGATGCCATTTTTTCGGCGAACGAAATTCCGAAAGAGCGGTGAAGGTATCAGTGTGCGGGTCGGTCCAGGACAATCGTTGGAAAGTCCGTGTCGCGGGTGAACAGCTCGCGCGCGTGCGTTTGTGGCCGTGGAGTTCCCTAACAGCCCGTTAAAAAAGTAGGAGCCGACGTCAGGAGGCTCTGCAATACCTAAAGAGACCCAAGAAATCAGAGTCTCGTGACCTCGCCTTCTACAAGATCTGGAGTTTTTTAACGGTCTGCTAACCGGCTATATCGGCGATGGCGAAATATTCGCCCTTGTGAAGGGCACCCTGAAATCCTTTTGGGAGGTATTTATCCTTGAGCAACGGAGTTGAGGTGACGTCGACGAATTGATAGCCCTGACTCAACAGGAAGCCGGGGAGTTTCTTGCTCTCGATCAGCCAGTGGAAGGGTTCTGATTTGAATTTCAGGTAGAGTTTAAGCAGGAATCGTGACGAATCTTCGTCACTCTCCTTGGGTGGAAGTGCGGTGAACACAAACCGGGTTCCGGTTCCGGACAGGTTCCGGAGCGATTGGAACAGTTGCTCAACGTGTTCCGGCAACAGGTACATCATGACACCCTCCGAAATGACCTGCCGGACCCCGTTTTTCTGAATCGCGTCGTGAACGGCGTCCTCGATGTACCGTTTGCGGATCACATAATGGAGGGTGATTCCCGGAGCAATCAGCCGTTCCATCAGGGGAGCAAGAGTGCGAAAGACGGGGCTTTCCAGTTGCGAGAGCCGGTCCCTGCCTTCCTGAGAGCAACTCAAGACCTGGATCGCGGCTTCCACCATATCGTGAGGAACGACAGACTGGAGGGCGGGATTCTTCGCGGTGAATAGGATTCCCTGTTGTACGGTGAGTGCCGTCGAACTCGCCTGGTCATCCTTCATGGTGAACTCCGGTCCGATGTACAAAATCTTGATGAAAACATGATTGTGGTGCGGGCAAGAGATCGTCGGTGTTCGAACGGTTTATGGATTGAGTGCTGTCGTCTCCAATATGGGCTCTAGAACGTGGAACGTCCCGGCTGTAGGTTCAGAACCCGTCTTCGCGTCTCGGGGGCAGGTTTATGGAATTCAGGCGAACGTGTCAAGGTTCGGAGCGTTGGATGTTCAGGGAGCGTTGGCGCGGACGGTGGATATGGAGGTCGCCCGACCACCAGCCTTCGGATTTGAGATCGGTGATTCGTTCCATGCGCAGGACGAGGTCCGTGTTTTTTTCAGAGACCAACGAGACTTCACCACTGAGGAGCCGATACTCGGGGCCACGTTCCAGCTCGTATGAGTGAGCGGAGGCGGTTCATCGGTTCAATGAGGTTCAGGGCGAGTGCCAGCGGGATGGGGGCTCGTGAGTTGTTTGCAGGATGGGTAACATTCCAGGGCACGGGAATCAAGAGCCGGGTTCGCGGAGCTTGACGTTTGAGGTGCGGGTGGGGTGTACTTGGAGGGGCAATATGTTCTGGTGAGTTGAACCGGTGCGGAATGAGATGGGTTGCACGTGAATCCGATGAAGATTGAAACAGTTGATTTTTTCTACCTGGCAATGCCCGAGATTCGGGATGTGGGTGATGGCAGTCAGGATGTGTTGCTGGTGCGGTTGCGCGCGGGCGAATGGACCGGTTGGGGGGAATGCGAGGCGGCACCCCTGGTCTCGATCGCCGCGTGGAATTGCCCGATGTCCCACAGCGCCTGCAAGCCGGTGAGTCATTCGGTCCTGGGGCAACGGCTGGAAAGTGTGGAGGATATTGGCCGGATTCATCGGGCGGTGCGGGAGAACAGTCTGGATTTGCTGCAGGCGGATCATACCTTGTCCGGAATCGATATCGCGATGTGGGATTTGCTGGCGCGGCGTGAAGGCAGGCCGGTCCATTCGTTGCTTGGTTTCCGGGAGGTGTTTCCGAAGATTGCGTATGCATCGCAGTTGTTCGGTGCCGATGCGCAGGAGACGTTTCGCAAGGCGGAGAAGGTGCGGGGTCTGGGATATCGTGCGGCGAAATTCGGATGGGGGAGTTTCGGAAGAGGCACGCCCGAGGCGGATGCCGCACATGTGCGGGCGGCGCGGGAGGGACTGGGGGCGAAGGCGGACCTGTTGATTGACGCGGGCACGGTCTGGGAGAATGACGTGGCACGGGCGGAGTTGCGACTGGGTGCGATGGAAGAGTGCCGGGTTCGATGGTTGGAGGAGCCGTTTGTCTCGGGAGCGCTGGGTGCCTACCGGGAGTTGGCGGCCCGGTGCGATCAGGTGAAACTTGCGGGTGGGGAGGGCTGCCACAACAGTTATCAGGCGATCAACATGATTGATTATGCCGGATTGGGATTTATTCAGATTGATGCGGGTCGGATCGGAGGGATTACGTCGGCCAAGGTTGTGGCGGATCATGCCGAAGCCAAAGGGCTGATCTATGTGAATCACACGTTTACGACGTCGCTGGCGTTGTCCGCTTCGATTCAGCCGTATGCCGGTCTGAGTCGGCACGATCTGTGTGAGTTCCCGGTGGAACCCACCCCGCTGGCGCGAAGTCTCACGACCGTGGCGCTTGGTCCGGATGCGAACGGTGAGATTCGGGCTCCGGACGCTCCGGGTCTTGGAGTGACGCCGGATCTGGATGTTGTCCGAAGGCATTTGGTGAAGGTGGACATTGAGGTGGGTGGAAAACTTTTGTATCGGACTCCGGAGATTTGAGCCTCGGTCCTGGGATGGGCGGAGGAGGATGCTGGACAATTGGACGTGCTTGGGGGATTGTCCGTGGAGTCGCTGCGAATATTCCTGGCGATCAAAATCATCGTCCTCTCATGAAATCCGTTCTGATCCGAATCTTGTTTAGTTTTCTTGTTTGTTGCGTTTCGATGAATTGCCTGGCGGCCCCGGCGGAGGAATCCGGGGAGTTGCGTGCGGAAGCGGCTCAGTGGCGTCAGGAGAAGCGGTTGATCGACATGCATGTGCACGTGAACAGCACCGAGGTGCATCTGGCGCGTGCCGTTCGGATCCTGGACAAGGCGGGCATCGGGACGGGGGTCAATCTGAGCGGTGGGACGGTCACATCGAAACGGAACGTTCCTTCCGAATTTGCGCGCGGGAAGGCGCTGGCTGACCGGCTGTTTCCGGGGCGTTTTCTGTATTACATGAATCTGGATTACGCGGGCTGGGAGGATGAGGGGTTTTCAGAGCAGGCTGTTCGACAGGTTGAGGAGGGCTTTCGGCTGGGAGCTGCCGGGCTCAAAGAGTTCAAACGGCTGGGGCTTTCCCTCAAGGACAAGGACGGCAAGTTGCTGAAAATCGACGATCCGAAGCTGGATCCGGTGTGGAATCGGTGCGGCGAGTTGGGCCTGCCGGTGTCCATTCATGTGGCGGATCCGAAGGCGTTTTGGGAGCCGTATCAGGCTTCGAACGAACGATGGACCGAGCTGAAGGATCATCCGAATTGGTGGTTTGGGGATCCGGAAAAATATCCATCGCGGGAATCGCTTCTGGAGGCGCTGGACCGCGTGATCAGCCGGCACCCGAAAACCACGTTTGTATGTGTTCATTTTGCCAACAACTCGGAGGACCTCGACTGGGTGGATCGATCGCTGGACCGGCACCCGAACATGATGGCGGATCTGGCGGCCCGGATTCCCGAGATCGGACGGCAGGACCCGGAACGCGTGCGACAGTTGTTCGTGAAGCATCAGGACAGGATCCTGTTTGCGACCGATTTTCAGGTTTACGAAAGGTTGACCCTCGGTTCGGGAGGCAAGGGCCGCCCCCCCACAGCGGAGGATGCGGCGGCATTTTTTGAAAAACACTGGCGTTGGCTGGAGACGGAGGATCGGGATTTTGAGCACATGACACCGATTCAGGGGGATTGGAAGATCAGCGGGATCGGGCTGCCGACGTCCGTGCTCAGGAAGATTTATTTCGAGAACGCGCGCAGGCTGCTGGAACGGTCGCTTTAATTGAGTCCGGGATTCCGACGGTGGAAGCCGGAGAGGTGGAGGTTGTCGCGCTGCGACAACCTGGCCCGGGTGTTGGGTGGTTTGCGGGGGGATGCGGCGCTGGCCAGTCGCAGCGCGACAGGCTCCATGCAGCGCGACACATCGCGACAGGCTCCACCGCGAAGCGGGTATGGCTGCCGAAGGGAGAGGGGGGGGGCGCCAGAAATTGATGCCGATGGGGGCGCGATTCCGGGGTGAGGGTTTCTTGCAGAGACTTGCTCGCGAGGCGTGTACGATTTGGCAGCCAGGGCACGCGCGCTTGGTCTTGCTATTTCCAGGGGGGATCGACTTTACTTGCGCCCCAATTTGAACTCACGACGACCAGCACTGCGGTTTATCCTGATCACGATCACGATCGATATCCTCGGGATCGGGTTGATCATTCCGATTCTGCCCCGACTGGTTGAGAGTCTGGGAGGAGGCGGGGTCGAGTCCGCGCTGGGCACGGTGGGTTTGCTGGGGTCGCTCTATTCGGTGATGCAGTTCCTATGCGCCCCGTTTCTTGGGAGTCTGTCGGACCGGTTTGGAAGGCGTCCGGTGATCCTGGTGTCGTTGCTTGGGTCTGGGCTGGATTATTTCCTGCTGGCGTTTGCGCCGACTCTGGCCTGGTTTTTTGTGGGGCGGATGATCGTGGGGATGACCGCTGCGAATTTCGCTGTGGCGGGTTCCTATATTGCGGATATCAGCCCGCCGGAAAAGCGGGCGGCGAATTTCGGATTGATCGGTGGGGCCTTCGGGGTTGGGTTTGTCCTGGGACCGGCATTGGGAGGGTTGCTGGGCAATGTGGGGTTGCGCGTGCCGTTCCTGGTGGCCGGGGTGTTGACCCTCTTGAATTGCTGGTATGGGTGGAGGGTGCTTCCCGAGTCCCTGGCTCCGGAGAACCGACGGGCGTTTAGCTGGCGACGTTCCAATCCTGTGGGCGCGCTGAGGGCGCTGAGGCGGTATCCAATGGTGCTGGGGCTCATGCTGACGTTTTTTGTGATCCAGTTGGCTCATCAGGTATTGCCCAATACCTGGGTGCTCTATACCCAGTACCGGTATGGATGGACGGCGGGACAGACGGGGATCTCGCTGGCGATTGTCGGCGCGATGGCGGCGTTGGTTCAGGGCGGGTTGACGGGGCGAATTGTTGGCTGTTTGGGTGAACAGAAGGCCGCGCTGCTGGGATTGGGCGTCGGTGCCCTTGGTTATCTGGGGTACGGACTGGCCACGAAGGGGTGGATGGTCTGTGTGATCCTGGTTGTTGCCTCTGTTTCCGGCGTCATTGATCCGGCGCTCAAGGCAATGATTTCCAGAGGAGTGGGCGATGATGAGCAAGGGGGGGTGCACGGGGCTCTGGCGAGCCTGGGAAGTATGGCCGGCATCATTGGTCCGCTGATGACCACCCAGGTGTTTGCGTATTTTATCGGCGCATCCGCGCCGATGTATCTTCCCGGTGCCGCGTTTTTCCTGAGTGCGCTTCTGATGGCCGGATCGCTGTTAGTGGCGGCCTGGAGTTTCATGGCGCATAACCGTGCTGACGTTCGACTTCCGGGGCAATAGGGTGGGAGGGTGTTCCGGAGCTTTTGTTTGATAATGGAACCCGCTAGCCTGCGTCCATGAAAACGCCGATCTCGGAAGTTGTTGGTAGCATGCCGATCGTGGATGTGCACGAGCATCATATTCCCGAAGTGTTGCAGAACCGGAATGTGGGGTTGGTTCAGTTGTTGAAGCAGAGTTACGCCGGGTGGACCCAGGCACGGCCCTATCCGCTTCCGGGTGAAGCGCGGGATTTGGATCCGATGCTGGAGGAATCGGGGCCGGGCAGTTGGTCGGAGGTCCGGGCGTATGTCGAAGGGAGCGGTTCGAGCATGTTTGTCCGGAACCTGGTTGGGGCAATCACGACCCTTTATGAGGTGCCTGAAGGGGAGATCCGTGAAAGCAACTGGGAACGGGTGGATCGGGCCATTCGGGAGAAGCACCAAAATCCTGACTGGGCCAACGCGGTGCTGAAACGGGCCGGAATTGAATCGATCATCACCGATCCGTACACCGATCCGCTGATGGACGCGCGGGCCCGATTGGGGGAGGATTACCGGGGAGTGATGCGAATCAATGCGTTTGCGTGCGGATGGCATGCTCAATCCCGGGATCACAACGGGAACAGCGCTTTTGAACTGCTGGCCCGATTGGGGTGGGTGCCGACCTGTTTTGAGGAGTATGTGGAGGCACTGGGGGCGGTGGTGGATTCACTGGGGTCGCGCAACCAGGTGGCGTTGAAGAACGCGTTGGCGTACGATCGGGATGTTTCATTCGATGAACCGGACGAGACATTGGCCCGGCAGGCGTGGGGAATTGAAAAACCCGATGCACGGCAACGCAAGGCGTTTGGTGATTTTGTCGTGGACCACCTTTGCCGGTTGGCGGGTGAGCGGGACATCCCGGTGCAGATGCACCTGGGCACGGCGATCATCCGGGGCTCGCATCCGTTGCGCGCGGCTGGTTTGATCGAGCGGCATCCGCGCACCCGGTTTCTGCTGATGCACCTGGCATATCCCTGGAGCCGGGATCTGCTGGGCATGGCCTTTGTGTACCGGAACATCTGGATCGATCTCACCTGGTCCATGCTGCTGAGTCCGTCGCACTTCAAGCTCGCCCTCCATGAAGCCATCGAGATCCTGCCGGACGAATCGAGGATGATGGTGGGCGGGGACAACTGGCATGTCGAGGAGACCTTCGGAACCATGGGCACCGTGCGGCGTTTGCTCGGGGAGGTGCTTGAGGAGAAACGGGCGGCTGGTTATTTCCGGGAGCGGGACGGAATCCGGCTGGCTGAAAAAATCCTGAGAACCAATGCGATCGAATTCTTCCGTGTGTTGCCTCGTAGGGTTTGGTCCGGGCTCTGATTCGATTGGGGTTCCCGGTGACTGGGACTGTAAGGGAGTTGATCCTCGGGGGGCGATCCGTGGAGTCGGAAATCAGGAAGAGTCTTCCCGGGGCGGTTGCGGACATGAAGGCGGCGTCGGCATGAACGGATCGGGATCCGCTCCTCATTGGCGGGATTGCCTTCTTCTGGTTTATGGGCGAGCTGATGGTGGAGTCCGGCGATGACGACCTGTCATGGCCGTCCGCGGAGCACCGGAATCTGATATCGTCCGATCACCCGGAACCCCTGCCCGATGCGCCCTGGCAAACGCTTGCGGCTGTATTTGTTTTCTCGGATCATCCCGGGAAGCTGGTCGATTTGATGACCGAGCGCTTGAAAACGCGGGACACAGTCGAGAACCGGGTGCTGCTTGCCAAGGCTTATGAAATGGTGAATCGCGTGGCCGAAGCTGAAGAACAATGGGAAGCAGTTCTAAAACGGCGACCCGAAGATCCCCTGGCGAACATCGGCCTGGTGAGAAATCCGAACTGAATTCCTTCGGGCGTCAGCGCGAAATCTTCGAATCAGTCTTTTCCGAGCAGCGACAGCACTGCCGTGGTCATGGCCTCGACCCCGCCCTTGATCGTGGGTTCAGGGTCCGGGGCGAAGAACGGCGAATGCAGGCTTGGCAGTTTGGAGCGGCCCTCAGCGTGGGCCTGTGCGGCGTCGGCCTTTGCGGCTCCCAGCCAGAACATCAGGCTCGGGATGCGATCTTCCGTGCGGCCGTACAGGGCGAAATCTTCGGCACCCATGACGGGCGGAAGGGTGTGCACGCGGTGTTCGCCGAGGGCGTTTTCCAATGCCGCAAAAATGCGTTTCGTCAGGGCCGGATCGTTGTGGGTTGCCGGTGTGGATTCGGGAATGGTGACCTCGGGCATTTTGTCTTCCGGCAGACCCAGTGCGATTGCTTCGCCGCGCGCGATGCGCCGGATGCCGCCCAGGAGTTTTTCGCGCACATCGTCGGTGTAGGATCGCACCGTGATCTGCAAGTGCGCGGCATCCGGGATGATGTTGTGTTTGGTTCCGGCGTGGATCGAGCCGACTGTCACCACCCCGGATTCGAGCGGTGAGATGTCGCGGGCGACCAGGGTTTGCAGCGCAACGATGATATGGGCTGCCAGCACGATGGGATCCTTGGTGGTGTGGGGGTAGGCGCCGTGGCCGCCAACGCCCTGGACGGCGATATCCACAGAATCCACGTTCGCCAGCGCGTATCCTTCGGTCATGCCGACTTCGCCCGCGGCCATCGTGGCTGCCACATGAAGCGCGAGATTATAATCCGGTTTTGGAAACCGCGTGAACAGTCCGTCCTGGAGCATGGCCTGCGCGCCCTGAACCCGTTCTTCGGCCGGTTGCCCGATCATCACCAGAGTGCCCGCCCAACGGTTGCGCATGACGCTGAGCCGACGCGCGGTGCCCACGAGGCTCGTCATATGGATGTCGTGACCGCACGCATGCATGACCGGAACGTTCTTGCCCTGGTCGTCCACCGCCGTCGTCGCGCTGGCATAGGGCAGGTCCGTTTGTTCTTCAACCGGGAGTGCGTCCAGGTCGGTCCGCACGAGCACCGTGGGTCCAACTCCGTTTTTCAGGACCGCAACGATACCGTGGCCTCCGACCTTTTCCGTGACCTCGAAGCCGGCCTGCCGAAGTTCGGTTGCGATGCGCGCCGCGGTGTTCACTTCCTGGAACGAGAGTTCGGGGTTGCGGTGCAAATGCCGGTAGAGCTGTTCGAGGTAGGTATAATCCGACGCGATTGCCGCGGCAAGGGTGTCGGCCAAGACCGGTTGGCAGAGGACAAGGGTGAGCGCCGCGGCGAAGATGGATTTCATAACACCTCGCCGGGACTGGGTTTGTAGAGGGGATGACATGAGTTGCGACGGATCGGTTTATTGTTTCTGAAGGTTGAATGGTGTGAGTTGCGAGCGTGCGACTCAAGGAAAATGGCGAGCAGCAACCAATTGAAGGAATTCACGGTCACCCACCGTATCGTCCACCTGGAATCACTGGATCTCGGCTCCAATGATCTGACCAGCCTGACTTTCTCAAGTGGCGAGCCCTCCATTCCCTAACCGGATCGCAGCTTGCTTTTTGCTCCATCTGCTTGTTCGACCCATTCGGGAGGGTATTCTCAGCCAGACTGTGAGGGAGCGAATTCGTATCACTCGATGGGTTGGGCCTGCTGGTCGGGCGAGACGGAAAGTCATTGCTTTGGAGACGGGTGACCTTCAGATTGGATTTCGTCCCGGTGCGGTCGGCTGAATCGGTAAGCTCCAGCGCCGTGGTCGACCGATGAAAACGATGCTCCAACAATTCCAGAACGGTGATTTGCGGAGTCAGGAAAGATGAGTTCGCTCCTTTTTGTCTATTGTATTCTGATCCTCCTTGCCTCGCTGGCCGGGGGGTGGATTCCTCTTTTGTTTCGGTTGACGCATACCCGGATGCAACTGGCCACGAGTTTTGTGGCCGGTTTGATGCTCGGAGTGGGGGTGTTGCACATGTTGCCCCACGCGATGCATCATTACGATTCGATTGACGGGATAGCGGGCTGGGTGCTGGGGGGGTTCCTGGCGATGTTTTTCATTCAACGTTTTTTTCACTTTCATCATCACGATGTGCCCAGCGAGACCAGGCATCGGGAGAGTGAGGCGGAAACGCATTGCGGGCATTCGCATGAACCGGCACCCGATCCCCGGGAACCGAGTCTGGCGGAGAGGTCGGCCTCAAAACTCACCTGGACGGGGGCTGCGTTGGGTTTGACGTTTCATACGTTGACCGATGGCATGGCGCTGGCGGCGAGTGTGCGTGCGGAAAGCGGTCTGAGTGGATCGGGCTGGTTGTTGGGATTCAGTACATTCCTGGTGATCATCCTGCATAAACCGTTCGATGCCATGGCGATCGGTGCGTTGATGGCGGCTGGGGGCTGGTCCCGGACCGCGAGGCACTGGGTGAATGGACTGTTTGCGTTGGCAATACCGGCGGGGGTGATCCTGTTTCAAATCGGTGTGACCTGGCTGGTTGGCGAGAACCGGCATTTCCTGGGTGCGGCGCTGGCGTTTGCAGCCGGGACGTTCATCTGCATATCAACCAGCGATTTGCTTCCGGAACTCCAGTTTCATTCGCATGACCGGGTAAAACTGTCGATTTCGTTGATTTCCGGCGTGCTGCTCTCGATTGCCCTGGGATGGATTGAAGGCGCGGAGCACGGGGCGCACTCCGTGCCGGATCCGGCGGCGATGAACATGCGGGTACCGACGGTGGAGTGGGAGGTTGCTGTTGTTGGGGCCCGAGGTGGGCCTGATGCAGTGCCTGAAACTTTTGAGTGGTCCTTGGTCCGAAGGAAAACCTGAATATCAGACGGGGAGGAACGTAACATGAACGTGGTCAAGCGATTGGGTTATTTTTGTGCAATTGGGATGGCGATCCTGTCGGTGGCAGCGGATCCGGTGGGCGATGTCGAGGCGGCCATTGAACGGCTGGGTGGTGCGGGAAGTTACAGCTGGACCTCCGAGACCAAGACTGGAAAAGGGACTCCGCCAAACCGGCAGGGGCCGATCGAAGGGGTGACGGAAGGGGAAGGGAGCACGTATTTTCGATTTGAGATGGACGGGAATGTTGTCGAGACGGCTTTTTTGGGGGGGCACGCCGCGATCCGCACGGAGGATGAGTGGGTGTCGGATGCGGAGCTGGTGGGAGAACGGGAATGGATCGCACGTCGACTGGGCTCTTTTCAGGCCCCGGCCGTTGAAGCCGGGGACTTGCTGAGGAAACTCGGGAAATTGAAGAAGGGTCGGGGTGGAGTTTATTCGGGGGCCTTGACTCCGGCCGGGGTGAGCGCGTTGCTGGCGCTGCGCAGCCGGGACAGTGCCGTTGCGACGGTTGCGCCCGGAGCTTCCGGGAGTGTCAAGTTCTGGCTCAGCAAGGGAGAGTTGACGAAGTACGAGGTCGAGATCCGCGGAAAGATCATGCTCAAGGATTACGCGCAGGAGGTCCTGGTCGACCGCACCACGACGGTGACGATCAGCGACGTCGGTGCCACGAAAGTGACACTTCCGGAAGCGGCAAAGAAGAAGCTGTTGGAAAGGCCTATTTCGCCCTTTTTTCCGCGATCTTCTCAATAAGCTCGCGGCGTTCGTGTCCGCCTCCCGATTGGCAGCCGCCCGAGTCTGTCCCGGTGTCCTGAATCGCGCGTTTCGCCTGGGCGAGGTGGCCTTTGCCGATGGACGCGCCGTTGAAGGCCATGACCTTTGCGCCTGCGAGGTAGGGTTTGGGTTTTGCCCCGAAATTGTATTTGATGTTCTTCCAGTTGTCGCCGCGCTTGTAGTTGGTGCCCAGGGCACCGCTCGGGTCGTAACCGCAGTGGACCATGCAGTTTTCGCAGCGGGGATCGCGGGCAACACCCTCGACCACGCCGTAGCTTTCCCAGTTGACCTTTTCGAGCATCTCCTGATAGCCCGCATAGTGGCCGTCGGTCATGAGGTAACAGGGAGCTTTCCATCCCCGAATGTTTCGGGTGGGAATGGCCCATGCGGTGCAGGTGAGCTCTCGTTTTCCGGAGAGGAATTCCTGATAAACCGGAGTGCCGAAGATCGTGAACAACCTGCCCCAATCTTCGATCTTGCTGAATTTCTCGCGGGTCATGGCCCGGGTGAGGAAAAAATCCTCCGGCTTTTTTCCGAGGCGCTTGGCCATGTCCTTCTTGGCGGCATCGTAGTCGTATCCCGGCGAGATGGTGTGTCCGTCGACCCCCATGGAGGAGAAGTACTGAAACATCTGCTCGATTTCCTGGACCTCGGTCTCCTTGTAGACGGTGGTATTGGTGGCGACCTGGAATCCGAGCACCTTGGCCATCTGGATGGCCTTCACGCATTCGGCGAAGACGCCCTCCCGTTCGACGATCAGGTCGTGGGTGTATTCGAGCCCGTCGACATGAACATTCCAATACATCCAACGACTTGGCCGGATCACAGTCTGGCCTGAGTTGCGGGGTGCCTTGCGGATGCCCGTTGCCTCTTTTTCGGAAATCAAATCCTGGTTGACGAGTTCCGCGAGGGTTTTTTCGAGGTCGGGGGAATTGGCAAGACTCGACAGGTAATCGCGCATTTTTTTGCGCATGAACATGCCGTTGGTACAGATGTAGACAATGCGACCCTGGGTGAGCAGGCCGTCCACCAGTTCTTCGATCTTCGGGTAGATCAACGGTTCCCCGCCGCAAATGGACACCATCGGGGCATCGCATTCGGAGGCGGAGCCCAGGCAATCCTCCAGGGACATCATGTCCTTGAGGTGGGTCGAGTATTCGCGGATCCGGCCGCATCCCGTGCAGGTGAGGTTGCAGGTGTGCAACGGTTCCAGCTGCAGGACCAGGGCAAACTTGGGAGTTCTGCGGACCTTGTGTTTGATGATGTGCCTGGCGATTTTCGCCGAGAGCGCGAGAGGGAAACGCATAAGACTAAAATGATTGAGCGAGAGCCCCGGGACTGTGAAACGGCGGGGCTTCAGGGATTGGTTTCCGGGTCGAAGGCTCGATCGACCCGAGGCCTGGCATCAGGAACGTCGCCGGCGACACGCTGCCCGACGCATTGATTCCGCTGCAGCCCGTGAAGAGGAAGAGCAGGGGCGTGAGTCCGAGGAGCAGAAGGAAGTTCCTTTTTGATCGCACAGCGATTACTATAGGAGCGATCGGGGTGTTCGCAACATATTAATCGGGGGGGCGCCTGCGGATGGAATCAATGGAACCTCCGTGCCCGCGCGGATTGAAAGAGGAAACATGAACGCAGTCTGGAAGCGCCGTGGTGGGATTGTCCACCGTCTCCAAGGGGTCTGGGTGGCCCTGCTCATTGTGGTTCCTGGAGCGATGGGCGGGGGCACTGGAGAAGCGGGGGCTGGCCGTGCGGCTGCGGAGCGGGTGTATCAGGTGAGCCGGCAACAGTTTGAGGCGGACTCCATGAACGCCGAAGCCGCGTGGCGGTTTGGGAAAGCCTGTTTTGGCTGGGCTGATTTTGCGCGGGACAACGCTGAGCGTGCGAGCATCGCCGAACAGGGCATGGCGGCTTGTCGGCAGGCGATCGAAAAGCGATCGGACCTGGCTCAGGCGCATCATTTTCTTGCGATGAACCTGGGGCAATTGGCCCGCACCCGGAGGCTTCGCGCCCTGCCCTTGGTCGATGAGATGGAAACGGCCCTGAAGCGGGCGAGTGAACTGGATTGCCGGATCGAGCACGGATCTCCGGATCGGTCGCTGGGGCTGCTCTATCTGGACGCTCCGGGTTGGCCCTTGAGCATTGGGGACTCCAGGAAGGCGATTGTCCACCTGGAGAGAGCGGTTCAGATTGATCCGGATTATCCGGAGAACCGGCTTTGTCTGCTCGAGGCGCTGGTCAGGCAGGGGCGTTTGGGGCCGGCCCAAAGGGTGGCGCGCGAGCACGCCCAGGCTTTGCCGAGGGCAAAGGCCGCGTTTGAAGGGCCGGAGTGGCAGTTGGACTGGCTCGATTGGGACGAGCGTTGGGACCGGCTTCAAAAGAGGCTCGATCTGGTCGATTCACAGCAGGGGGCTTTAAACAAATAGTCCCCCGCATCCCAAATACTTCTAAAGCTCCCTCCCGGATCTGCCGATTCCAATGGTGTGTAGTGCCACTGTGATTGTGGCACTCCGGCGGGAGACCCTTGAGTGAGGGTATCCAACGGCATGGATGCCGAAGGTAACGAACAGACAAACGGATTTGTCTTATGATAACTAATCTAAGTCCGCTGTCCGCTGTTGCGGACCGTGTGCAGGGGCGTGCTGCCCCCTTAAACGACGGTGAAGAGAGTGCTGATCTCGGTGCCAAAGTCATCCGGTTTCCGGGGCTGGAAGCCGGAGGTTACGATCATGATTTTCATCCCGTCACGCAACGAACCGCAGTCGAGTCCTCGTTTCAACCGAAGGACTGGCCGGAGGGCCGTTCGAAACGGCGGTTCAAGCTGGCTGTTTACCGGCCGGAGCGGTATCCCAAGCGATCCGACGAGATGTGCGATAACATCATTGATGCAGGATTCGGAAGTCTGCCAGTCGATTTTTACCCGGAAGCAGTTTAACAGATATCCCGGCCGTGGTCCGGGTCCGCAGGTGTAGGTGCGCCCCTCCGGCGTGTTGTGTCCGTGTTTGATCGGATCGACGCTGGCTGGGGGCGATAGAAATATAGAGACACATGAGTTCCAAGTTGACGCCATCCTCTTTAGGGTCGTCCTACGGACGGGATCCACGCAGCAATGCGTACGTCCCGGTCCGACGACCCCGTAGCGAGGCGGAGGCCGAAGGTGCGGCGGCCCCGGATGCAGACTGCATGAGCATTGGGATTTCCCAAGCGCGGTATCAGGGGGAAACCTGCCGGAACAACTCCGAATTGGAGAATGCGGTCTCGTTCAGCCAGACTCAGAAGGGGTTTTTGAAGGTGGTTGAGGAAGCGCTGGATCAGATGGCCGAGTTGAGTCTGAAATGTCAGGATGGAAGTGATGCGGATCGGGCTCAGTGCACAGCCGAATTCAGCCGGTTGCAGCAGTTCATCAGTGACATCGGTACGAAACAATTCAACGGGCTATCGTTGTTCGTTGACGCCACCCTGAGGGTCGCTGGACCTCGGACGGATACCGATTCGCCCGGCAAGTCGATCACGTTGGCGGCCTCGAGTTTTGGCGGTGATGTGCAGGCTGTCTACGATCCGCAGGCGACCACGCTGGACAGCAAAGATGAGGCCGCCGCAGCTCTGGACAACATCGGGCGTGCGCTGAAAGGCCTGTCCCAGATGCAGGCGCGGGTTCATAAAAACCTCCAGCAATTGAGTTTATCCAGCCAACAGGCGTCCGAGTTGTGGCAGGGGTTGTCCGATGCGACCCGCCGGATCAACAGCATCGATTTGGCGGGGAACATGACGCAATTGGCCCGTTACCGGATTCTGGGTCAGGCGGACACCGCAAAACGGGCGCAGGCCAACGCCGTCCCAGCGACTGCCATGAAGCTATTGGGCTGAAGAATTTCGAGAATCCAAATTGTGAACACTACCGGACCCATGAACGCGATCGAAGCGCCGGACAAACATCATCTGCTTGCCGCCGAAGGCTGGCTTGAACTCGGCAACGAGTTGGAGGCTTTTAAGGAGCTGGATCGTATTGCTCCGGCCTTCACGGCTCATCCCGATGTGTTGCGCCTGCGCTGCCGGCTGTACGGGAAAACACGCAACTGGATTGCCGCGGTCAACGTGGCCAAGGCACTTTGCGAGATGGGTCCCGTGGGTTCACTGCTGGAGGAGGAGCCGGTTCCGCGCGCCGAGGTTCCGGTCAAGACAATCTTCGGAAACGGTCGGCACAGTTTCGAGTCGATCAAACTGTCTTTTTACGCCATTCCATACAATCTGGCGTGTTACGCCTGCCAGCTGGGACATCTGCAGGAGGCCTGGGATTGGCTGATGGTGGCGGTGGATATTGCGGATGCGAATGAAATCCGCACCCTGGCGCTGAACGACGAGGATTTGCAGGCGCTTTGGGATCGGATCTCGGAGCTTTAGCAGCCCGTTAAAAAATTAGGAGTCGACGTCAGGAGGCTCTAGAATACCCGCAGAATCCTAAGAAATCAGAGTCTCGTGACCTCGACTCCTACAACATCTGGTGTTTTTTAACGGTCCGCCAGGCCGACGCCTGGCGTCGTTCCCGATGCCGGATGGATCAGCCGATGCGGCGGGTGGCCATGGTCTCGAAAAACTCCAGATTCCGTGCCTTCTGGGCTTCCTGGATCTTCATTCCCTGGGCAACCATTTTGAGATAGTTGGACCGCTCCAGAATCTCTTGCCGCGCCCGTTCGTATTCCAGGTGCAGCCCATTGCGGGCTCGTGACGCCGCATCCGCGGAGAACGAGGTGATCGGTTCAACTCTGGATCCCATGGGAGTTGGTAGGAATTTGGAGCTTTTGATTCAAGTTAAAACTTTGCGCCATCCCATGTCCGGCGAGGCTTACAGGCGACCCTTTTCCACCAACTCCTTCAATGCGGCCGCCAGCTTCTGGTAGTCCGAGTCCCTGTTATACAGCTGGGAGGAAATTCTGAGCAGGCGCCGTGGAGCGGACGGCCAGGGGATGACGGGAACTTCGATTCCGTATTCAAGTCGGAGGGTGTCCTGCAGCGGATCCGCGTAGAGTGGGGAATTGGATGGTGGCCCCGGGATCCCGTCCGGAATGGGGATTGAAGCCAGAGATCCGATCAATTCGTCCGGAGCCGGAAGTGGGATGGAGAGAGCCTGGCAGAGGAGCGTTCTGGCGCGCAGCGTCCTGTTGCGATTGGCAAGGTGGATTCCTTTCCAGCCCGTCGGGTCCAGCGACCCCATGCATCGAATGGCTTCAGGCACACTCAACCAGGCGGATGGGACGGAGGTGCCGGTCCAGCCGAACTCGATGAGGTAACGGGAACGATCGGTGCGGTGGCTGTTGGCGCCATGGCTGATTGCGTTGGGGCGGATGGTATCCTGGCGGTCGGGTCGGACGACCAGGAACCCGGCTCCTTTGGGGGCGCAGATCCATTTGTGGCAGTTCCCCGTGTAATAGGTCGCGTTCAGGGTGCCAAGATTCAGTGGGAGCATTCCGGGGGCATGCGCTCCGTCGACAAGCGAATCGATGCCCCGGTGATTGAGCTCGGCGACGATACGTTCGATCGGGAACACAAGGCCCGTCTGGCTGGTGACATGATCGATCAGAACCAGCCGGGTCCGGGACGTCACCCGCGAGAGCAGGGCATCGACAATCTCGGATGCGGAGCCAATGGGGAACGGAATCCTGGCAACAACCGGCGTCGCACCGGATCGTTTGGCAACGTAGTCGAGAGCGTTTCGGCTGGCGTTGTATTCGTGGTCCGTGACCAGCAGTTCGTCGCCCGGGGAAAACGGAAGCGAACGCAGGACGGCGTTGACGCCCGAGGTGGCGTTGGGAACGAAAACAAGATCATCGGGACGGGCGCCGAGAAACTTTGCCAGTTCCGCGCGTGCCGAGTCGAGGAGAGGTTCCAGATCCTGGACAAAGAAGGTGACCGGTTGTTTCTCCATCCGCTCCTGAATCTGGCGCTGGAAGCGGATCACCGGGCGGGGACAGCTTCCGAAGGACCCGTGATTTAGAAAAGTCACGGTGGGATCAAGCATCCAGAAGCCTTCGGGTGCGGGGCATTTGTCAATCGGGGGCGGAGCGTTTGGTTGCGGATGCATTGCCTGGAATTCTAGTTGAGCCCAAGGCGCTGTGCCAGCTGGAATCCTAGGGCCGGGGTAGGCCCGTGAAATAGGAATTGCTCGAATGGCCAACCGTCTCGTAGTTTTGTGGTTGATGACAGTGGTATCGAAGGTTTTGTTGGCCCTTGTATTTGGTCTCTTCATGCTCGCGTTGCTCTGAGCCATGGGAGGCTTTCGATATTGGATGGATCCGGCGTGCCTGTTGTGTTGCGTGGCGTATGCCGTGAACCGCTTCGTGATCAAGCCCCACACGCACACCTTGTTTTTCGATGGTTATTTCAACGATCTGCTGTTGATTCCGTGCGCTCTGCCGATCGTCCTCCTCTTGCAGCGCTGGTTTGGCCTGCGTCTTGACAATGCCTTTCCCGGTGCACGTGAAATCCTGTGGCATTTGGTTTTGTGGTCGGTGTTGTTCGAGTGGGCGGGGCCCTGGCTGATGCCCCGAGCGGTGGGGGATCCGGTCGATGTGCTCGCTTATGCGCTGGGCGCGGCGATGGCCTGGGCTTGGTGGGCGAGGGCTGCCGACAGGGCGTGCGTGAAGAGCCCCTGCGCATGAGCTCCGGGTTCGATCGGCTCGCAAGATGGTACCGCTGGATGGAACTGCTTTCCGCTGGGGAGACGCTGCAGAGGTGCCGGACCGAGTATCTGGATGAAGTGCGATCCGCGCGTCGTGTTCTGGTGGTGGGCGAGGGAAACGGACGGTTTCTATGTGAGCTGGTGAGGGCGAACCCCGGGGCATCGGTGCTGTGTCTTGATGAAAGTGGCGAAATGCTTCGTCGGGCGCGTCAGCGGCTCCATCGGCGCGGGCTCTCGGAGACACGAGTGCGATTTGTTCAGGAGGATGTGCGGCGCTGGGAACCATCTGGAAGGGAT
Organism: Verrucomicrobiota bacterium; assembly: GCA_021733945.1. Lineage (GTDB taxonomy): Bacteria > Verrucomicrobiota > Verrucomicrobiia > Limisphaerales > SIBE01 > JAIPJX01. Next base: position 5,979 of record JAIPJX010000063.1, on the reverse strand, counting down.
GTCGATCTGGTGGTGACGCATTTTATTCTGGACTGCTTTCCGATCGATCAGCTGGAGTCGGTTGTCGGCCGGATTTCCAAAACGGTGGGTGAGGGGGCTCAGTGGCTTCTGGCGGACTTCCAGGCACCTGCGTCCGGGTGGCGGCGTGTGCGGGCCCGGCTGTTCCTTCGCATCATGTATGCGTTTTTCCGGATCGCGACGCGCCTTCCGGCAATGGACCTGGTTGATCCGGATCCGGTTCTCGAGGATCATGGATTTCGACTGTGCTCGCGCAGGGTCAGCGAATGGGGATTGCTGCGTTCGGATCTGTGGCAGCGGGAAGGACCGTGAACGGGAAAGTTCGCTTGGGCAAATCGCGGTACGGAAGGGAGGTTGCGTGCGGTGGTTCCTGCGAAATGAAAAATCCGCCTTGCGGCGGATTGGAGGAGAGGGAATCCGGGGCCGGGTCGGCACGACGATCGAACCGGCCCGGCGTCAGGTGGACTGGGTCGGATCAGTGTCCTGCCAACGATTTGATCTGAACATTGCGGAACATGACCGGATCGCTGTGGCCGGCGAATCCGAAGTGACCGGAGGTCCGGTTTTTTCCGGGGTGCGCGCTGTTGGCCATGTATTCGGAGATCTTGGAAAGATCGGTGTCCAGAATGATGGTTCCGTTGAGTTCGACCTTGATGGTGGAACCCTTCACGGTGACCTCTTCAAAGTTCCATTCGCCGGTGGGGCGCAGGAACCCCTTGTGCGCGCCGGCCATTCCGTAGGCCGAACCGTGCACCTGCCGGGGATCGAGGCTGTTGTATTTCGGGTGGGTGTCGTCCAGGACCTGGAGCTCGCACATGCCGCCGTAAGCGGTGTCGCCGGTTCCGGGGTAGCGGATGGCCAGGCCGTTGTTGCCCCCGGGAGGCAGTTTAAATTCGAGGCGGACCATAAAATCGCTGTATTCCTCCTTCGTGTAGATGGTGCCACCGTGTTCCGGTTTGCAAACCAGCGCGCCGTCCTGGATCTGGTAGTTTTCGAGAGGCCCGGCCCAACCGTCAAAGTTCCTGCCGTTGAACACGGTTTTGAATCCGTCGTTGCCCCGATTGGCGAGGATGGTGTTGGCTTCCTGAGCGCCGATCTCACGAATGAATACGTTGCGCCAGCGGATTTCGCCCCCGTGGGTTTGCAGCTGGATCGGACCGGTCTTCCAGAGCGGGTTTTTCCTGTCCCAGTAGTTCTCCATGTTGGCGTGGTCGACGACGAGTTTGCCGTTCAGGTAGACGGTGGTTCTGGCCCCCACCTGGAGGATCCGGAAGCTGTTCCACTGGCCGAACGGTTTGTCTGCGAGCACGAGCGGATCCTTGCCGGCAGTTCCCGGACTGTTGTTCCAGAGTCCGCCGGATCCCTTGTCAGCGCCAATGTTCCATTTTCCGCCGGCTTCAGTGAAGTCCCAGATCTGAACCTGGGGTGTGGCGCGGAGGTAGATGCCGCTGTCGGCTTGTGCCACGGTTTTGTATTCGAGCAGCAGTTCGTAATCGCCGTATTCCTTGACCGTGGTGGCGTAATCGCCGTGGCCGTCATTGACCAGATCATCGCCATCGACCGTCCAGTGTTTTTTGAAGTCGGCCATGCTGGCGTCGCGGAATTTTGCCTGATCTTCCTTGGACAGAGCCCAGAGTTTGCGGGGGTCCTGGTTCATGCCATACCAGCCGCTGAGGTCGCTGCCGTTAAACAGGGGGGTGAACCCCTGGGGCGGAATTGGGGCGGCGGATGCGTTCGGAGCGCCGAACGGCGAAATGGCTACCACCGCTGCGATGAACAATGGAGTGTGTTTGGAGAGGTGCGTGATGAGACGGCTCTTTTTCATAGGGTGCATAAAGTGTTCCGGACTTTGCTACTCTTTTCCTCTGCCCCGGTCAACACAGCAAAACCAATCCGCCCCTTGTGGCAGGGGATCAGTTGGTCGGTTTCTCGATGAATCCGTGATAGAGCCCCATGTAATAGGGGAGCAGGTAGGCGGTGCCTGCGGCCAGTTCATTGCCGTTACCGCCGTAGTCGTAACTCCAGGGATCGGTGTTCCAGTGAGTGAAATGGCGGTTTTCCACGGGCAGCACCTTGCCATTGGTGCGGTGTCCCCGGGTTCGGCCATCCGGGGAATCGAGATCCTGGGAACGCACCGGGGGCAGGGCGACCAGATCGAGACGATGACTGTTCCGGTGGGGCCAGTTCAACCTGTCCAAGGGGAAACCGCGCAGGGTTCGCATGGAATCCTCGTGCCAACCTTCCCAGGGTGTCATGGGGAAGGTGCCCCAGACGTTTGTGACGTGGGCGTCCCGGTTGATGGCGGCATAGCTGAAGTTGAAGAACGGGTTCATCTCCGGCGCTTCGTTCAGCCAGTATCGAAAAAACGAATAACGGATCATGCCCCTGAGTGCTTCGTCGGTGGAACAGCGTAGCAGGCTGTAATAGCACATGAACGCCATTTCGTCGTCGGATTGATTGCCGGATCCGGGCCCGTGCTGAACCTTCGGATACATGGCGTTGTGGGCGTAACCGTGCCGGTCGATCAGATCGCGGGAAGCGGAATCGTATGTGGCGTCTCCGGTGACGTGGGAAGCCACGGACAGGTAGCTGAGCAGACTCAGCGAATTGAGACCGCGCTCCGGCCACCAGCGGGGATCCCGATTGAGGAACTGCGGACCGTAGATCGCCCATCGGGTGGGTTTGCCGTCGTGGTCCATCAACACGTACTGGTGCGCGACGAGGTGATCGGTGAGAGCGCGCACAACGCTGCGAACGCGGTCCCTCTCGGTTTCCGTGTCGGCGCAGAGATCGTAGTAAAGGGCGTAGAAGAAATAGTGCCCGTCCAGTTCGTCGCTGCTGGTGTCGGATTTCCAATACCACCTGCCGTCCGCACTCTTTGGCCACCGGGGTTCATAGGCCTTCCAGAGCTGGTCCGATTCCCGGGCTTTGATGTCGTGTTCCAGCCGCCCGATGTTTGGATCCGGCAGGTCGGTCGATCGGATCGTTCGCGCGACATAGCCTGGGGGCGGGGCATGGTCCCCTCCCTGGGTCACGGTCTGCAGGAAACGGAGCGCTTCGAATGCCTGCGCCGCGCGGCGCTTTGCCTGGGGATCGCCGGTGGCACCGTAAGCCAGAGCTTCGCCGGCACCGTACATCGAGGTCCAGAGTCCGTCGTTGTCGCTGTCCTGCGGGTCTGCGCTGGACCGATCGGAGGGTCGGGTCAGATGCGCCTCGGCGACGTAGCCCAAAGGGGTGCGTTTGATATACTTCTCGATCTCGGCTTCGTACCGCTCGGCTTTCGCGGCCAGGGTCATGGGGGTTCGCAGGATCTGGCCGATGCCTTGAGGAGTTGCGAACCATGCGGTCCCCCGGGAATCAACCAGAACCTGAGTCACATCGTCGTGGGGCAGCCAGCGGGGGCCCTGCCGGTAATGCCATCCCTGATCGTCAAACCGGATCACGCCGAGGTGGGTTCCAAACCAGAGTTCCCCCTCGGGGCCCGCGGCCATTCCTGAAAAATCAGTCCACGGCACCCCGTCCTTCCCTTCGTACATGGTCCAGGTCTCGCCAGTCAGGCAGGCGGCTCCCGCCCTGGTGACGAACCAGAGCCGACCCTTCGAATCATAGGCGACGCCCAACACATCCTTGACACCCCAGGCCCGGCGGGCTGCGTCGAGTGCCGGGGTGGGTTCCCATCCGTTGGGACGCTGTCGAAACAGGCCGGCGTTTGAGGCGACGGTCACGGTGCCCTCCGGAGAGACCGCGATCTGGTTGATCCGATATCGGCTTGGCCAGCCGAGAGAGGCGAACTTGCCGTTGATGACGGAGAACAGATCGGTTGCCGTTGCGATGAAGATCGAATCGGATTGTCGGCAGACCTGGGTGACTTCGCGCCAGGGAACGGGGACCTCCAGTGGGTTGCCGTTGTGTTCGGGCAGGGTGAACCCGGTGGAGGAGGGGCGCAGGGCGATGTTTTCCGTCCAGCGATCCGATGTCATTTCGTGCCAGCGACCCGCAGCAAAAACGCGGAGGGACTGATTTGCCGATGCGTCGAGCAGTTGGATGGGAGCGTCTGGCAGGCCTTGGGAACGGGTGAAGGATCTGGCCATCTCCTGATGAAACCGCTGGGGCGCGGGAGCGAACGAGGGCGCGCCTGAAATCGAAAGAATCGATGCCGTGACACAGGTCAAAAGGATCAGGTCTCTCATTGAGGCAAGGGTGGCACAGCAGGGTTCTCCAAGGCAAGCTTCAGTGACATGCCGACCCGGTTCGGCAGGCGTCAGGAACCAAGAGACAGCCCCCTCCTGAAGAATATTTGACAGCCCGGGCGGCCGGGCGTAACGGAGATGGTCCGGAACAGGGAGTTGCGAGGCAGGAGCCTCGCGGGAGGTAGCCATTTTTTGTGAACGAATCGGAGCCTGAGAAGGTATTCCGGCAGGTGTTTCGACTGCAAAGACCCAGCACCAACTACCTCTTCGTGATCGGCCAGACTCCGAGCCGGAACAAGGCGCTGGACCTGGCGAACACGGCGCGGATGCTTCCGGGTGTTGACTCCAACGAAGTCTCCGTGCTCTCCAGCGCGGGAGCGACGCAGTTCTACATCACGGTGGGCGGCTTCGAGACCGCGCCGAAGGCGGCCGAGACCAGGGACGAGCTGCAGCGGACCCTCCGTGAAATGTGGAAGGTGTCGGGAGTGCGCACAAACGCCGCGCTGCCGTTCGTCATGCGGGGGAAAGTCGTCGACGCAGAGAAGTTGTTTGGAGAATAGGCCAAACATTCGTTTTCCAAACAGATGGTGAGCTTAGTTGCCGCAGCATTTTTTATGTTTGCGACCGCTGCCGCAGGGGCAGGGATCGTTGCGGCCCACTTTGAGGGGCGCGATGTAGGGGGTCGGGGTCGACCCTTCTTCAAAAATGCTTCGTCCCATTTCCGGGTCGTCCTCGAAGAGGGTTTCGTCAGAATCATCATCGTCATCCGGATAGGGGATTTCCGGGTCCTCTTCCGGTTCTTCGTTGAAGCACTGCCACTCGGAACATTCCTCGATGGCGTTGATGGGGCTGTAGCGGTCGCAGAATTCTTCGAGGGTGGAATCGTCCCCGTGCTGGGACGCTTCCGTTTCGTATCCCTGGATGTCGACGATCGAGTCATCGACCAGTCCTTCGGCAAACGCGTGTCTTGCTTCCGGGAGGAGTTCCAAAGCCTTGAAGTCGAGAATCAGGAGCACGAGACCTGCCCAGAGAAACGGGTTCCCAGGTTTGGGCAGGGTGCTGAAGAGGCCCCGCAGTTCCTCAATCACCGCTTCGCGGGGGCGTTCGCCCCAGACGCACTGGACGGCGAGCCCGCAGATGGCCTGCTCCCGCACGAATTCGCTGACGTTTTCATCGTGGATGAGTTTGAGCAGCGGGGCCGGATTCCCGCCGCACACCGAGGCGAAGTAGGCGGCACCGTTCGCGGTGACCAATTCGTCTGCAAGGTCCGAGATCGTGTCTTCCGGGAGGGAGAAGAAGCGCAGGAAAACGTCCAGGGCCCGGGTTACCCTCCACTCGGCAAGCAACGGAAGAGCGAACAGGAACAGGGCATCCTCGTCGTTCTCAATATGGGGCGCGGGATTCTCGCAGACCCGTTCCAGGGCGGCGATGAGGTTGGGTATGATGGCTTCGCGCTGGTCGGCGGCTGCCTTGAGCGCGGCTTCGTAAGGCTCAAATTCGGCCTGAATCGGAAGATGTGTGAGTTGTTTGAGGATGTCGGAAGGTGTCATGGGTGGTCTGTTTGCAAAACGAGAACTACTTCTATTCCTGGATCCCCGCGAAGTCAAAGGGGTTCTCCTGGGATTCCCCACGGGGGGTGCATGACAGAATTCTTCGTCGATGACGAACGAAGTTTAGTGCGCGCCCCCCACCAAGGCGAAGCGTCTTGGACGGCGGTAGTCCTCTGCCGCTTTTGGGTAGCGCGAACCGTCCCGGCGAGCCGGGTTGCAGG
>JAIPJX010000062.1 GCA_021733945.1 Verrucomicrobiota bacterium | reverse complement strand
CAACGAAAAGATACCCATCCGGACGCATCATGGTGCCAATGCGCTCAAGGATCTTTTTACGGGTATCCACTCCGAAATAGATCAACACGTTCCGGATGAACACCAGATCGAGGGGCGGCATCGGAAGCCATCGTTCATTCAGATTCATCGATTCGAATCGAATCATCTTCCGGAGTTGGTTGTTGACGACCCATTGGCGGCCGTCCGCCTGAAAATGATTCTGCAGGTGCGAGCTGGAGAGCCCGCGATTGACCTCCAGCTGATTGTACCGGCCCTCGCGTGCCTGGGTCAGGACCTGTTCCGAGATGTCCGTTGCCAGAAAATCCAGCTTCCATCCAAGTAATTCCGGGAAATGATCCCTTAGAATCATCGCGATGGAATAAGGTTCTTGTCCGGACGAAGAGGCGGCGCACCAGATCGACAGGGTTCGTTCGGTTTGGCGTCGTTTAAACAGGTCGGGCATGACATCGCTCTTGAGCGCTTCGAACGGGTGGATGTCCCGGAAGAATGAGGTCTCGTTCGTTGTCATCGACTCACCGACTAGCAGCCTGAGTTTCTCATCCGTCCCCGACTGGAGCTTGAGGATGAGTTCGGAAATGGAGGCGATCCCGAGTTTGCGGATCACCGCCGCGAGCCGCATTTCGACGAGGTATTCCTTGGTCTCATCCAATGCGATCGCCGAATGGTTGTTCACCAATTGACGAATGTAATTGAATTCAGCTGGACTGAGTGACATACGCGTGTTTTGAAACCTGGTCATCGGAGAATCCGCCGGTTGATTTCGACGAGAAATCGATGGTCCGGCAGATCGTTCCTGCAGAGCTCGCAATCTGCGGGAATGCGGTCCCTGAAGCAAGGCGGAATTTGGAAATCTGATCGCAAATCGCTCCACTGCAAAGGGCGAGGATATCTCCGAACCCTTCACCGAATGGCGGTGCCGGTTCCCCGTGTTGGGTCAGGCCCGTTTTGGATCGATTCGGAGTTGTTCCAGCTTCTCGAGATCGACCTGGACCCCGAGGCCCGGGCCGGAGGGAATGATCAACTCGCCGTTGAGAATCTCGAGCGGGTTTTGAAGGATGTTGCCTTCGAGGAATTGGGGGCCGTTTAATGCTGCCGGATACTGCAGATCAAACGCCGCATAGAGCGAAGCCGCGGCGGCCAGCGCGAGATCGGGATCGGTCAGGCCGCTGCCCAAAAACATCAGACCGGACTCGAGCACGCGTTTGATTTGACGCGCGGCTTCCGTAACGCCGCCGCAACGCGCCGGTTTCATCGCGACTCCATCAAGCAACTTCAGGCGGATGAATTCGTCCAGTTCCACACAGGACACGATGCCTTCGTCCATGATGATCGGCAGGGCCCCCTGTTTCTTGAGTCGTTGATAACCGCCGAGTCGGTTGGCTGGCAGGGGTTGTTCCAGGACAGGCACTCCGATATCTGCCAGCTTCGGCGCCACGAACAGCGCCGTTGCTTCCTCATACCCGCCGTTGGCGTCCGCCCAGAGAAATCCCTCCGGAACCAGCTGCCTGACCCGCCGGCAGAGGGCGATGTCGAATTCCGGATCCGGAGCCACCTTGACATTGAAGTGACGGTAGCCCCTGGAGATGCCCTGTGCAATCAGCGGTTCGACATCTTCCAGCGTCTTCGGATTGAGTGTCCAGCTGAGCGGGATCCGGTCCGGTCCGGTCGCGCCCCAGCGCGCGCGCGCGGATTGTCCGAGGATGCGACCCGTCAAGTCGAACAGCGCGGTGTCGAGTCCGGCTTTGCAGATGGGTTGTCCGGTCGAAAACGATGGGGCGATGGTTTGATTCATCACCGAGTGAATCAAATCAACGTCAAACGGATCCAGTCCCATGAGAACGGGCGCGAGGTGATGCTCAATGGTGGTCAGCACGGTCTCGAGCGTTTCGTAGCTCCATTTTGGCGTGGGAACGCTTTGTCCCCATCCTTCCGTCCCGTTGTCTGCGGTGATTCGGATGACGACCGCCGGGCGTCCGATGGGTCGACCCTGAGCGTCTTCGAAGAACTTGAACCGTCCGCGGGTTGGGTAACGCACGGCGAAAGTCTCGATTCTCGCGATTCGAACGTTCATGGGGTTGAATGCCGTCCGTTGTGATCGCTCCGCCGGTGGATCGCTTCGTGGAGTGAGCCACCCAAAGACGGATGCTAGATCAGGATTGGTTTAACCACCTCGCCCGAAACATCGGTCAGTCTGAAATCGCGTCCCTGGAAACGGAACGTGAGTCGTTTGTGGTCGATTCCCAGCTGGTGGAGCAGGGTGGCGTGCAGGTCGTGCACACTGACCACGTTGTCCACGGCGTTGTATCCGAGTTCGTCGGTCGCGCCGTGGCTCGTTCCCGGGCGAATGCCGCCCCCGGCCATCCACATGGAGAATCCCTTGATATGATGATCCCGGCCGTCGCCCTGGGCCATGGGGGTGCGTCCGAATTCACCGCCCCAGATGACCAGGGTGTCCTCAAGCATGCCGCGTTCCTTGAGGTCTGTGATCAATGCGGCCGAAGCGCGGTCCACATGGCCTGCGGTAACTTCAACGCCGCGTTTTACTCCGCCATGGTGATCCCATCCCCGGTGATAAAGCTGAATGAACCGGACCCCGCGTTCTGCCAGGCGCCGGGCGAGAAGGCAGTTGGCTGCGAAGGATCCGTCGCCGCCCTTGGTGCCGTATCGTTCCAGGACATGCTCGGGTTCCTTCGAGATGTCCATGAGATCGGGCACGCTGGACTGCATGCGAAATGCCATTTCATACTGGCTGATCCGGGTGCCGATTTCGGGGTCGTCCACCGTGGCATTCAACTGTGAATTCAAAGATTTGACGCGATCGATCACGTCCTTCTGATCCTGCATCCGGACTCCCGGAGGTCTGCTGACATAGAGCACGGGATCGCCTTTGGATTGAAATTGCACCCCCTGAAAGCGGCTGGGGAGAAATCCGCTGTGCCACTGTCGGGCTGCAATGGGCTGGTCCTGGCCACCGCCGGAAGAAACCAGAACGATGAACCCTGGCAGTTCCTCGCATTCGCTGCCCAGTCCGTACAAAAGCCAAGATCCCATGCTGGGCCGACCGGGAATCGCGGTTCCCGTGTTCAGGAACGTGTGAGCCGGGTCGTGGTTGATCTGTTCCGTGTGCAGGGAACGGACGATGCAGATGTCGTCGGCTATTTTTCCGATGTGCGGCAGGGCGTCGCTGATCTGCTGGCCGGATTGACCGTGCAGGCTGAAGGTGTGCTGAGGGCCCAGGCAGTTGAGTTTCTGCCCCTGGAGCTGGGCGATCTGCTGTCCTTTCGTGAAGGATTCGGGCATGGGTTTGCCGTGCAGTTCCGCGAGGGCCGGTTTGTAGTCGAGTGTTTCGAGGTGGGACGGCCCCCCCGCCATGCAAAGGTAGATGACTCGTTTGGCCCGGGGTGCCCAATGAGTGGGGTTGACCACGCCACGCCACTTGCCGGCCTGGGCGTCGGATGCGGACTGGCTGAACGCCTGAGGCCGAAGCAGGGATGCAAGCGCGAGGGATCCGATGCCCGTGGTGGTGCGGCTCAGGAAGGAGCGCCGCGTGAGGCGCAGATCAAGTTCTTGGAGAGGATTCATGCGACGGGTTTAGTAACGGGTTATAAATTCGTGAAGGTTCAGGACGACCCGGGCCACGGAGGTCCAGGCGGCCAGTTGCGCCGGTTCGGCGTTTTTCAAAACGGGATGCTCACCCACTGCAATCAGGCGGGCTGCGGCTTCCGGTTCCTGTCCGTAACGTGCCAGCTGTTCGGCGTGCAGGTCTGCGAGTTCCTGGACTTCGCGATCGGTTGGGCTGCGGGTCAGGGCGAAGCGGAACATTCTGTCCAGCTGATCCCGGAAGGTCCCGGTCGAGTCCTGGAGTGTTCGTTGGGCGAGGGAGCGGGCGGCCTCCACGTAGGTGGGGTCGTTGAGCAGTACCAGTGCCTGGAGCGGATTGTTGGAGATGACGCGGTTCGCGGTGCATTCCTCTCGGCTCGGCGCGTCAAAGGCCACGAGGCTGGGGTGGGGAAAGGTGCGGCAGAGGAATGTGTAAAGCCCCCTCCGGTATAGATTGTCACCCTTGTCGGCCTGGTAGGTCCGCTTCGGGAAATTGAGGTGCTGCCAATAGCCCTCCGGTTGATACGGCTTGACGCTGCGTCCGCCCAGTTCGGTGGCCAGCAGTCCGCTGACGGCAAGCGCGCTGTCACGGATCATCTCGGCTTCCAGCCGGAAACGGGATTGCCGCGCATAGAGCCGATTGTAGGGATCGCGCTCCCGGAGAGCGGCGCTTGCGATCGACGATTGACGGTAGGTGTGTGACAGAACGATCTGCTTGAGCACGTGTTTGACATTCCATCCGCTTGATTTGAATTCGAAGGCGAGCCAGTCGAGCAATTCGGGGTGGGTGGGCCATTCTCCCTGTGATCCCAGGTCGTCCAGCACTCGGGACAGTCCGTATCCAAAACAGATTTTCCATAGTCGGTTGACAAAGGACCGGGCTGCGGTTGGGTTGGCGTCCGAGACCAGCCACGAGGCAAGATCCAACCGGCTCTGCCGTTCGGTGGGGTTCCGGGGACCCTTGCCGGCCAGGAATTCCGGCACGGCTGGCAGGACTTCCTGACCCGATTCGTCCATCCAGTTGCCGCGGTTCAGGACCCGCATGGTGCGGGGTTCGACCGAAACGGTTGCGAGGGTGGTTGGCAGACTCTTCTCGAATTCAGCCTTGGCACCCCGGGCGGCTGCGAGCTGGTTCCCCAGTTCGACCGTCCTTGCATCGAAGTCGATGTGGAAGCGCACCAGCTGTTGCTGTTCTTTTTCGGAACGTTGATCGGTCGGCAGGCGGAGCGCCTTCTGAATGTCAACGGGCAGTCCGTGGTCGTTAAAATCCGGATGTGGAACGGTGGCCAGCGACAGTCGGAAGTTCTGGAGCCGACCCTGATTTGGATCTTTGGATTCCTGCTTCAACCGCACCCGGAACTGCGTTCCGGCACCTCCGCTGACCGGTTTCTCAAAGCCAAACGCAGCGAGATGACGTCCGTTTTCGAGATTGTCGGTGGGGGACCAACCCGTGTTGGACTTGCCGTCGATGGAGGCAGCCACAGCCGCCTTGTCCTTTTGGGAGCTGGCCGTCGCGCCGACGAGTTTCAGGCGTTCCCAGGCAATGCTCTTGCCGGACATTGCCTCCACTTCAACTCCCGTCAGACGGAATGGCGCGTCTCCGGTTTCTGAGCCGGGCGTGGTTTCGATCCGGATCCCGGTGATGGCGGTGCGATCGGTGGCGAGGAGGATGGTGTGGGTGGGGGCATCCTCCGGAGTGCCTTCGACCGCGATGGAAAGATCCTCGCGCAGCACCAGGGTTGAGTTGCCTTCGGAAGAATACTGGACCGGCTTGATGGTCACCCAGTCAAAATGTCCCTGATCCAGGGCCCCGAGGGTCCCGGTCTCCCATTCCTTCTGAGCGGCGGCCAGATGATTGGTATGACCGGTGAGTTCCTGTTCGATCGCCGTGATGGCGGTGCCCAGTCGGTCCAGTTCTGCTTCCTGGGCCGGAGTCGGCAGCGGTGTTCCCGCTGGTTTGCCAACCCCGACTTCCTTGATGTCCGCAAAAAAGGCGGCAAGGCTGTAAAAATCCTTTGTTGTGAACGGATCGAACTTGTGATCATGGCACTCGGCGCAGCCCATGGTTGCGCCGAGCCACACCGACGATGTGGTGCGAACCCGGTCGGCGGCGTATTTGGCGAGATACTCCTTTGGCTGGGATCCGCCTTCCTCCGTGGTGCGATTCAATCGGTTGTAGGTCGAGGCGATCTTCTGTTGCTGGGTCCCGTCCGGGATCAGGTCGCCGGCGATCTGTTCGATGGTGAACCGGTCGAAGGGCATGTTTTGATTAAACGCCGCAATGACGTAGTCGCGATACGGATAAACACTGCGGTAGTTGTCCGCATGAAAGCCGTCCGTGTCCGCATATCGGACGAGATCGAGCCAGTGCGCGGCCATGCGTTCCCCGTATTGAGGGAGCGACAGAATTCGGTCGACCAGTCGTTCATACGCCCGATCGGATGGGTCTGAAAGGAAGTCTGCGGCGTCTTCGGGCGAGGGGGGCAACCCGGTGAGATCAAAACTCAGTCTGCGAAGCAGCGTGACCTTGGAGGCGTCCCCGGCCGGAGTGAGGTTCTCCGCTTCCAATCGCGACAGGATAAATTCATCGATCGGGTTTGAAGGCCAGGAGCTGTGCTTGACCGCGGGTTGGTTGGGGCGTTTCAAGGGGTTGTAGGACCAATGTTCCTCCCATGACGCACCCTGTTGAATCCAGGTGCGGAGCGTGAGTTTCTGAGACTGGCTCAGATGCTTCCCGGTCTTGATGGGGGGCATCCGATCGTCCTCATCCGATGTGGTGACCAGGCGGTAGAGTTGGCTCTGGGACGGATTGCCCGGCACGATTGCAAACCCTCCCGATTCGAGTTCCTTGAACGCTTCGTCCTTGCGGTCGAGTCGCAACCCGGCTTTTCGTTTGTTGTGGTCAGGACCGTGGCAGGCGTAACAGTTGTCCGAAAAAATCGGTCGAATGTCGCGATTGAACTGGATGGGCCCGGTTTTTTGCTGTGCGTCGGTGCCATCCACCGCCAGGAGCGGTGTGGCCAGGGCGATGGCACCCATCAACACAAGGGAGCATGGAAAAAAATTCATGGTTGGTTCGGATTGGCAGTGTCGTTTCTCACATGTCTGGGTCCTGGCTGAAGCTGAGGGAAGGCTAGAGGCGGCCTCCGCAGACTGTCAAGAGATTGATCGAACCATTGACCGGGCGGGCGGTGCCCGTCCCTTTGATTACTTTTGGCTTGCCACGTGGGAGGGAGCCGCGATTTTACACAGTATGCCGAAATTGATTTCCCTCCTGGAGGTTGGTGCAACTCCCCGGGGGGGGTGTGCGAGGGAGTCTGGACAAGGGCCTGGCACCGTTTCCTTGGAGGAATCAATTGATACGTCTGGCCGGTCTCGGAGGGTCCGGTTGCGGTTTTCCAATTGGCACCGTTGGTTGTTCGTGGGCTTGTTCGTGGGCCTGGTCTGTGGCAGCGGCGCGGCGCAGCCCGCTCAGGATTCACCGGATCTCGCTTTCCGGCGAGCGCCCATGAAGGAATCGAGTCGCAGCATTGTCATTCCGCTGGCCAAGGATCTGCACCTGGCCTTTGACGCCGAGTTGCTCCGAACCCACACGATCTGGCAGGGGCCCGGGCTCGATGTGTACGGCCCGCCGTTCACCGGATCAAAAACCCCGTTTCTCTGCACCTACAGCGGTTCCGTGCTGTGGACCATGCCTGCGCGGATTCCCTGGTCACTGGGAGGGGCGGCCGGACCGGATGTTCAAGGGAGCGCGGCCAAGGTGGAATTTCGTGGTCTGGCTTCAAAGGATCACTCGGTGACGTTGATCTACGAAGTGGGTGCGGGGAACCTCGCAGTCCGTATCCGCGAAACCCCGGCGTTGGTTCAATGGGGCGGGAACCGGGCGGTGGTGCGTCGGTTGGAAATCGGACCCAGCAGCACCGGACTGTGGTTCCTCGCTCACGCTGAAATGGGACATTCCCGGGATTCGGGTGGGAGTCCGCTGCGGGTTGTCATTGATCGGGATGGCGACAGGGTCACTGCCGCTGCCCGGGGATTGCAGGGAATCCGTTGGGCAACAATCGAGGAGGACGTCTCGTACGATGTGTCCGAAGTTGCGGAAGAGGAGGGTGCCAGTACGGTTGGAACGAGGCATGTGGAGGGTCATGAAACCCGGTGTTACGTGTGGATTCCGCCGCACCACGAAGCGGCCGTTGTGGAGATTGCAACGGTGGTTGGATTGGCAGCCGGGGCGCAGGGGGATGAAGGATGGTTGACTGGAACTCCGAGGGCACCAGGCCTGAGTGTGCCTTCCGGAGTGCGTCAGGGCGATGCGGGCACGGCGGTCGCCACCCGGTTTCAGGCCAGCGAAACCGGACCATCGAGGGTTCATGGCGATGCGTTTTACGAGATTGAACACTTCTCGCTGCCCGAGGAGATTGAGTTGAAGGTCACCGGAATGGACTGGCTTCCGAACGGCAATCTGGCGGTGTGCACCTGGGCGGGTGAAATCTACGTGATCGAGCAGCCAACCGGACCGGCCGGAGCTGTGGTCTGCCGAAGGTTCGCCAGTGGATTGAACGAGGCGTTTGGGATGAAGGTAATTGATGGCGCACTCTACGTGGTCCAAAAGGCGGAGCTCACCCGGGTGACAGACACCGACGGCGATGGGCGGGGCGACCTTTTCGAAACCATCAGTGATGATTGGGGGTTCACGGGCAATTACCACGCATTCGCATTCGGTCCGGTGCTGGATCAGCGGCAAAATTTGTTTGTGTTCCTCACCGGACAGCGGGGGCGCTGGGATGTTCCGTTCGTGGGGTGGGCCCTCAGGATGAATCTGGACGGTACCGGGGTCGAGGGTTTTGCCAGTGGCCTGCGGGCTCCAAACGGATTCGGAACATTTGGTCCGGATGACGATTTGTTTGTGGCCGACAATCAGGGAAACTGGATCGGGGCCTGCCGCCTGAACCATGTTCAGCGCGGGCGGTTCTACGGGTTCCCTTCCGGCAAACCGGCATCCGAGGCCGATTACAGAATGCCACGAAATCCCTCTCCGCCCGCAGTGTGGTTTCCCCGCAAACTCTCGCCGTCCACAAGCGGCTTTGTCACGATTGAGGATCCCCGCCTGGGTCCGTTCCAGGGGCAGCTTCTGGTGGGGGATTTTCAGAATGCGCTCGTGATGCGCGTGTTTCTGGAGAAGGTGAACGGCGAATGGCAGGGTGCGGTCTGGCCGTTTGCGAAGGGGTTTTACTCGGGTGTCAATCGGCTGTTGATGGGGCCCGATGGAAGGCTCTACGTCGGAGGTTTGAAAAATCGGGCCTGGGCGGCGACCGCGCCCCGCGAGGCGTCCCTGGACAGGGTTCGATTCACCGGCAGGATTCCTTTCGAAGTCAAGGAGGTGCATGCCACTCGGCGGGGCTTTCATTTGGAGTTCACCAAACCGGTGGATCCTGGGATGGCGGGGGACACGGAAAACTATTTTGTATCGCAGTATAGGTATGAATACCATCAGGCCTACGGTTCCCCTGAGATCGATCAGGAAGGGAAGGAGAACAGTTCCACCGAGATCGGCGTCGAAAGCGTCGTTGTCTCGGCGGACGGGACGCGCGTGACGATGGTGCTGGACGGGGCAAGGACCGGATATGTGACGGCGGTACAACTTCTCGATATCGAAAGTGCCGACGGCGAGTCGATCTGGCATGACACGTTTTATTACACCCTCAACGGGAGGCCGGAGTGAGTCCGGGTCAGGGGCGTTCGTGATGGAACCATTTAAAAACCGCATCAACGGAGCTTTGATCGAACGTCTGGGCGGCGAGACCGCGCGAGCGTGGGCATCCTTCGATCAGGCTGGTTTTATCGCGTGTGCCAGCCGGGGATTGGACAGCCTGGAGCTCAAGGGGCGGGTGGATCACGTCGCGCGCGTCTGGCGAGGGCATCTGCCCGATGATTATCGGGAAGCGCTTGCCATCGTGTTGCGGAGTCTGCCGCCCGAGTTTGACAGCGAATCGGGATGGGGCGACGTGGTGTTTTATTCATGGTTGCACAGTTATTTTGTGCAGGTGTTTGGATTGGATCACCCCAGGGAATCCCTTGAAGCGATGGTGGAAATTACAAAACGCGGTTCCTGTGAGTTTGCAGTACGCCCTTATCTGGTGCGTCATTCCAAACTCACCCGGACGTTTCTGAGAGATCATGTCAAACACCCCAGTCCCCATGTGCGCCGTTGGATCAGCGAGGGCACGCGTCCCCGTCTTCCCTGGGGCGAACGGTTGGTGTCGCTCGTGGCGGATCCATCACCGAACATTCCCCTGCTTCAGGCTTTGCGGCGGGACCCCTCCGAATACGTCCGGACCTCGGTGGCGAATCATGTGGGGGACATTGCCAAGGATCATCCCGGGCTTGCTGTGGCGCTCGTAGGCAAATGGCAGGAGGAAGGTTTTGTTCAGGCGGAATGGATCGCGCGCAGAGCCCTGAGGCATCTGGTGAAACAAGGGGATGCGGGTGCGTTGGGGGCGCTCGGGTTTCCCCCTGGGACCTCGGCGCGGATATCCGGCCTGGCGGTTGATCGGAAAAGCCTTGCGATGGGGGAGGAACAGGTGATTCGATTCACACTCAACGGGGAGAAGAGTGAACGGCTCTCAATCGATTATGGGGTCGACTACAGAAACGCCAAAGGGGGGATGAACCGCAAAGTGTTTAAGCTTGCGGTTCGATCAATCGCCGGGGGGGAGGTTCTTCATTTTGAAAAGAAACACCGCTTCAAGCCGGTCAGCATCCGGCGGCTGTTTCCCGGGGAACATGCCGTCACGATCCTGGTCAACGGACTGGAACTGGGGACCACCCGATTCATGCTGACGAGCTGATCGGGAAGGCGATTCCGGGTTTGCCTGCGACCCGGGAGGCGGTAAGCTTGTTTGCGATGAACTGTTGCCCGTTCCATGGTCATGACTCTTGAGCTGCTTGCCCAACGGGCTTCCTTACACTTTGCACGGCGTTATGAACGGCCCCCCCGATGGCTGGCGGTGGCCCCGGGGAGGGTGAATCTGATCGGCGAACACACGGATTACAACAACGGGTACGTGCTTCCGATGGCTATTGAGCGGTACACCATCGTCGCAGCGGCACCGGCTGAAAATTCGCGGATTCGAATCGCCAGCGGTCAAAGTCCCGAGGAGGCCGAGTTTTCCGCGTCGCAGACGATTGACCGGGGTGTTCCGGAGTGGGCCAATTACGTGAAAGGTGTTGTCGCCGGTTTTCAGCGACGCGGGGTGCCGGTACCCGGGTTGGAAGCGTGGGTTGAGTCGACCGTTCCGCTGGGGGGCGGGCTTGCCAGCAGTGCGGCCCTGGAGGTGGCTTCGGCAACGCTGCTGGAGGCCGTGACTGGGGTTGTTCTCGAGCCGGTGGAGAAGGCAATGCTCTGCCAGCAGGCTGAGCACACGTTTGCCGGGTTGCCCTGCGGAATCATGGATCAGTTTGCCGTGACCCTCGCCCGGGAAGGGCATCTTCTCCTGATCGACTGCAAAACCCGGGGCTTTGATCTGGTTCCCATGAATGACCCCGGAATGGGTGTTCTGATCATCAATTCCAATGTAAAACACAAGCTCGTGGAGAGCGCCTACGCGGCGCGGCGGGCGCAATGCGAGGAGGTGGCCCGGGTGCTGGGAGTCGACAGCCTTCGTGAACTGAACGCCCCGGCGCTCGAAGCCGGACGGGGCGGGCTGGATCCGGTCGGTTACCGCCGTGCCCGCCATGTGCTCGAGGAGAATGCGCGCACCCTGCAGGCTGCCGAAGCGATCCGGTCCGGCGACTGGCCGGTGGCGGGTCGTCTGATGTACGAAAGCCATGAATCACTGCGGGATCTCTACGAGGTGAGCTGTGTCGAACTCGATTTCCTGGTTGAGCAGGCGCGCCAAATCGGTGAGGGAGGTGGGGTCCTGGGGTCGCGGATGACCGGCGGTGGTTTTGGCGGGTGTACCGTCAGTCTGGTCCGTTCCTCCGCCGTGGAGGGAATTGGTTCGCGAATCCGGGATCAATACCATCGAGAGTTCGGGTTGCTTCCGACGGTCTTTCTGAGCCGACCGGCCCGGGGAGCCGCGATGGTTTAGCGCTGGACCCGAGCGATGCCGGAGTTGTGAGTCGATCCAGGTTTTTGATCAATCTCAATGTCACAAGTCACCAACAATCCCATGCAGTCGCACCGGCGGTTTAATCCGTTGACCGGGGAGTGGGTGCTGGTGTCCCCCCACCGAACCCAGCGGCCGTGGCAGGGCCAGGTCGAGAGCGTCGCTTCGATCGGGCCCGCCCATGATCCGAACTGTTATCTGTGTCCTGGAAACCGGCGTGCGAACGGGGAGGAAAATCCGGATTACAGGACAACGCATGTGTTCACCAACGATTTTTCCGCACTGGTTCCAACCGTGGGGGAGGGTGCCGGGGTGGGGGGGCAGGATTCCCTTTACCGGTCGCAACCCGTGTCGGGCGAATGCCGTGTGATTTGTTTTTCGCCGCGGCACAACCTCACCCTGGCGGAGATGACGGCTGAGGAAACAGCCTGTGTGATCGATGCATGGAGTCGGCAGACAATCGAGCTGGGCCGGGTTCACAAGTGGGTGCAGCTTTTCGAAAACAAGGGAGCTGCGATGGGATGTTCCAATTCGCATCCGCACGGACAGGTGTGGGCCGGGGATTTCCTGCCGAACGAACCGGCGAAGGAGGATCGTTCCCAACGAGCCTTCTTCGAGCGGCATCAGGAGCCGTTGCTCCTCGCCTGTGCGCGCCGCGAGCTTGAGACAGGGGATCGAATCGTCGCCGCAAACCAACATTGGGTGGCACTGGTGCCTTACTGGGCGGTCTGGCCATTCGAAGTGCTGTTGCTCCCGCTGATGCCGCTGCGTGGGTTTGCGGAGTTGACCGGCAATGGCCGTGAGGCTCTTGCCGATATCCTGCGTTCGATCCTGATTCGTTACGACAACCTGTTCGAAACTTCTTTTCCCTACTCCATGGGATGGCATGGGCTGCCCTCGCAGTGCGCTGAAAATCCGCACTGGCAGTTGCATGCGCATTTTTACCCTCCGTTGCTTCGGTCCGCGACGGTTAAGAAGTTCATGGTGGGATACGAATTACTGGCGGATCCACAGCGGGACATTACGCCGGAACAGGCCGCTGCGCGTTTGAGGGAAGTGGCGGGTGTGCATTACAGAACGAGGCAGGTGCCTGGTGCTCCCAGCCCGATAGCGGGGTGACCGGAGGTTCTGAATAGCGCGGCGGTTTTTTGTCGTGGCTTTGGTTCGAGCGATCTCAGCTTGATCGGCCGCGAACGCCGAGGCCCAGAGTTTCCCTGCAGTACCGGACACTTCGTTCCAGCTCGGACAATTGGAACTGTTGTTCCGAGGATCGGCCGGATTCGGTGTCTGGAAATACGACTGGTGCCCTGGGGGTTCCGCTGTGAATCAGGTCGAAGAACCCGACGGAGTCCCTGGCGAGGGCCCCGGGGTACACGTTCCAGAAACCCGGTAGCCTGAATGGAATCGGGTTTGGCCGCCCGGAAATGGTTTCGATCTGCACCGTCGTCTGAGGACAAAGCTCGGCGAACCGTTCGAAATAGGCCAAAAAATCCACCTGTCCGTCGCCCATCGCGGTCCATTGGAGCACGGCTCCGTCGGGGGAGTTCCAGAGGGCCGAATCCCGAATTCCACTGCACACGGCCCGGGGTCCGAGGATCTCGAGGTTGTTTTGCGGATGCTCCAGCGCCCAGGGGGCGTTGCCGCTATCGATCGTCGCACCGACGAAGTCCGGACCGGCGCGATCCAGGAGATCGACCAGTTCACGGGCCTGGAGGTCGCCCGCATGATTTTCGATCGCGATTTGGATCCCGCTTTCGACGGCGATGGGACGGACTGATTTCAAGATTTCCACGGTTTCGGCGATGCGCGCTTGGATTCCGCCCGGGCTCCGGCGGTCCTGCACGTTCCCCAGGACGCAGCGCGCCACCGGGGAGCCCAGGGCGCGGGCGATCTCGATGGTCTTCTTCAGCAGGTCGGCTGGGGAACCGTGCTGGTTGTTCCAAAGGGCGGAGGAGGGGCAGATGCTGAGTGTGCCGACCTGAATTTCGAGCCCCAGGGAGCTCGCCTGCGCTCGGAGATCGGCCAGGTAATCCCCTGAATGATGTTCCAATACGGTCAGGTCTGAAAATAAGACGCTGTCCAGAGCCAGTGCCGCCGCATGTTCCAGCAGCCGGGGTGCTTTCCAGTCCAGTGACCGGAGCGCATAATTGTCGAAACCAAGCTTGAGGGGTGGGTTCATACGATGAGGTGTCGAATGCGGATCGATGGGTTTCAGGTCTGGCCGGAAAAGCCTTTCAACCCAGTTCGCACCTTTTGGACTGAAGATTCAAGCCGGATCTGCATCCAGGGACAGGCTCAAAGAATGCAGGTGCCCGCCTGCAGGGGGCGTGGGTGGTTCCGATCCTCGTGATGGGCGCTGGGCTCCTTTCGGGAGGGATCCCATTCGCCGTTGACTGATTTCCGCTGGTTGACTTTTGGAGGGATTCCACCTATCAGCTACGCGATGTTTTCTACGAGCCATTTCTCGGGTTTGGTCGAATTAAGTCCCGGATTTCAACCGCGGACGGGAATCAGTCATGTGGTGTTTGACTTTGACGGGACGCTCTCGCTGGTTCGGCAGGGATGGCCGGAAATCATGCTGCCGATGTTCGTGGAGATGCTTCCCAAGGGCGGGGACGAAACTCCGGAGGCCATCGAGCGGTTGCTCATGGATGACATCATGGGATTGAACGGCAAACAGACGATCTACCAAATGATGCGGTTTGCCGAGCGTGTGACGGAACGCGGGGGAAAGGCGCAGGAGCCTTTGTGGTATAAGAACGAGTATCTCCGCAGGCTCAATGAGCGGATTCAAGGTCGCATCGATGGTCTTTCCGATGGTTCGTTGTCCCCGGAAGCGTTGCTTGTGCATGGCTCGCGGGCCTTGCTCGAAAACCTGACGGAACGGGGTTGGACCCTCTATTTGGCAAGTGGAACGGATGAACCGTATGTGAAACGCGAAGCGGAGCTGCTTGATGTGTCCCGCTATTTCGGTTCCCGAATCTACGGAGCCAAGGACGATTACAAGAGTTTCTCAAAGAAAATGGTGATCGATGGAATTCTCAAGGAACACCGGATCTCCGGCGAAAACCTGCTCTCGTTCGGGGACGGGTATGTCGAGATTCAAAACACCAAGGAAATCGGCGGTTTCGCCGTGGCGGTTGCAAGCAACGAAGCGCACAATGGCTCCGGTCGGATGGATGAATGGAAGCGAAACCGTCTCATGGGTGTGGGGGCCGATGTTGTCGTCCCCGACTATCGGGATGCGACGGAGCTCATGAGTCTGATCACGACCGTGTAACCGGCAATCTGTTCGCAAGGAAACCATTGAATCAGGAATCTCACTCCACGGGGTCGGGGACTCAGAACGAACCCTTTGATCTGGATCGATTGCGCGTCTATCCCCTGGTCGAGCGTCGAAGTCTGACCGGGGTTGAGGACATCCTTGTGCCGCCCGAGAACCCTCCGGCGGAGTGTCCCGCTGCCGTATCCGAGCGCGTCGAGGTGTGCGCCCGGCAAATCAGGGAGGCACGGAAGCGGGGAGCCTCCGTGATGCTGATTTACGGGGCGCATCTGCTGCGCAACGGCGCGGCCCTGGTTCTGGAGCGGATGATGGGAGCGGGGCAGTTGACCCATCTGGCAACCAATGGGGCGGGGTCGATCCATGATTGGGAATATGCCTATTTGGGCCGGTCCACCGAAAGCGTGGAGGCCAATGTAGCCACCGGCACGTTCGGGACCTGGGATGAGACCAGCCGCTACCTGCACCTGGCCATGATGGCGGGCGCGCTCGACGGCGAGGGATACGGAGCCTCGGTCGGCCGCATGATCCTGGAGGACGGTCTGAGCCTGCCCACCGGCGAAGAATTGGAGGAAGCATTGAGATCGGAGCCGGGCCATCCGTTGACACCGGCTCGTGCGGATCTCCTGCAGGCCATGCGGCGGCATCGACTGGGGGCGGGACGCGTGCGCGTGGAGCATCCCTGGAAACAAGCCTCGGTGCTGGCGCAGGCCTTTAAACACAAGGTTGCAATGACGGTGCATCCGGGCATCGGCTACGACATTATTTCCAACCACCCGATGTTCAACGGGGCGGTGATCGGTCGGGCGGCGGGGCTCGACTTCAGGAAGTTTTGTGCGTCCGTCAACAATCTCGACCACGGCGTTGTGCTCTCGGTTGGTTCGGCGATCATGGGGCCTCAGGTGTTCGAGAAGAGCGTCAGCTGCGTCAACAACCTTCGGATCCAGTCCGGGCAACCAATCCTTCAGGGTCATTCGATCCATGTGGTGGACATTCAGGATGGGGGAGGATGGGATTGGACCCAGGGGGAACCTCCCAAATCGAATCCGGCCTATTACCTTCGATTCTGCAAGAGTTACTCGCGTATGGGCGGGCAAATGCATTATCTTAACTGCGACAACATGACGTTTTTGCATCACCTTTACCATCGGCTCCAGCGAGCCTGAGTCGCGCAGACAATCAGACACGCGTATGAAAGCAGCTCGATTCGGGAGTATTACCGGCAACATTTCCAAACTTCGACTGGCCGTGGTGGGCGATTTTTGCCTGGACCGTTACCTCGAAATTGATCCTGAAAAGAAGGAGACATCGATTGAAACCGGGTTGCCCGTGCACAACGTCACCCGGGTCCGCAGCCAGCCGGGCGGGGCGGGTACCATCCTGAACAATCTGGTCGAGTTGGGCGTTCGCGAGGTGTTCGCCGTCGGGTTCTGTGGCGAGGACGGGGAGGGCTGGGAGTTGAAGCGGGCGTTGCAGGCGATGCGCGGGGTGCGCATGGATCATTTTGTCACGACCGCTCAGCGCCGGACCTTCACCTACACCAAACCGCTGCTGAGCAAACCGCCCGCGGCCCCCGTGGAGTTGAACCGGCTCGATTTTAAAAACTGGGTGCCCACCTCGCCTTCCGTGGTGGAGTGTGTTCAGCGGACGATCACCGATCTTTCGGCTCATGTGGACGGATTGATCCTGCTGGACCAGGTCGACATTCCTGAGACGGGAGTGCTGACAGAGAATGTGCTGCAGACAATCGAGAAGGTGGCCAGATCCCGCGGAGATCTCCTGATTCTGGCCGACAGCCGCCAGGGACTGGGGCGATTCCCCAATGTGACTTTTAAAATGAACCACTCCGAGCTGGCGCGATTGACCCCGATCAGCCAGGAGGTCGAGGTGGCTGAGGTGCGCAGGGAGACGGCGCGGCTCTCCAAGGAACGGGGATACCCGGTTTTCGTGACCCTGGCCGAAGCCGGCATGGTGGGGGCTTCCGCTTCCGGCGAGTCCGAACATGTGCCGGCGCTCCCGACGCATGGTGAGATCGATATTGTGGGCGCGGGCGACTCGGTAACAGCCAATCTCGCGGTGGCCCTGGCAGCCGGTGCATCCCTCAAAGAATCGATGGAGATCGCCAGTGCCGCCGCTTCCCTGGTGATTCATCAGCTTGGAACCACGGGAACCGCTTCGGTGGATCAGATCCGTGAAATCCTGGTGAAATGATGATCGACTGGTGGCACCGCGCGTCCTGGGGTGTGCTGTGCATGGCTGCGCTGTGGTGCAACGCCCGGGCGGAGACGCGCTTCGAGTTTTCCGAGCCGCAGATGGGCGTTCCGTTTCGCATCGTGATGTATGCGGGGGACGAATCGACCGCCCGGACCGCGGCGCGGGCTGCGTTCGACCGGGTCTCACAGCTCAACAGCATCCTGAGCGACTACGATTCGGACAGCGAACTGAGCCGTTTGTCGCGTTCTTCGGGCTCCGGTCGGGATGTGCCGATAGGCCAGGAGTTGTGGGAGGTGTTGAGCCGCGGTCAGGAACTGGCGGTGCGTTCCGATGGAGCGTTTGATGTGACGGTTGGGCCGAGTGTGAATCTCTGGCGACGGGCCCGACGCCGGCACGAGCTTCCGGAGCCGGATCTTCTTGAGAAAAACCGCCTTCGGGTGGGTTACTGGAACCTTGTTCTTCACCCGCAGGACCGATCGGCCACGCTGAAGGCGGAGGGCATGCGGCTGGATCTGGGAGGCATTGCCAAGGGATTTGCGGCTGATCAGGCGCTTGAGCTTCTCAAACGTGGCGGCATCTCCCGGGCTCTGGTGGCTGCCGACGGCGATATCCGTGTTGGTGATCCGCCGCCGGGCATGGACGGCTGGCAAATCGGTCTGGCGACGCTCGATGTGGGAAACAGTCCCGGGGTCGAGACGATCCTCCTCCGCAACGCCGCAGTGTCCACCTCGGGTGATTTGTCTCAAAGGCTCGAGATCGGAGGGGTGCGGTATTCGCACATTGTCGATCCCCGGAGCGGCATAGGATTGATCGATCACAGCCTGGTGACCGTGATTGCTCCCGACGCAATGACCTCGGACAGTCTGGCGACCACGGTCAGTGTGTTGGGTCCTTTGAAAGGTTTGGAACTGATCGAAGCTTTTCCGGGCACGGGATCCAGAATTCTGCGTCAGCCGCAGGACACTCTGGAGGTGCACCAATCGAGGCGGTTTGCGGAGCTGACCGGGTCTTCTCGACCCGGGGTGCCCCTCGAAAAAATCAAATCCACGTTCCCCTAGTTTCTTTTGGGGGAAACGGATTCGGAATTTGGAAAAGCCTGACTAGGGCTTGAGTTTCTTTGCGGCTTCTTTGGCCTTCCTGGCTTCGTCCTTTGCAGCATCGGCCTTCTTGTTGACGGCATTTGTTATGTCCTTCGCAGCATCGCGGTTTTCTTCGGCCTTCTGATTGGTCTTTTTCTTGGTGTCGCCCGCCTTTTCCCTGGTTTCCTTGGTCGCTTTGTCCTTTAAGACCCCCGCGATTGACATGCACCCAACCTTCGCTGCCCTCGAATGCCGTTCCGTGACTCTGTGTCGGACCGTATCGATCCGCGAATGCGCTGGCCTGGTCCAGGACTCCGCCCGTGTTTGCGGAGATGAAGACGCCGTGATAGTTCATCTTCAAGCCCGTGCCGAATTGACGAGGTCCCGTCCCGCTTTGAGGACGTTCGATTTGAGATCACTGAGCGCGACCACCTGCGCGTCCGATTGCCCCAGGAAATTCAGCAGCACCTCCGTGATCGATCGAATCGCCGGTCAGCCAAAGCCCCAATTGGCGAACAGTACCCGGGAATTGACATCATGG
Organism: Verrucomicrobiota bacterium; assembly: GCA_021733945.1. GTDB lineage: Bacteria > Verrucomicrobiota > Verrucomicrobiia > Limisphaerales > SIBE01 > JAIPJX01. The sequence goes on along the minus strand of JAIPJX010000062.1, from coordinate 9,467 downwards.
ACCCGGAACGTGCCTGGGGTTGACGTTGTTCGTGGAAGGCAAACCCGTGCAGGCAATAGGGGGCGAGGACAGCAACCGGATGACTCTTCGCGATTTTGAAAACGGTCGCTATCACGGCTGGGAGGGCGTCGGTTGCTGTCAGGTCACCTGCGGTCGGGTCTATCACGGCGCTCACGCGACAACGCGGTTGTTTCCGGAACTCGAGCGGAGCGCCCGGGCAGTTCAGGGTTCGCAGTCGGGGACCAATGTGGCGGCCACTTTTGCCCGCACGGGATCGCGTTTTCCATCAAGAGGTGCCGCTCTGCTGCAACGTGAAGCTTTGAACGGCACCTTTTCCTGCGGCAATACTGCGGAACGAATCCGGCCGGGTCTTCCGTTGGAGAAAGGGAACTCAGATCCGCGTTTTCAAGATGCTGGCAGGTCCCGCGCGGTTTGGTGAACTGCTTCCTGCGCGGTGGGAAAAGCGAAAAGTCTTTTTGCCAACGGCTGCCCGTTTGCGGCAGAGTCGCGTGGATGAGTTTCACCGAGTTGACCGAGGCTTTTCTCAGAAGGGCGGCGGGCCGGGAGGCAGTTGAAAGCGCCCGGTTGCTGCTGGCGGATGGGAATGTGCTTTCATCGAACTGGACACCGCCCCTGCTGAAGGGAGTGGTGAGGGAGGGCGAGGCTTCATTTCGAGCCGGCCTTGTCATCAAGGGGCCGCTGGACATCGACAACCTCTGCACCTGCCGTGCGGCGAGGGAAGCAGGCGTCATCTGCGCGCATTCCGTTGCCATCGGACTGCATCACCTCCACCGATCAAAAGCCCCCGCCAGGGGGGGCGACACGGCAACGCGCCTGCCTGCGGGCCTGGGGAGAGTGCGCCCTGTTGTTGAGCCGGAACCCGAAGCGGGACCGCGCTTGAGGCGGGGTGCCAAGGGGGAGGCTCTGGAAATTTTCGTGGTTCTGCCGGTGACGTTCACGGCGGCGCTCGAACGCGGCAAGGTAATGGTTGGCTTCGAGGGGAAGTGGAGCCGGGGGCGGGGCCCGTTGAGCGGGTTGCCCATGGATCGATTGTTTTCGCTTTCCCCGGCAGATACCCAGTTGCTCCAGAAGGCTGAGGAACTCGCAGGGGACGAGACCCCCGGAGGGCTGATGCTCAATCTGGCGGAATTGGTTCAGCTGCTTGAGGTGCTGGCAGGCCATCCGCGCGTTTCGCTCGGCCGCAGCCAACCGATCGCAGTCGGCGCATCGACGTGGCGTGTTCCCGTGGAGGTAACGCTCGAAACGTCCGGCGAGATTCGTTTGAATTTACCTCCAGAAATGAGTCCGCCGACGCTCATTCGGGGCCAGATACTCTGGGCGTTTCGGGGGGATTCGCTGGACCGGGTAGGGCTGCCGAAGCAATGGCATGATTTGTTTCGTGCCCCGCTGAAACTCTCGAGGCAACGCGTGCCGCTTTTCCTCAGCCAGGAACTGGTCGTGCTCGAGGCGGAAAGCGAGGTGGACCCGAATTTCGGACTCGATGAGTTCACCCTGGAACCGCAGCCGCCGCGCTTCATCCTGGCTCTTCAGGGCGGGTTGACGCAGATCCAGGCGCAGCTGCAGTGCGCCTATGGGCCGCGCATTATGACCGTGGGTGTGACCACCAAGGACGAGTCCCTCTGGTTGCCGGATCCGAAATGCACCACGCGCTACTCGACTCGCGACTTCGGTGCGGAGCTCGCGGCTGGGGAGCGGATGCGTGCCGCCGGTTTCGGAGGACCGGACCCGCAGGGCCGTTGGAATCTGCACGGGGAGGGGGCGGTGGTGTGTTTTTTCGCGCGCGATTATCCACGCTGGAAGGGGGAGTGGGAGGTGTCCCTTGAGGAACGGCTCGAGCAATGCGCCGCGAAGAACTTTGAGAGACTGGAGCCGCGGTTCCAAATCACGCCATCGGGCGAGCGCTGGTTCGACGTCACGATGTCCCTGGCGTCGGAGGACGGTGAGAAGTTCTCGGCGGCGGATATTCAGCGCTTGATCCTCTCCGGTTCCGGCACCACGCGTCTGAAGAACGGTCGCATCGCTCTGATTGATACGAGCGCACTGGAGGAATTCAACGAAGTACTCCGCGATTGCGCGCCGCAACAGCACTCCAACGGGTACCGGTTCAACAACGTCCAGGCGGGTTTCCTCGACGCAACGTTCCGCCAGCAGCCCGGGTGGCAGGTTCAGGCGTCCTCCGCCTGGCGCGAGCGCGCGGGGCAACAGAGTGGCCGGACGAAGCTCGTGTGCCCGCCGCTCGGGCCGCTGGAGGACGTGCTGCGCCCGTATCAAAGACAGGGTGTTGCGTGGCTGCAATTCCTGCGTGAAAACAAATTCGGCGGCATCCTGGCCGATGAAATGGGCCTTGGCAAAACGCTCCAAACCCTCGCCTTCATCAACTGGTGCCACACGAACCGGATGCTCTCCGGGCCGGTGCTCATCGTCTGCCCGACGTCGCTTGTCTTCAACTGGGTCGCTGAGGCAGGGAAATTTACACCGGAACTCAAGGTGGTCCCACTGCAGGGCACCGGACGCCATGAACGGTTTGAGGATGTTCTCCAGAGCAACCTTGTCGTTACCAGTTACGCGCTCATCCGGCGGGACGCCGAGCGATATCGGGAGCTGGAGTTTGACACGCTGGTGCTCGATGAAGCGCAGCACATCAAGAACCGGCAGACACAGAATGCCCTCGCGGTGAAGACGGTGCGTGCCGGGCACCGGCTCGTGCTCACCGGCACGCCGATGGAAAACTCGGTGCTCGACCTGTGGAGCATCATTGACTTTCTCATGCCTGGATACCTCGGTTCGGCGGCGGATTTCCGGGAGCGTTACGAGCAGCCGATCACCCGTGACAAGGATGAGGCCACGCAGGCGCGGCTCGGGCGGAGGCTTCGTCCTTTCCTCCTGCGCCGGCTCAAGACCGATGTGGCAAAGGACCTGCCCGCAAAACTGGAGCAGGTCTCCTTCTGCGAACTCACGGCCGAACAGTCGAAACTTTACAAACAGGTGCTGGCTGTCAGCCGAAAGGAAGTCATGGCGGCGGTGGGGGCGCAGGGTCTTGCCAGGAGCAGGATGGTGGTGCTCAACGCGCTCCTGCGGTTGCGCCAGATTTGCTGCGACCCGAGGCTTCTCAAGATGAAGGGCGTCGAGTTCACCGATGATAGTTCAGGCAAGCTGGCGATGTTTAGCGAACTGCTGGAGGAAGCGATCGATGGTGGGCATCGCGTGCTTGTATTCAGCCAGTTCGTTTCCATGCTCACCCTGCTCAAAGACAAGCTCGTGGCGGAGAAGATCGAGTTCTGCTACCTGGACGGCGCGACAAACAATCGCGGTGCCGTGGTGGAAAAATTCCAGGCCAACGCGAACATCCCGGTCTTTCTCATCAGCCTCAAGGCGGGTGGCGTTGGCCTCACGCTGACCGGAGCGGATACGGTGGTTCACTTCGATCCGTGGTGGAATCCGGCGGTTGAGGATCAGGCCACGGACCGTGCCCATCGCATCGGCCAGACGCGCGTGGTGACGAGTTACAAATTGATCGCGCGCGGTACCGTCGAGGAAAAGATCCTGGCGCTTCAGCAGAAGAAGCGCGCGATCATCAAGGCTACGATCGGCGGAGAGGATTCGCTTGCGGACGACATGACCTGGGAGGAGATCCAGGGTCTGTTCGAATGAGTCCCGGTGCACACGGGAGCAGGGCGGGGGCTCGCGATCGTTTCCGCGCCGCGCGCTTGTCGGGACCGGCATCCGTGACGTTGGCGATTCACCTTCCCTTTAAAATCCTGGATGGCTACGCTGCGCGTTGATGCATCTCATGTTCAATACAGTCTGGAGGCGATGGTTCCCGGGATTGACCGCTGCAATTCTTTTGTCCACAACCGGGGTCGCCGATGGCTCTCAGACTCTGGTCCGCGACGGTGTCGCACAGGCGTCCATCGTTGCCTCGGTCGGATCCTCGCCATCGGTCAATCTGGCGGCACGTGAACTTCAGCATTTCTTCGAACTGATCACAGGAACCCGGTTTGCCATCATCGACCGACCCGGAATAGCCGGAGTGCGAATCGCCATGAACGGCGTGAAACCCGGGCCTGGAATGTGGCCGGAGGATGTAGAAGGGCTTGGTCTGAAACGGTACGAGTATGTGATTCGGTTCTCGGACGCGGGCATTGCCCTGCTGGGGCGCGACGCCGTGACCATTACCGGTTCGGAAATCGATTACGCGAGTGCCACGGGTGCCAATGCGGCCGTGGAGAAAATTCTGATCCCGGGAATGTTTGACGATCAGGGAACGTTGCGCGCCACCTATGATTTCCTGGAGCGGTTTTGCGGCGTCCGTTTTTATGGTCCGGGATCCCAGTCGGTCGTGGTCCCCAAGGCACGCACGCTGGTGGTTGAAGGCACCGATGTGCGGCGTGAACCGGCCATCAAACACATCTCCGGAAGCCTCACCTGGCGCTGGCCGTTGATGAATGGTCAATATGGAAATCCGCCCGAGGACGCCATTCGCCTTTACGAACGCCGGATGCGCATCGGAGGCATTCCGTGGTTCACGAGCCATACCTTGCATGAGTATCCAGCCCGGTTTCCGCGGAATGAACATCCCGAATTCTATGCCGACGGGGGTGGCGGAAAGTTGTGCTACTCTTCCCAATCTCTGGCGAATCAGGTGGCTCAGGATGCACGGGATTATTTTGACGGAAAAAAAGTTCCCGATCTGACACTCCCCGAGGGCAGTGATTATTATCCGGTAGTGCCTGAGGACGCAGCGACCTTCTGCAAATGTGACGAATGCAGCCGCCTGCTGAAACCGCATGCGGAGGATGTGCCAAGGACGCCCTCCGGACGCGTGATCTTCAACGACGGCCGCGGATCGCACCTCTGGTTCCGATTCGTCAACCGGGTGGCCCGCGAACTCAGGAAAACGCATCCCGACAAGTATCTTTGCACCCTGGCCTACGAAAGTTATTTCTGGTATCCCACGGAGTTTAAGCTGGATTCGAACGTGGCCATTGCTCCGTGCATGCAGGTTCGCAACTACTGGCACATGACCGCGTATGCCAATGAACTGGGTCACTACTCCCGGTGGGTGAGCGATGGGCGTCCCGTGTTTCTTTGGAATTATTACTGTTTTCCCGAAGAACCGGCCGTGATTCGCAAGTGGCATTGTTTTCCGGGATTCTCCGCTCATGAACTGGCCAAACTCGCCAGACGCTATGCGCGGGACGGGGTGCAGGGAACGTTTTTCTGCGGCATCGGCGAGCAGGTGGATTTTTATGTGACGCTCAAACTGTACGATGATCCCACGCTCGATGTGGACTCGGTGTTGGGCGAATTTTTCTCGCTCTATTTTGGAGACGCCGCTGAGCCGATGCGGGCCTTTTACAGCTTGATTGAGGAGACTTACGCGAACCCGGCCCACTGGGACCAAAATGGAGGGCATCATCAAACCGAACAGATCGCCTGGGAAATCCTGGGCACGGAAGCGCGCATGGCCCAACTCGGGGCGTTGATCCACCAGGCCGAAGCTCTTGCGAAATCGCCGCAAGACCAGGAACGGGTGAGCCTCTGGAAAACCGGTGTTTGGGATTATATGGTGACAGGGCGCGCGGAATACATGAGCAAGGCCAGGCAAAAATGAGGCCCGTGCGGACGGGATACCAGGATTCGAGCGCCTTTTTTCTCTTTGCAGCGCACCTCGCCGCTTACTCAGGAAATGAAACCGGATCGCCTTACCCCGACCGGGAGAGCGATCTTGCCAAATGAATACGGGGCGGTTATTTGCACAGGGCACTGGGTATTTGTCCGGTGCCGGGGAAGGATGACATCAAAGGCAAGAGCCACCGGAATGAAGGGTTCGGATGGCTGATTGGAAAGGAAGAAATGGGCAGGGATCTGTGTATGGTGCGGTTTTGGAGAATCGTTGGAGTGTGGTGTTTCCTCGTTGCCGGCTTGAGGGTGACGGGTTGGGGTGCGGATGCCGGGTTGCCAGATTTGCCGGGAGCCTCGGAGGGATCCGGGCGGGTGCAGGGCATCTATCGCCTGCCCGCAAGCAGTCTTCGGGTGCCGAAGAACCCGGGTGGGTTTCACTACACGGCCGGCCTGGCCTTTCCACTGACGTTTGATCAGCCGATCGGCTTCGGGGTGCCCCCGGGTGCCACCAATCAGCTCTTTGTAATCGAGAAACCAGGGCGCATCATCACGCTCACCAATCTGGCGCAACCCAGTCGGACGGTGTTCCTGGATATTTCAGATCGGGTCTTTTCCGAACAGGAATCGGGATTGCTTGGGATTGCGTTTCATCCGGAATACGCCCGGAACGGACGTTTTTATGTCACCTACACTTTTTCCCGAAATGATGACTTCGGGGGGGTGAATCTGCGTCTGGCTCAATTCGAACGGTCTCCAGAGAATCCCAACCTGGCGCTGCCTGATTCCGAGATCCCACTTTTCACCCAGTTCGATGGAGATCCGTGGCACGAAGGAGGAGATCTGCAGTTCGGTCCGGACGGATATCTTTATATGTCCGTGGGCGACGGTGGACAGTATGGTGTGGCCACGGTGCAACGGCTCGATCGGGCGTTGTTCGGGGGCATCCTGCGCATCGACGTCGACAAACGTCCGGGAAATCTGCCTCCGAATCCACTTTCGGGCGGGACCGACCGGTATTTCATTCCGGCGGACAACCCGTTCGTTGACGCCACTCATTTCAATGGGGTTCCGGTGGATCGACGGGTGCTGCGCTCAGAGTTTTATGCGATGGGCCTGCGTAATCCATGGCGTTTTTCCTTCGATCCGCTGACGGGAGACCTCTATTCCAACGACACGGGGTCCTCCTATCGGGAGGAAGTGAACCTGATCCGGAAGGGGGCCAACTACGGGTGGCCCTTTACAGAAGGAAGCCTCACGCACACGAACGTGATGGAGGCTGGGCGCAAACCCTCGACCCTCCTGCCTCCGTTGGCGGAGTATGGTTACGAAGGCGGTGGCGCAGGCAACGGGAAAGCAATTGCCGGCGGGATGTTGTACCGGGGCGACAAATTTCCAAGCCTGGATGGAGCTTATCTGTTCTCGGACTTTTGGACGGGGGATATCGGCCTGATTCGTCCCCAGGCACTGAACTTACCGGCCCGTTTGAAAACCATTCAGGAACGGATTGCGGGACTTGAGTCAGATCTGAAGGACCTGGGTCCTGATCTGGCAAAACGCCAGGCGGAGTGGGAACGGACGTGGCTGGAGGTCGATCAGGGTTGGCGGGTGCTGGATGTCGCCGAGGCAGGGGCTCTGGGCGGCACACGCCTGGAGGAGATGCCCGATCACTCGCTGTTCGCCTCGGGAGCTTCCGTGCCGACCGATACCTACACGGTGGTCGGAGGAACAGGGGAAGCCACCCTCCGATCCATTCGGTTGGAGCTCCTCCCGGACTCGCGGTTGCCAGGCGGCGGGCCTGGGAGAAGTGCGTCCGGCAACGTGGTGATTTCGGAGGTGGAAGTCTGGGAAATTCCATCCGGAGCGACAATCGCCGAGGGTCGGCGGGTGCGGTTGATCAATCCGAGCGCCGACTATTCACAGGCTGGTTGGGAGATCGAACAGACCCTTGATGGCGATCCTGCCAACGGTTGGGCCATCGCTCCGGCCCTGGGTCGAGCCCATCAAGCCGTCTATTCTTTCGAGTCCCCGATCCAGTCCGTGAACGGGGTCTGGCTGGCTGTGGTGATCCGGCAGAACCTGGGAAGCGGGATCACCCTGGGGCGGTTCCGGATTTCAGTCAGTGCCTCGGAAAAAAACGGGCAGGCGGATTTGTTTCCCGGTTCCGCCGAAATCCTCCGGACTCCGGTGGTTGAGCGGAGTGAGGAACAGGCGGACTTGCTGCGGGCCCAGTACCGATCGATCGATCCCCAGGCGAGGGTCATTCAGGCGGAGATTGCCAGGGCGTGGGAGGCCCAGGCGAATCTCATCAACGAACAGTCGATTCCCATCGAATGGATCGCCCGGCAGACCGGCATCGCGTCCTTTGGCCTGGATCCGCGGACCGGGGACATCCTGATGACCGACATGCTCAATGGATTTATTCGGAGGTTGCTCCCCCGGGCGCAGGAGGAGGGATGGCCCGCGACCCTTCAAGGCACCGGGTTATTTTCCAACACAACAACCTTGGAACCGGCACCGGGAGTGGTGCCCTATTCGGTCCGTGTTCCGTTTTGGTCCGATCGGGCGGTCAAACAGCGCTGGTTTTCGCTTCCTGATCCTTTCGAGAAGATCAAGTTTCACAGGGATCAACCCTGGGAGTTCCCTGCCGGAACCACATGGATCAAGCATTTCGACCTGCAGATCACCAACGGGGTTTCTTCTTCGGCAAGGCGGTTGGAGACCCGGGTCCTGGTGAAAAACGACTTTGGGATCCACGGGGCGACCTATCGTTGGGATGCCGATGGAGTGGGGGCTCGATTGGTTCCGGACGAGGGCGCCAGCGAAACGATTCTCACCCACTACGGCGGCGCGGTGCGATCGCAGGTGTGGCGGTACCCGAGCCGGGCCCAGTGTCTGCAGTGCCACACCGCGGTGGGTGGATACGCTCTGGGATTTCAGACCGCTCAGCTCAATCAACTGGTCGATTATGATGGGTTTCATCAAAACCAGGTCGAGGCCCTGGCGGGGGCGGGATATTTGGATGTACCGGAGGTGGCATCCGCGACGTTGCCCGAGTTGGTGACCGCGAGCGATGCCAACGCCAGTCGTGAGTTTCGGGTGCGATCCTACCTGCACGTCAACTGTGTTCAATGCCATCAACCCGGGGGGCCGGGGCGCAGCCTTTGGGATGCCCGCATCGCCACACCCCGAACGAAGACCGGTCAGATTGAGGGCCTGCCGGTCCATGACTCCGACTCGCCTCTTGACCGCTTGATCAAACCGGGTTCCCTTGAACACTCGGTGCTGTGGAAACGCCTGGCCAATGCCGGGAAGGGTCATATGCCTCCCCTGGGCACCGAGGTGCTCAACTCGGAGGCGCTTGATCTCATCGGAAGCTGGATTCTGCAGGATCTGCCCGCACTCGAGAGTTACGAGAGCTGGCGCTCCCGGTTGATCGTCCTGAACGCTCCCCGTCTCACGGATCCTGAAGGCGATTTCGACGGCGATGGCTCGATCAATTACGCCGAGTATCTCCTTGCGACCGATCCCCGCTCCGCAACCGATCGCGTTCGGCTCACGATTGAGAGGGGACCGGACCGGACACTGCTCCGGTTTCCATGGAAAGCCAACCTGGGTTTCCAGGTGCAATGGACTGAGGACCCGGTCGATCCTGACAGCTGGAGTGCTTTGGAATCGGTGGGTAACCGACCGTTCTATCTCTCGGCACCTGCCGAGGGAGTGATCGAGGATGTGGCCCCTCCGGGCCATCTGCGCTACTACCGTCTGACCGTGCGTGAACCTTGAAGTGCAACCTTTTGTTGCACCTGCAACAAAAGGTTGCA